>DHXK01000043.1:3920-14761 GCA_002413665.1 Legionellales bacterium UBA5158 | reverse complement strand
GTTAAGATGTTGAGAGAGGCGCAACGTGTAGCCCGTAAATCTGTTTGGATTACAACACCCAACCGATGGCATCCTGTTGAAGTTCATACTGTATTGCCATTACTTCACTGGCTACCTAAACACGTTCATCGATTTCTTTTGCATCACCTAGGGCGAAAATATTTTGCAACAGAAGAAGTTTTGAATTTATTAGATATGAAATCATTGAACGAAGCTGTAAAGATCACCGCACTAAACCAAAACATACAAAGCAAAGTACACACTACAAGGCTTTGTGGTTTTACTGCGAATCTTCTTTTGCATATTAAATTTTTAGAATTTTAAAAATTTAAGTATTTCCATTCTATAGTGAAGTAGAGTTAGCACTAACCATGCACTACAAAGCTTTTAAGTTCTAGATTCTGGTTCATAGATAAATCGAGCAGCGATAATTTATGCCTTTAAAATTAGCTAAACTAGCACGTTTCTCCTACCACTGGTGCAGATATTCACCACTGGCTATATAAACATTTAGCGGTTTATGATGATTATGACAAATCTACAGGCATTTAGAATAGAAGTAGTTTATGATCTATGCCAAGATTGATTGCTGGTACTCCTGGAATATCCCTATACATTGTAAAAAGCGTAAGCTTCTTTAAGGGTGTTCTATGCAGATTAACTAACAGCTGATAGACAGTTTCATATTTATCATAAATCAGGGCTTAATAATGGATAAGCTGCTCGAATTATTAATTTAATAAAAAGGTGTAACTCATGGATGAAAAGGAAGTCAAACAATTATCCATCATTGTTCCTGTCTATCAAGAAGTCAGAAATATAAAACCATTTTTAAATAGAATGGAGGCTGTCATTCATAAAATGAATCTCAGCTATGAAATTATTTTTTGTCTTGATCCTTCACCAGATAATACAGAACAAGTTATTTTGCAAGAAATTGAACGTAATTCTAATATACAACTCCTAGTTTTTTCCCGACGATTTGGCCAACCTGCCGCCACTCTAGCAGGAGTATTTTATTGTAAAGGTAAAGCTTGTGTTGTGATTGATGTTGATCTGCAGGATCCACCAGAGTTAATTGAAGCGATGTATAATAAGCTGGGTGACAGTTACGAAGTCGTTTATGCAAAGCGTAATTCCCGCAAAGGCGAAACTCTCTTCAAGCGTATTTTATCTTACTTTGGTTATAAAATTATCAACAAACTTAGTGATGTAGAAATTCCTTTAAACACGGGAGATTTTCGTGTAATGACCAGGCGTGTCATTGAAGAACTTCGTAATCTTCACGAGTCTCATGGATTTCTTCGTGGTTTAGTGGCTTATGTCGGATTTAAACAAACTGCTGTTGGATACGACAGAGATGAAAGGTTTGCTGGGAAAGGACATTACAACCGTTTCACAGGTTCTCTTAAGATTGGATTAAATGGACTTATCAGTTTCAGTAGTCGCCCATTACAAATAATGTCAATCAGTGGTGCAGTTGTTGCAGGGTTTAGTTTTCTAGTCGGCATTTGGTATGTGGCTCAAAAAATAATTGGAATAGATTTAACGCCAGGCCTATCAACAACAGTCTTAGTCGTCACATTTTTTTCTGGTGTTCAGTTACTTTCTTTGGGTCTTATTGGTGAATACATTGGACGTATTTATGATGAAGTTAAAAGACGACCTTTGTACATTATAGATCGTACTGTGACTTCTAGTAGTTTAAATAAAAGCGAAAGCTTCAAGTGCAGGGAAAATGAAATCAACTAATTGGCCTAAAGTTTTTCCTGTTCTCTCAGAAGAGCAACAGTATATTAATGACGATTTTATGAAGTTTTGGCATGAACAATTGGCCAATCGTAAATCTTATCGTCATATTGAAAAATTTAATCATCAATATGCAGTCTCTCATGCGCCTAAAAATTTTTTAACCACTTTAGAAATTGGTGCAGGTTTAGGCGAGCATTTTAAATATGAAAAATTATCGAATGAACAAAAACGAAATTATGTAGCCGTTGAACTTAGAGAAAATATGGCTCAACAGATACGGGAAGCCCACCCAGAAATTCAAACAATTGTTGGAGATTGTCAAGAAGTATTGCCCTATCTAGCAGATTTTTTTGATCGTATATTGGCGATCCATGTATTAGAGCATTTACCAAATTTACCTTCTGCCATTAAAGAAATGTATCGATTAGTCAATAAAACAAGTGGAGTTTTTTCAGTAGTTATCCCTTGTGAAGGCGGGTTTGCTTATTCTTTAGCTAGAAAAATATCCGCACAGCGTTTTTATGAAAAACGGTATAAGCAACCCTATAAATATTTTATTGAACGCGAACATATTAATCTTCCTCATGAAATATTTGCTGAACTAGATCCTTATTTCGAAATTATAACACAACAATATTTTCCTCTTTTTGTCCCGCTAGTTGATTGTAACTTATGTATTGGAATTACTTTTAGACCTAGAAGCAAAATTTAAAAAAAATGACAGAAGTTGTTTAATAAAATTTAATAGAGTTTATCTCATTATGTATAAGTCTATTTTAGGTTATTTAAGGAGTCATTTTTGGGAATTAATAAGATTTCTATTTGTTGGCTGCATTGCTCTTTGTATTAATTTGGGATGTTTTGGTTTTTTTTATCATTTTGAAAATATTGAATATAAAGTTGCTGTTACAATTGCTTATATAATAACACTTATCGTATATTATTTATTGCATCGAATATTTACTTTTCGTGCAGAAAATCAAGATTTAAAGTTACACGCATGGAAATTTTTATTGTTACTTGTCTTAAATTATTTGATCAATTTAGCTATAGTATGGTTTATAACATATGTCATTAAGAATTCACCTTATATTGGAATAATTGTTGCTGCCTTAGTCGCTGCAAGTGTGAGCTTTCTTACTATGAGGCATTTTGTATTTAAATTTAGTGATTGAGCAAATTTTTTAATTTGATGTTTTTAAATGAGTAGATATGATGAATAAAAGAATAATTGTTACCGGTTGTGCAGGATTTATTGGCAGTAGTTTGGTTGATCGTTTGTTATCACAAGGTCAGAGTGTTACGGGAATAGATAATTTTTCAACGGGTCAGCGACCTTTTCTTCATGATGCATTAAAAAATTCTAATTTTTCTTTATTTGAAAGTGATTTGCTTGATTTGGATACTCTCAAGCGCCATTTTGTGGGTGGTGACTGTGTGTTTCATCTATCAGCCAATGCTGATGTGCGTTTTGGTACTGATCATCCACGTCGTGATTTAGAACAGAATACAATTGCAACTTATAATGTTTTAGAAGCGATGCGTGCAAATGGTATTAAAAAAATAGCGTTTTCTTCTACTGGCTCAGTATATGGTGAATCCCGTCTGATCCCTACGCCTGAAGATGCACCTTTTCCTGTTCAAACATCTTTATATGGTTCATCTAAGCTTGCTTGTGAAGGTCTTATAGCTGCTTATTGTGAAGGATTTGAATTTCAATCTTGGATATTTCGTTTTGTTTCAATTCTAGGTGAGCGTTATACGCATGGACATATTTTTGATTTTTATAAGCAATTACGTAATGATCCCACCCAGTTGCATATTTTAGGCAATGGTAAGCAACGTAAATCATACCTTTATATTCAGGATTGTCTGAGTGCGATGTTTATTGCAATGCAGAATGCAAAGAATAAAGTTAATATACTAAACTTGGGTGTAAATGCTTATTGTGAAGTCAATGATTCTATTCATTGGATTTGTGAAGAACTTGGTGTCTCTCCAAAGTTGGAATATTCTGGTGGTGATAGAGGTTGGATAGGAGACAATCCGTTTATTTTTTTAGAGACTAAAAATATTTGTGCATTGGGTTGGACGCCTAAGTTAAATATTAGAGAAGGTGTCATTAAAACGGTGCGCTATCTAAAAGAGAATGAGTGGGTGCTTGGCGTTAGAGATTGTGTTCCTATTGGGTAGAGTTTAAGAAATGAAAATATGCATACAAGGATTGTGGCATCTGGGCAGCGTTACTGCTGCTTGTATGGCATCATTTGATAATCAAGTGGTTGGTTTGGATTTTGATACTGAAGTAGTAGAATCATTACTACAAGGAAATCCACCCATCTTTGAACCAGGATTGCAAAATTTATTAAACGTAGGACTCCAGTCCGGAAAATTGACGTTTACTAGCGATCCAGCTGTAGCCCTTCGTGATTGTGAAATTTTATGGATTGCTTATGATACTCCAGTTGATGAAGATGATAATGCCGATGTCAATTTTGTTATTTCGCAAATTGAACACTCCCTTGAATATGTGCGTTCAGATATTTTAATTCTAGTGTCATCTCAAATGCCTGTTGGTTCAATTAGACGTCTTGAAGAAATTGCTGCTCATTTTCCTGATAAACAAATAAGTTTTGCCTGTTCCCCAGAAAATTTACGGTTAGGCAAAGCATTGACTGTTTTTCAAAATCCTGATCGTATAGTGATAGGAGTTCGTCACTCTCAAGATAAAAAAACCCTGCAGCGATTATTGTTACCTATTACTAGCCGTCTGGAATGGATGTCCGTTGAATCTGCCGAAATGACTAAGCATGCCATCAATGCCTTTTTAGCCATTTCTGTCACTTTTGCTAATGAAATTGCTGCTATTTGTGAATTAGTGGGTGCTGACGGAAAAGAAGTTGAGCGGGGTTTAAAATCTGAGAATCGTATTGGCCTGAAAGCGTATCTTTCTCCTGGAGCAGCTTTTGCAGGAGGTACTTTAGCGCGTGACATCACTTTTCTAAATAACCTTAGCAATGAAAAAATACTTTCTACTCCGCTGCTTTCTTCCGTTAAACAAAGTAATAATACCCATAAAGAATGGATACGTCGAAAATTATTAGCAATGTTTCCTGATCTATCGCAATGTTCAATAGCGCTATGGGGGCTGACTTATAAACCTGGAACAAATACTTTACGTCGTTCCATGGCGGTGGAATTAGGTGATTGGTTGATTCTGCAGGGCGCAGATATACACGTACATGACCCAGCAGTAGAAGTATTGCCTAAAGGGTGGGCAGGCAATATCACACAGTGTAGTGACCCATTGGAGGCTCTGAGCAAGGCAAGTATTCTGATAGTCTGTACTGAGTGGCCGGAGTATAGAGAAATTGAAATTGAAGAAATGAAAAAAATAGCCCCAGGATTGACTATTTTCGATGCAAATCGTTTTTTATCCGCATTTGCAGAAGTTAAAGAACTGAAATACGTCGCAGTTGGCACTCCGCAATAGAGTTTAAGGATGCAAAATGAAAATACTTAAAAATAAAAATGCAATCATAACTGGCGCAAATCAAGGTTTAGGTCTCGAAATTGCAAAAGAGTTTATTCGCGCGGGCGCAAACGTAATGCTGTGTGCTCGAGATGGAGAATTACTTGAAAAAGTACGACTAGAGCTTATACCCAGTTTGAGATTAGGGCAGAAATTATTAACACTTGCTACTGATGTTTCAAATGAAAAAGAAGTTCAAAGCTTAATTGATTTAAGTATAGATCAGATGGGCAGCATCAATGTGTTAGTGAATAATGCTGGAATATATGGCCCTAAAGGAACGGCGGAAGATGTCGATTGGCTAGAGTGGGTTCGTGCAATTGAAATCAACTTGTTTGGCTCAATTATAATGTGTAGAGCAGTGTTACCTTTTTTTAAGGCGCAAGGTTATGGAAAAATTGTGCAGATTTCAGGTGGTGGTGCTACAAATCCGCTTCCACGCATGAGTGCTTATGCCGTTTCAAAAGCAGCAATAGTTCGTTTTATAGAAACCCTTGCTGAGGAAGTCAGAGAAAATAATATTGATGTAAATGCAATTGCTCCGGGAGCCCTAAATACGCGTTTGCTAAATGAAATATTAGAAGCAGGTCCAGACAAAGTAGGAGAAGTTTTTTTTCAGCGCTCATTAAAACAAAAACAAAACGGTGGATCTCCATTAGGAATGGGTGCAGCGCTTGCTGTTTATTTAGCATCGAAACAAAGTGATGGCATAACAGGTAAATTAATTAGCGCAGTTTGGGATCCATGGAAGTCTCTAGGTGAACATTTAGAAGATTTGAATTCTTCAGATATTTATACATTACGCCGGATAGTGCCAAAAGATAGAGGAAAAACTTGGGGTAATGATCAATGAGACGTCCACTAGGTGTTGCTATAGTCGGCTGCGGATTTATAGGTCAGAAGCGCGCTAAAATATTATCAGGTTGTCACTTAGTCGCATGTGTAGATCAGGTAGAAGAGAAAGCCACCGCGCTTGCTGCTCAATATTCAAATTGTGTTGCATTGACTGATGCTTTAGAAGCGATCAATCGTGCTGATGTTGATATTGTTATTATTGCAACGTTACATTCTACTCTTGCTGAAATTGCTTTGAATGCTGTCAAAGCTGGCAAGCATGTTTTAATTGAAAAACCCGGTGCGCGTCGTGCAGCTGAACTTGAATCTATTATCGCTGCTGCAAGAAAAACAGGCTCATTAGTTCGGATAGGTTTTAATCATCGTTATCATAGAACATTTCAAAAAGCACGGGAACTCATAGACCAAGGTAAATTAGGTGAGCTTATGTTTATTCGTGCACGTTACGGTCATGGAGGTCGTGTTGGATATGACAAGGAATGGCGTGCACAGCCAGCATTATCAGGCGGTGGTGAGCTGATCGATCAAGGTGTGCATTTGATAGATCTTGCGCGTTGGTTTTTAGGGGATTTTACAGAGATAGATGGATTTGCTCATACCTATTATTGGGATATGCCCGTAGATGATAATGGTTTTTTAATTCTAAAAACCCAAAAAAAACAAGTCGCTTTTTTACATGCGAGTTGCACAGAATGGAAGAATTTATTTTCATTTGAAATTTATGGACGTAATGGAAAAATTGATATTAATGGTTTGGGTGGTAGTTACGGTATTGAGAAAATTATTTTTTATAAAATGTCGCCAGAGATGGGTCCTCCCGAAACTTTTATGTGGGAGTACCCGATGGTAGATAATTCTTGGGCCACTGAAATGGCAGAATTTCTTGAAGATATAAGATTAAAACGTCCTCCTGCAGCTGGAATACATGATGCATATGCTGCGTTACAAGTAGTAGAAAAAATTTATGGGATGTCGAATTTATGATAGTTGTGCGTAGCCCTTTGCGTATTTCACTTGGTGGTGGTGGAACAGATGTTCCATCTTATTATGAAGATCACAGCGGGTTTTTAATTGCTGCTGCAATTGATAAATATGTTTATATCACTTTGCACCAAACCTTTGTAAAAGAGCTTATTATTAAATATTCAAAGTTAGAGCGCGTTAAATCCATAGATCAAGTCGAGCATCCTATTATCAGAGAAGCATTAAAATATGTTGGCGTGGGTGCACCTTATTTAGAAATTACCAGCATGGCTGATATTCCTGCAGGCACAGGGTTAGGTTCATCAGGCAGCTTTACGACTGCTTTGTTAAAAGCGTTGCATACCCTACAAAAAAACTTAATTCACCCACGTGAACTTGCAGAACAAGCATGTCATATCGAGCTTAATTTATTAAAAGAACCTATCGGTAAGCAAGATCAATACATTGCGGCTTATGGTGGCATTACGTGTTTTAATTTTTTGCCAAATCATGAAGTTGAAGCATGGCCTCTTAAAATTGATCAAGAAACTTTGTTTAACCTAGAAGATAATTTATTGTTATTTTTTACTGGATACTCACGATCAGCTTCTAATATACTTCAAGAACAAGATAAAAAAAGCAAAATGAAAGACGTCGATATGACAACCAATTTACATTTCATAAAAGAATTAGGATTCAAAAGTAAAGCTGCATTAGAAAATGGCAATTTGACTGAATTTGCAAACTTAATGAATATTCATTGGGAGCAAAAAAAACAGCGATCCAATAATATGAGTAATTCCGAGATTGATTCGTGGTATGAACTTGCAAAATTAAATGGTGCACTTGGTGGAAAAATGATAGGTGCAGGTGGTGGTGGATTTTTAATGTTTTACTCTGAAGACAAAATTAGATTGCGTCATGTTATGCAGAAAGCAGGATTGAACGAAGTACGTTTTCGTTTTGATTTTTCCGGAACACAGTTAGTCGCACAATCATGACTTTATTTCCTGTTGTCATTCTTTCAGGAGGCTTAGCGACAAGGCTGCGCCCTGCCACAGAATCATTTCCTAAAGCAATGCTAGCTATTAATGGGGAACCATTTGTAGCACATCAACTTCGTTTACTTAAGAAAAATGGCATAGACGAAGTTATCATGTGTCTAGGCTATTTAGGTGAGCAGATTGTAAAATTTGTTGGGAATGGAAGTCAATTTGGCTTGAGGGTAAGTTATCATTTTGATGGTCCAGTGCTACTAGGAACAGCTGGAGCGATTAAGAAGGCTTTATCTTTTTTGCCCAATCTTTTTTTTGTGTTAAATGGAGATTCGTATTTGCGTTGCCATTATGCTGATGTACAGGAGGCTTTTATTAAAGAGAAAAAATTAGCATTGATGACCGTTTTTCACAATCAAGGCCAATGGGATTCAAGCAATGTTGAATTTTCTAATCACAAAATTTTAATGTATGATAAGCAGAAGCGTGCACCTAGCATGATGCATATTGATTATGGTTTAGAAGTATTTACTCGAGATGTTTTTGCTGGTCTTCCTGATAATCAGAACTATGATCTTGTTACTCTTTATCAATCATTAATCAACAGAAATCAACTTGCAGCTTTTGAAGTGAGTCAGCGGTTTTATGAAAATGGTTCTTTTAATGGAATTTCAGAATTAAGTGCTTATCTTTCTGAAGTTAGAGTTTAAGCAAAGCATCATTATTGCATTGTGACAAAAAAGTGCAAGATGAAATAAGTGAATGACGACTTGGTATAGATGAAAAAAAAGATATTAAAATAAGGAAATGCTATGGATTTCATCAATCAATTTTTATTAGAAGCCAATCAAGTTATTGCGCAACTAGATAAAATTCAAATCGAAAAGACTGTGAATCTGCTCAAACATTTACGAGAAGATGAGGGACGTTTATTTATTTTAGGTGTTGGTGGAAGTGCAGGAAATGCTTCTCATGCTGTAAATGACTTTCGTAAAATTGTCGGCATTGAAGCTTATAGCCCTACAGATAATGTATCTGAATTAACAGCTCGCATAAATGATGAAGGTTGGGCGACCGTTTTTTCTCATTGGCTTCAGGTAAGTCATTTAAACTCAAATGATATGTTATTGATATTGTCTGTCGGTGGTGGGAATGAGAAAAAAAATATTAGCCCTAATTTAGTTTCAGCATTGCGATATGCTAAACAAGTTAACGCAAAAATAATTGGGATTGTAGGTCGTGATGGAGGTTACACAGCCACTGTCGCTGATGCTTGTGTCATTATTCCCGCACCTAACGCTGAGAATATCACGCCACATACCGAAGCATTCCAAGCTGTTATTTGGCATTTGCTTGTATCACATCCAAAACTTAAAAAAACACAAACTAAATGGGAATCGGTTACTTAAAATAATTTTTTCAATTTAAAGGATAAAATATGAAAAATTTAGATATTTTGAAAGTAAAAATTTTTGCAGATGGTGCTGATAAAGCGGGCATGCTTGAGATGTATAAAAATCCTTTGATAAAGGGATTTACGACTAACCCAACTTTAATTCGTAAGGCGGGTATTACAGATTATGCAGTATTTGCCAAAGATATTTTAAGCTGCATTAAAGATCTTCCTATTTCATTTGAGATATTTTCAGATGACTTAAATGAGATGTATTTACAAGCATTGGAAATTTCCAGCTGGGGCAGTAATGTATATGTTAAAATCCCAGTGATGAATACAAAAGGAAATTCCTCGGTAGACTTAATTCATCAATTAGCTTCCGCTGGTATAAAACAAAATGTGACCGCATTAATGACATTAGAGCAGGTTAAAGAAGTTATTTCTGCGCTTTCTCATGGCCCTTCTTCTTACATTTCTATTTTTGCGGGTCGAATTGCTGATACAGGTCGTGATCCTTTAGCAATAATGGAAGCGGCAGTAAAATTGATGGAGCCTTATCCGCAGTTAGAATTAATCTGGGCTAGCACGCGTGAAGTTTTCAATATATGTCAGGCTGATAAAGCGGCTGCACATATTATTACTGTTCCAAATGATCTTCTTAAAAAACTCAGTAACATCGGTAAGGATCTGCATGAGTTATCATTAGATACAGTGAAACAATTTTATAGTGATGCTTTCGATGCGGGATACACATTGGAAGTGAATCCAATAGCTGATGTAGTTTAAATTTTAGGAGTGGATGTTGCACGACCATAAGTATCCTCATATCGGATAATGTCGTCGCCTAAATAACTTCCTAATTGTGTTTCTATTATTTCGACGTTAAGCGAGCTGAAGTTAGCTAGGCGATGTTTTACAGCTTTAGGTATATATGTAGACTCGCCTTCAGAGATGAAAAAAGTCGCATCACATTCTTGAATATCATGCAGTGCTGACCAAGATCCAATGTCGCTCCAGCCTACGTTTAGCGGTAACAGTACAGCATTTTTAGTTTTTTCCATAATGGCGGAATCAATGGAATCACTACGGCATAGCCTAAATAGTGTTTTATCCAGTCTTATAAAATCTAAATCTCGACTAGCATTGTTTATACTTGCACGACAGGCATGTAAAATATCAGGAGCATATAATTCTAGCTCCGCCAAATATTGAGATGCACGAAACATAAATATTCCGCTATTACAATAATGTTGGCCTGAGCTGAAATATTCTAGAGCTTTTTTAAGATTTGGTTTTTCAATAAATTTATTGACTACAAAAATATTTTCATCACCCAATACCTCTGAGG
>DHXK01000043.1:0-3803 GCA_002413665.1 Legionellales bacterium UBA5158 | reverse complement strand
TCACCCAATACCTCTGAGGTAGCAATATAGCCATAGCCTGTATCTGCGCGAGTAGGAGTCACCCCGTAAGTCACGGGTTCGATGATTTAGCAAAGATAATAACTGTTTAGGATAACCCGTTCGTGATAATGACCACAGTCTTGTTCCAGAACCACCGGCTAATATTACTGGTACTATCATGCTAATCCCTTACATTACAAGCAACTAATTTATCATACATTAAGTGAGCTGTTGTTGGTGATTCAAAGTTTGCGAGACTATTATATGAGCGTATTATCTACCATCCTCTATTCTGATTATGTGAAGATTTTCTCTTTAAAAAAGAGTAACTGAGACCAAAAATTAAGATACAAAATAGAATGAGGCTAATCCAATTTGGATAGATCATCCCAACAAAGCGTATGTTTACTTCATTTATTCCTGGCCTAAGATTAACACCTGCTAAAACATAATTTTTATAAAAAAGACTAGGCTCATAATTTGTTGATTTCCCATTTACTGTAATACTTAATAATCCCGGATAATAAAATATTGGAAGTTGCACAAAAGTATTGGGCGAAATAGTAGTAATCATACAGTGAGTTTGGGTATTTTTTTGAATACAGAAAGGACGTATAGAAGTTTCATCTAAAATAGTTCGGGCTTCAGGGTTGGAGAAGACCAATGATTTAATTTTGAGAGATGTGGAAGTTGAATTAGGTAGTGACAAAGTTAAAATAAAAAAATCATTTTTTATTTGTGGTGCTAGTTGCCCTATAGGTATTTCCCATTCATCTTGTTTATTTAAAAACACTTTAACTGGATTTGAACCGCTGCTCTGCACTCTTAGTTCGCTGAGTGATTTTTTATTATCTAACTCTGGTTGAATAGTTATTTTTTGATTTGGGTGAGCATAGAAGTAATTCGTTGGTAAAAAAATCGGTGCCAGTAGTTTAAGATTATTAGAAGAAATAAGAAATTGTACTTTTAGATTTTCTATGTTGGTGGATTTAAGCAATGGCAAAGGATTCAGAATATAATTTCTGTTGCCATCAGCTATTTCTGAATTGTGTATAAAATCTGAAGCAAGCATAGATCCATGATTGTTAGTGGGTAACCAAGAGCTACTGGATAATCCTATTAATAAAATACCCAATAGTACATGCCTAGCATCAGGTTTGTTAAACAAATGCAAAAATGCAAACGCAAACAAAATTGTACCTAGCCACATTGTTTGTGTAAGTAGTCTGTAGGGAAATTGAATTACAGACAAGATATTGGGTAGGTAATGCCAGAAATTAATAGGAGACCATATTGTAAAAATTGCAATTAGAACAACAAGAAGTAAAGTCTTAATCATTTTTCTCTGAGGATCACTTACATTAATATGTTTTTGATAGATTAAATAAAAGTTAAATCCAATAGATAACAATATTATCCATCCTATGGAACAATAAATAGGAAGATTAAGAAGGTTATTTCCTGGCAATGGTAAGGGGCTCACAGCTCTGGGCGAAAGTAATGTAGCGATCGGTGTTAACCATGCGCGTGAATAAGGATTTGATAATTGTGAGCTTATATAAAGTTTGTCAGCAACTAGAGCAATAGGGGTTAGATACCATGCTGCAAGCATGCAGGTAAAAATATAAATGGCGACAAGTAAAATGACGCGTTTTAAATAGTGAGCATCTTGGTAGGCTACCAATAAAAAAAACAGGAAAATAAATAATGAAAAATAAATAAAAGTTAATAAGTGTGTGAGCAATAAGAATTGCCAACTTAATATAGCAAGTATACTCATTAAAATATTAAATTGGGATTGAAAAACTTTTATATTAAAATATATCACCATCGGTAATAAACACTGTGCAATAACTTCAGTAAAATCCCCGCGCGTATTGATATTAATAAGCAAGTAAGGTGCAGTTATATAAACCATACTGCTTAAAATTGCTATGGGGATTGATTGTGTTAGATAAGTGATAAGACGAAACATGAAAAAACTTGCGAGCATTAGTGCAAGCCAAATTGTTATTTTATAAGCAACAAAAGGGTTGCTACAACCTAGCTTGTAAATTATTCCTGCGACGGTATAAGGCAATAGGGAATAAAATTGAAAAAATGCATTTCGTAATCCATCGTTTTGACTGGGCGCGATTCTAATCGGAAATTGATTTTCATCTAATGCGTTTTTAGCTTCGACAATGGCAGCAAGATGGTGTCTGAAGTCGCCTTGTGCTGGTACGTATTCATTAGATGCAATCGGAGACATCAGTGAAATACAAAAAATGCTGAATAATAAGAAAAGGAAAAAAGAATTTATTCTGGATAGGGAAGCAGAGAAATAATTCAATTCAGAATGCATGCTATTTTTTATCCTTAAAATTCTCTATTTTGGTTCTTAGCAGATTTTTATTAATAAAATAATAACTTAGTCCAAAGATTAAGATAAAAAATGCAATGAGGCTAATCCAATTTGCCCAGCGAATTCCAACAAATTGTATGTTGATTTCATTAATCCCTGGACTGAGGTTAACACCAGCGAAAACATAATTATCATTATAAGAAGGACTAGGTAAGTAATTAACTGGGTTCCCATTAACGGTAATGCTCAATAATCCTGGATAATATATTATAGGAAGTTGTACAAATGTGTTTGCCAGAAGATTCTTAAGGTAACACTGAATTTGCATATTTTTTTTCGTACAAAAAGGGCGTACAGATGTTTCATTTAAAATAGTTTGGGCTTCAGGGCTGGAGAAGGTCAAAGATTTAATTTTCAGAGATTTGGAGTTTGTATTAGGTAATGATAAAGTTAAAATAAAAAAATCATTCTTTATTCGTGGTGCTAGTTTACCTATAGGTATTTCCCATTCATTCTGTTTATTTAAAAATACTTTAACTGAGGTGGAACCGAAAATCTGCACTCTTAGTTCGCTGAGTAATTTGTTATTATTGTCGTCTGCTTGAATAATTATTTTTTGGTTTGGATGTGAGTAGAATAAATTCGTCGGTAAAAAAATCGGTTTCTGTAGTTTAAGATTATTAGAAGAGCTAAGAAATTGAGGTTGAAGATTTGTTATGGTGTTTGATTTGAGCATTAAAAAAATATTCATCATGTAAGCATTAGTGATGATAGGTTTTTCTAAATTGTGTATGAAGTCAGAAGCTGGCATAGATCCTTGATCGTTGGTAGGTAACCAAGAGCTACTCGATAGTCCTACTAAAAAAATTCCTAGCAATACGTGTCTGGCGTCAGGTTTGTTAAAAAAGTATAAAAATGCAAATGCAAATAAAATTGTTCCTATCCACATTGTCTGTGTTAGCAGTCGATAGGGGAATTGAATAATAGAAAATTTATTTGGTAAATAGCGCCAAAAATCGATAGGAGACCAAGTTGCAAAAATTGAAACAATGGCAACAAATAGTAAAGCCTTAGTCAATTTTTTTTGAGCATTATTGATGCTGATATTTTTTTGCCAGACTAAATAGAAATTAAACCCAATCGATAATAATATTACCCAGCCTATAGAACAATAAATGGGAAGTTGGAGAAGATTGTTTTTGGTGGATAATGGCATAGGACTTACGGCAGTGGGTGACAAGAGAGTCGAAATAGGTGTTAGCCACGCTCTTGAATAAGGACTGAATGCCTGTGAGCCTACATTAAGTTTGTCTGCAACTAGGGCAATTGGAATTACATACCATGCTGCAAGCATGCAGGTAAAAATATAAATGGCGACAAGTAAAATGAAGCGTTTTAAATAGTGAGCATCTTGGTAGGCTACCAATAAAAAAAATAGGAAAATAAATAATGAAAAATA
>DHXK01000199.1:39196-40440 GCA_002413665.1 Legionellales bacterium UBA5158 | reverse complement strand
AACATGAGTGGGATTATGCAGTCAATATATTTAATTTTGAAAATCTTTTTCGAACTTACATTTATTTACCGTCATTGAATCTTAAGCAAGGATGGTTAAATAATGCCAACAATCAACTTACAATTTTAGTTACTAAAAATCTTCCAGACAGCTGTTGGGCAAGATTAGTTGATTATGCACAACGCATACATTTAAAAATAATTATAGTTGATGTCGAACTTCCACAAGCTATGTTAAAACATCAAAAGTCAAATCTGTCAGAGAGATTTCATTTTGAAAGCGGCTTGACCGATTTTATTTTAACAAATGACATCAACTTTACGGTAGAAAAAATAATAGAGACAGAACCTAATGCACAGGTTTTTACAATAGATCATTCTATGAAAAAGGAAGTGATTGAAAATATTGAATCACACACCACGGATAATATTTCTCAATTAAAACTTAACCATTATGAAGGTTTTCTCACCAAAGCATTATGTAGTAACAAACCATCACCCCATGTCATTTTAAAAATGTATAATGGCTCTTTATCGCCTCAACTTGAGGAAAATTTAAAGTCTCTTTTTTGTAAAATTCCGTATTTATTTGTGAATGGAGAAAAGAAAAAAATAACCTGCCGTGTGACTCTCATCACAAATAACGCTAACTATTTTTCTTTTTTAAATATTCCCAAAAAGAATTTTACTAGTGAAGATATTTTACAATTTTTATCATCCGCATATGATACTGACATCGTCAATAAAGTATTCGCGCTAGCCAAGGAAAAAAGAAAACCCTTCCTGTATGCAAATTATAAATCCATTCTTGAAAAAATTAAAAATAGTGTTTTCTCACTTGAAACTATCTTTGATGCTGTATTGCCCGAGCCAAACAACACCATAAGCTCTACAGATAGAATTAAAAACATAGCTCATAGGTTAGCTCATGACCCAACTTTGTTTTTGATGGGAGGGACTGGTGTAGGGAAAAGCACTATGGTTTTAAAAGAACTCTCTGCTTACCTGCAGCAAAATTCTAATAAGACTATACAGCTATTTGTTGGAATGGATAAATTGAAACAGTGGGCAATGGCGTCATCGGATATATTTCCTATTTTATTTGTGGATGAAGCTAATTTATTGCCTAACGGTACACTTGAAATATTTGAAGGTTTATATCAAATCCCTGCTCACATCATTATTGATGGTGAAATTTATTATTTGAAAAATCATAAAGTCATATTTGCCGGCAATATGCAATAT
>DHXK01000199.1:34403-39118 GCA_002413665.1 Legionellales bacterium UBA5158 | reverse complement strand
ATGCAATATTATGCAAATCGTGTTGATCATTATTTTAATATTCGCCATGCCAATTATTTAATGATTAATGGTTTTTCTGATAATGAACTAAAAGAAAAAATGATTTACCCATTTATTCCTTATGAGTCTCGTGATTTCGTCACTGAGATATTGATTAGTACCTTTCATTTCGTTAACCAAAATAATACTGGGTCTACATTATCACCTAGAAATTTAATGAATATTTGTTTTAGGCTAAACAATTTTTTACAGTCTTATCCTGAGATACTTAATAAATCCTTTTTAGAGAATTTAAAAACAGCCACTTTACTTTCAACCTATGATGAAATACGCTATCTTGTGCAGCCTGAATGTAAACGTTTGATTAAAGAAAAACTATTAGAAACCCTACCAAATTATAAAGAATTAAAAAATTCTTTAGCTAAACTTGCTTTTCAAAAATCTTTTCTAAAAGATTTTCTAGTCACTAAAACGCATAAAAATATTTTTCGTATTGTTCAAGATAAAATAAATTTAAGAAAAAAATTATTGGAACAGTTTACAAAAATTTCTTCACAAATAAGACTAAGTAAAAATGATGAAATATTAAATCAATCATTAGCTGATACTATGTTTATTTTAACTAATATAAGTAGCTTATTATTAGAAGGCCTACCTTGTACGGGTAAAAGCGCGATAATTGAAGCTGCACTTCAAGCAGCAGGATTACAACTCAATTTTGATTTTTACATCATCTCGCCTTGCATTGAAACGTCGAAAACACAATTACTCGATGCCTTCCATAAAGGGTTGCCTGTGATTATAGATGAACTTAACACGCTGCCATTTTTAGAAAATATTTTAAACGCATTAATTTCAGGTGTAGACTTAAATGGCGATAAAGCAAAATTGCCTGGGTTTATTGTTTTTGCGACTCAGAATCCAATTTCATTCGCTCATAGAAAACCCTTACCAGAAGCATTGCGAAATCGTTTTTTATCTTTGAATTTAAAACAATATGATTCTGATGATTTGTTACAGATTGCGTTATATCGTGGGATTGAGTTTTCTTCGGCTAAAGCTGACTTAACACTTTTTTCTCATACTCAAATTGTTGCAAAACATCTCAAAAAATCTCCCCCTGGACATAGAGATTTTATCAGCGGGTTTAACCTAAAATAATACATGATGAAATGCCTGCTCATTAAATTCTCGAACGTGAATCAGCGGGATGAAAGGATTCTGATATAATCAGAACAATAACCCTCATGAAAAGGATTTTATCATGACCACTGTCGGCACCTACTTAGCTCAACGTCTGCACGAAATAGGTATGACTGATTATTTTGCGATACCTGGTGATTATAATCTAACTTTGCTTGATGAACTCTTGAAAAATCCTTCACTACAAATGATCAATTGTTGTAATGAATTAAATGCTGGTTATGCTGCAGATGGTTACGCTCGAGTAAAAGGTGTTTCGGCTTTGGTAGTGACCTATAGTGTTGGTGCCTTGAGTGCTATTAATGCTGTTGCCGGTGCTTATGCTGAAAATTTACCAGTGATTGTCATATCAGGTGGGCCCAATACAAACTCGGTTCAAGATGGTGAAATATTGCATCATACGTTGGCGACCGAAAATTACAGTTATGTTCGAGAAATGTTTGCGCATATTACTGCGCATAGCGTATTCATACACCGTCCTAGCGATGCTCCCATGCAAATAGATGCGGCAATTGCGATAGCTCTTGAGAAAAAAAAACCAGTTTATATTGAAATTGCCTGTAATATTCCGCATCTTTCTGTATCGCCACCCACTCAACAAGCTTTTAATAACAAAAAACTCAGCGATAGCACGTCGCTTCAAGCTGCTATTCAAGCAACAGCAGCGAAATTAAATGGAGCTGTTAAACCTGTTATAGTTGCAGGCAGTAAAGCTCGCCATTGTGAAGCAACAAAGATGATTGAAACTTTGAGTTCAACCTGCGGTTATGCATTAGCCGCTATGCCTGACGCTAAAGGCTTCGTATCAGAACAACATCCGAATTATATAGGTATCTACTGGGGCCCAGTGAGTGGTTCTGGCTGCGCTGAGATCGTTGAATCTAGTGACATGTATTTTTTTATTGGCCCTAATTTCAATGACTATACGACTGTTGGACATATTTGTAATATTCAGCCCAAAAAGCTTATTGTAATAAGTGATGGAAGCGTATCAGTGGCGGGAAATGTTTACACTAATGTCTATATGAACGAGTTTTTAGAGGGCTTAATGAAAATCTTAACACCCAACAATACTTCACTTAAAGCCTATCAACGCATTTCCGGTTCTCAAGCTGTACATGATAATCCGGATGATTTAAACGCTCCACTTACCACACGTTTTTTATTCGAGCAAATTCAACAGTTATTAACTAGCGATTATGGTGTTCTCGCCGAAACTGGGGATTCCTGGTTTAATGGAATGAACCTCAAATTACCAGAGAACTGTCCGTTTGAAATTCAAATGCAATATGGATCTATAGGTTGGTCAGTTGGAGCCTTGCTCGGTATGCAAGCAGCTTTACACAATCAAAAACGTGTTATTGCTTTAATTGGTGATGGCTCATTTCAAATGAGTGCGCAGGAAGTTTCAACGCTTATTCGTTATGGGTTCAAACCAATAATATTCTTAATGAATAATGCAAGTTACACGATTGAAGTCCAAATTCATGACGGCCCCTATAATGTCATCAATAATTGGAATTATGCAGACTTAGTAGGTGTTTTTAATGGAGAAAATGGTAAGGCGCGGTCATTCAAAGCACCAACGCATCAAAGCCTTTTAGATGCGATACAAGAGGCAGAACAATTGGATACGCTGTGCTTTATTGAAGTTATTTTAGATAAAGACGACTGCAATAAAAATCTATTAGAATGGGGCGCGCGTGTTGCTTCGTATAATAGCCTTCCACCGCGTCACACTTAATTTAGTATCTCTTTGCTGAATATTGTAAAGCATCAACAACCTCATCAGCATACTTACTAATCACAGCCGCGCACGAATAGAAGATAAACGAAGAACTCGGTAGCAAGAATAGAAATATATTCTTACTACCGAATGATCGTGAATTATCTAACGAGGTAAATAACATTATTCGTAATGCTCTGTCCTTTATAATTGGCTGTGACGGTAAAAGTGTAATTGCCTAATGCGCTATCTGAGTTAATAACTTGATTAAAAATGCGCGTACCGCTATCGAGTGGTGCAGCAGCAAGGTTTGTTGTACCAGTAGGCCAAGTCAATGAAGCCACGATGGGAACATTGGCAACTACCTTATTATTTTCTAACACTGAAACAGTGAATGTCGCAGTAGTAGGGGTCGTTCTTCTGGTATAAACCGTTTTATTAGAGGTGACCTGAACGATGACCGCAGGTTGAGCTTGGTATATCAAAGTGGCTTTCGCTGAGCCTCCGTTTTGTGTCCAAACCGTAGGTGTATAGGTACCCAGACTCAAGCCTGTGACTGGAGTTAATGTTAGTTCTGACTCACTCGTTTGTCCTGGTACCATGTTTATATTGTAAGGTTCCATTAAAGTCTTTAAGTAATAGTTTGATGAGTCTGCTGAAAAACTAAATACTCGTTGTGGACAAGCAGTCGAGTCATTACTGGTAATTGTAGCAATGTAGTATACCGGTAATAAGCCCGACGTAGTTTTACTCGAAGGTGAGAGAGTTATTGTAGGTGCACTTAAAATACAAGAATTTTTGACTGTATACGTCCCACTGACAGAGCCGTTATAATTCCCATTAGTTGCTTTGACAGAAAAATTATAATCAGCAACTGGGGCCGTAGTTGAAGATGTTAATTGAAGATTAGTTGAGGCTGTGGCACCTGGCGCAATAGATAATGTTGATACATCTAACTTACCTGCAATACTGCTAGGAAGAGTTGTGCTCAGAGTAAAGTTGGACGCAGGGCAAGTAGCTGGGTCATTGTTAAGAACCGTTAGAGCATAAGTAAGAGTTGCGCCTGGACTACCACTTTGTGTCGCTGGGGATAACGTCACCGTCGGATTCGTATTTACACAAACATCAGCGGGCGCGCTTACACTTTCAAATGTGGCTCCATCCATAAACCATCTCTGTCTTCCAGCGGTTGATGCTAGCCCTACATATATATCACTAGCCATTGAAACAGTAGTTGCATAGGTTTGTTTCCACGTAACACCATCAGGGGAAATAAAACCTGTAAACGTATTTCCAGTTCTATTTAGACGTAGCCAATAAGGTGCCAAAATATTCGTGGTCTTAACTTCAAGCGGATAAGCACCTACTGTTTGTCTTGCTAAAAATGAAGAATATTGAGGGGAGTTAAGCGGAAATAATACTTGACTGACATCTTTAGCATTTGCATCCAACGTTTCCCGCATCATGACACCCGCGGACCCATTGGCTAAAGCAAATTTAGTTAGCTTAGCTGTAATTTGTCCATCACCTCGCATTTTTTTATAAGCAAAATGCAGTGAATCAGTTTGATCATTTAAGCTTTGCCCATAAGTGGTGAGCACAAAACTATTATTGAGAAATCCTGCGTTACCTTTGTAATTTAGAAAAACAGTATCAATATCCATATCTAACCAACCAGTTGGTAAGGGCGCAGATGTGATTGTGGTTTTCAGAACAGCTTCGTTATCCGCTTTTTGTCCAACTCCGTAAATTTCTCCATATGTTTTTATTGCAAAATCATCTACAC
>DHXK01000199.1:26670-34298 GCA_002413665.1 Legionellales bacterium UBA5158 | reverse complement strand
ATGCAAAATCATCTACACATTCTAACTGGTTATATCCAACAAAATCATAACCTATAGTTTCATTATCAAATGAAGTGGTTCTTAAGAGTTTATTCCAAGACGTAGCATTAAATATTAAATCATTATTGGGTAAGCGATATCCTGTTTCAGCAGTAAGCATAGTGGCATAATTAACCTTGGTGTTAACCGACCATGTGCTACCGTCCCACACACGCCATGTGTTCATAATCTCTACGCCTGGCTTGCCATTTGTATCAATGTTAAGACCTGGCTTAGCATCTAAAAAGTTAGTGGTCCCCGTATCTAAAATAATATCAGCTGAGTTAGGTAAGCCACTGATGCCACGAATAGGAAGTCCAGCGAGAGCCGTGCCATTGGCACGCTTCCAGGTTAGCCCACCGTTTTCGGATTTAGCAAACATTAGTCGGTTAGCCCCATTTAACTGTGGGTTAGTATTGCCCGTTAAAGCAAAATACATGTTGTTTGATTTATCAAATTTGAATACAGGTTGATAATTTTGAAACTGAGTATTCAGAAAGCCAGAGTATTCCCAATATAAGACGGTATGAACATAAGTTACATTAGGATCAGTAACCGGTGCTATGCCTCCTAGTGTAGCCCATGCTTGAGTTATAGTGTTATATTTATAAAGACCCACTCCCATTTGCCCAAAATTATTAGAAGATCTGAACGCCTGTACATGTGAGGAATAAAATAACTCTCCGTTATTATCAGTAAAAAAGCGACCCATCATCCAGCCACTACCATTCATTGCTGTGTCAAAGGAGCCACCGCGGAAACTAAATTTGCCAGTGATATCTCCTGGCGTATTGGAGCGCCAATATAAAATTTTCTGGTTTTGATATCGTGCTGGATAAGGGGTAATAACACCTGTCGTCATATCGGTATAGTTATGCATATCACCGGTAACATGAACGTAACCTAGCTTATCGACCCCAAGTGAAAAACGATGATGACCATCTTGTTGAACTAAGTAATCTGGATTTTCATCTAGGGGAACTGTGATTGCTTTGCCAGCTTTGATTTGTGTGATTTGAGCACGGTAATTGACATCAACCCAAACCAGATAAGTGCTGTCTTTAAAGTGCCAAACCTGACTATAAGTCTCATCAGCGTTAAAACCAGGCGCTTGTTTGAAATTGAATTCTTCCGTTGTTGTCAATATAGTCCCATCTGCACACGCTAAGGCATTGAGAGAGAATATTGAAAAGATGAGGGTGAGTAATGACAAATATCTTTTGATCAGTTGAGTCATGAATATCCTTATAATCGTCAATTGGTTAGTATATCAGCTACAACAATCACCGCGAAGTCAGCATAACCTATTCGCGGTTACGTTTTATTTATTAAAGCTATAACTTTTAGCCGATTCTGGCAGACAATCTGCCAAAGGTCGCAAGGAAGCTAGCTGATAGTATAAACTGCATTCTTTGTCAGGTACACTCTCTAAGCCGGCAGAATTTTCAGCGTACGTGATTAATTCAAGTAAATTATTTCTTGATACTGAATTTGTTTTTAGCGCAGTCAAGCTAGATGTTATTATGGTAAGTCTGTCTCTATCGAAATCCTGATCAGGATCTAACTGCTTAATGTCGTTTAACAGCGCGCGCACCAAATCATTCAAGAATCGATTTAACAGATGACGCATACCAGTTTGTTTCATTAATACTGTGTCATTAGCAAGTAAAACACTCAAATTGCACTCTAAATTAATTGTGAAATTAGCAGAACTATCTAGCTTAAAATATTTTATAAAAATGTTCTTTTCGTAAAATTCTTTCTCAGCAGCGGACAGTAAACTCATGCAGGGGAGTAGCAGCCACTGATTTCTAAAGAAGTAGTAGCTCGCAAGATATTTTTCTTCGATAATTTTTTTAGTTAAAAACTCAAGTAAAAGTTTTTCAATTTTATCTTGAGGAACAACTCCATCCGCAAATAATTTATTGCCCAGATCTATAAAGCTATACATAGCCGCAGAGGGATGACGAAAGTTTATTCCAGAGACTACTACGTGAGAGAGACCTAAAATATTCATATGCTCTTCATGTAACAACTTTAGTAAAATACCCGACCGTAAAATATATTTTAATTGTGACACCGGTAGTTTTAATAATTCCTTTAAATCAGATGACTTGATTGGACTTAACTTGTCTTCAAATTCATATAATAATTCAAGTTGGCTTTTAGAAATTGTGTAAAAATCATGAATTTTAATAATATTTTTGCGAAAAAGGCTACGAAAACGCTTATCATTAAATAGCTTCATTTCAGAATCACATAGCTCGGTTAAAGTTCCAATTTCTGCACCCTGAGCAAGAACAATTATCACGCCCGGATATTTATACCACCATAATCTAGGAGTCTTTAATGCTAATTTTAAAAATGTGTTCTCATTATCTTGCTTTTTAAACACTTTCGCCCATTCAATGACATCTTGTTCGTTTGCTTTTGATAATATTTCAAAAATAGTAGGATGCAGCTTTTCGGTATCATCGAAAGTGATACATTGATTTGGGTGTAAAACGAAATGCAAAACGTTAAATATACGTAACGCTCGCTTTTGTCTGTCTGCCAATGAATCTGCTAATCCTTTGCTATCTAATATTTTTTGTAAATTTAAAGTCATACTTTTATGGAGGCCGGAGAATCGACGCCATTCAGATTCTGGCCATAAACCGACTAAAGTGTCTTTTGGATTATCTTGCGCAAATGATGACTTCGGCTTTGTTGAACCTGAATAATTGAATGAAGGAAAAAAATCAGGTCTTGTACTACGGCTAAAATGACTGTGGGGTTTTGGGTCATCTTTTTTTGGTTGAGCAGCAGGTTTAGCAGCCTGGGGCTTAGGAGCATAAGCAGATGAGGATGACGCTGAATTAAAATCATGTTTTGGGCGTGAGTAAGAGGGATATCTGATAGGCTCTGGTTTTGATGCTAAGCTATGATCCGCATTATAAATAATACGTTTATTAGAATCATCCAATACTTCATGCGCTTCACCCACCGCTTTAAAAAAAATCTCAGCTTTTAATTTACAGTTGGGATTTTTATCCGGATGATACAACAATGCCGCCTTTCGATAGGCTTTTTTTAATTCTAATTTTAATATTTCGTGAGTAACGGAAATATAATCTTCTAACCCCAAACGCTCATAAAAATTTAATTTTAAAAAATCTTCTTCTTTATTTTTTTCTAATGATTTTAATTCTCTAGAAAGCATAGCAAGCAGTCCCTACTCTAAAAAAAGATAAATAACAGGTGGAAATTAAAGGTAATGTACTCTAAATGAGTTTGACAGCAAGTTAAAGTATTTTAATAGAAGAGATACTACCCTTCTATCACACACTCTGCCAATTTTGCTAAACAAGTTGCCTAAATTCAGTGTTACATTCGAAAACTATGAGTAGACGCTAGCTCTGGCTCAGATTGACGTAAATAAATATTAACCTGCTCTTCAGGTAAATGTTTTATTGTATCCTCTAAATCTTTTAAAAAACTCTCATGCGTTAGTATTTTATTGTCCACCGTTATTTTAGTTAAAATAGCATTTTTGGAGGGCAAAAATTCTTGTTGTTCCGCCATTGTTGCTGAGCCTGCTTGAATCTTATTAAAATAATCAGCAATATGTTGTGCTGAAGAGATAGGCGTTGATAAGTAAATATTTGTCTTATTAAAGCTTTGCAAACAAGGTGCAAAACAACCGTTGGTTGTTCTTAAGTTATGATCTGAAATATTTAAAACTTTTAAATAATTAGTCACTAATGCGCATAGACTTTCTTCAAAACAATCTGTTAACTGTGTCGAAAACTTAAATTTAGCGAATAGTTCTGAGAATGAATTAAGTATTTTTTCAAATCCGTTTTCATATTTACTCAATAGCTCTGGATGAGCATTTAAATAAGCTGGCATTAGCGGTAGCACTTGGGTTTGCAAAGCATCCATGTCCATCACAATTCTAACAGGATAATTAAATGGTAAATCATCTGCGCAAGGTTCACCAAATTGAGGGAAATTGCTTTCAAGCATAGGAAACACATTATGCAACTTTTTAATTGACTCAACTGCTTCATCATCTGTAATGGGAAGATAGAAGACAATATCTGAATCAATTTGAGAAGGTGTGTAAAAGAAATTGCTTAACTCTATCGTGCTACCTGCCATTTTAAAAATCAAATCTGCAAGAAACGGCGTGGTCTCTAGTTTAAATGGATAACGATTTTTTCGTATCATTTTTGTAATTGCTTCTTGTAATTGTCGATATGAAGAATCAATTTTTTGCTTATAATCTAACTGATAAATCCTCATATCCAATATTGCTAATTGAGTTATACCATGTGTCTCCAAATCGATTTCTTTACTTAAAATAGTCATAACAGCTTGCGGTTCATAATGATCGAGCAACATCAATTTGTTTGCTGTTCCTTGCGCAGGCGAGTAATTTGCGTAAATAGCCAATTTTGGTTTTAAGATTGCAACATTTTCTATAATAGATTTCGATTTGTCTTCACTGCATAAAAATGGAATATTTGAGGGATAAGCATAAACACATTCGATTTCATTTTTATCTATAATATTTTTAATTTTTATAAACGTATCTTTATAACCCCAATCATCTTCATAATAAACTGACTTCATGACTATAGATCGGATATAACTATATCCATACTTTCGAAATGTATCTAAGATGTTTGAGGACCAACTTATAACAAGTTTTTCAATTTGATCTTGCGGCCAGGAACGAGGACTAATTAATTTTTTATTGTCACGTAAGAATTGTTCGGTCTGAGTCGATAAAGGCAGGGTCAAAGTTGAAGTGATAAAACTTTTGAATAGACGCCAAAATTGTCCACTTTGAAAATTATTATCGATTATGATGAGCTGTGGAACATGCGTACGTGCATTATCTATAGACAGTTCAGCTAACACCTCTATAGGGGCGAAGCTACATGTCGCCACCAACAAAGATCTTTTTCCGTGACTAGCCTTATAATTTTCTAACCCTTGAATGTTTGGTCCTACGGATTTTAAAAATGCAAAATATTGTGTTAAATTTTCTTTAGGTAACTGATTGACTGTGTATTTTTCTCTATCTTTATATCCTCGAAAAAATCTTTGTATCGTAGTCGCAGATTTTTTGAGGCTCGCATTTAATTCTGTAGTGGGTCTATTTAGCATTAGTTCTTACCTTTTTTTGGTACATAGATATAAGTTTTAATCTTTATCCGGAAATGAATTTAAATAAACCTGAATAACCAGGGAACATCATTATAATTCTCCTCAGCGTTAACCTTTTGTTCAGGAACAAATAAACTAAACATTTTTAATTTTTTAAAATCATCACCTAACTTATAAGCAGGCCAATCCAACTGAAAGCAGATAGATCGTTTACGAAATGAAGGATCCATAGTAAATCTACCTTCATAGTCAACAGGATTTTGTGTCGCGACTAACACGACTCCATAATTGGATCGTTCTTTTCCATCTTTATCTAAACCCATCACTAAATTATTTAATAATTTATTTGGCCATATACTAGTATTAAATTCATCGGCTATCACTATTCCCTTGCACTCAGCGGCTTCTAACAATTGCTTTTCTTTTTCATAAAAGGGCATAGTAGGTGAAATATGAAATACACGAATATTATGTTTATGGCTAAGTTCTTTCACTAAAGTATCTATGAAAAAAGATTTTCCAATATTTGAACCACCTTCCAGAATAATTGCCCCCAACCCTAAATTATTTACTTCACTATAGGAAGATTCTATAAAACTTTTAATAAAAGAATATGCTGTGTGTTGGTAGGGAAAATAATCCATAGGTATAGAAGTATCAAGTCGTAGTCTTTTTTTAGGTTGGAAAATTTGGTTAAACATCGTTAACAAATATTCATGATCCAATAAAGTCTGCTTACCTATATCATAAGCAATTTCCGCTGCTAATCCATTGAGGTCTGGATTGTTGATTGGATCTAGTTGACGTGCACGATGAACGAATAAATTCACCATAGTCTTGAGTTCTCTTGGCGTAATCAATACTTCATCAGTAAAACTATGTTGTGTTATCCAATCAAAAACAGCTGTGAAACCAGTATAAATAGATTTATCAAAATTGACATCCCAAGCAGATAAAGTTGGAAATAATATCCGTGCGCGTAAATAATAATCGGGTATCAATTTAAATGTAACGTTTAATGCATGCTGTGATAAAAATCCTGACGTATCACGCCCCGCACCATACGTAGCAGGATTAAAGAGAAAAATAACTTTATGCTCTTTTGTTAAAGTGATATATTTACCTTGATAATAAAATCCTGGAATTTTATTACGTAAACACATAAATCTCTCAAAAAAATGTGATCCTAATCCAGATAGTTCAGAATTAAAACTAGCCTCATCAAATACCAGTAAGCTTGGATTTTTAAGCCAATCAGCTATGGTGTATGACAGTGAATATTTTTTTATTAATACTTTTTGTAGAAAGTCAGTTTTACCAATTCCCGTAGGACCTTCAACCATCACCCATGGATTTAAGCGTAACGCAGTTTCAATAGCGTATAATCGTTCAGCATCAAATTGCTTCGCTAAACTCTCATCGGTAGGATAATAGCCGTAGCCAGTGTCACGTTCTTTTAAATAAGAATCCAATTCAAGTTGTAATAGCTTCTGTTCAATTGCTATAAAGCTTGCGTCTTTATCAAAGTCTGCAACATTGACATTAACATAGGGATATTTATTTTTTAAGTGTGATAATTTTTTATTAAACAACATGTCCTCTGTGATAATAGGATTATTCGCAATTGTTTGCAAAAAAGTAAGATCATCTTCTGTCGCTACTATCGTTAATAATCCGTTAAAAGTGTGACTTTCAATTTTCCCAGATGCTAACTGCGATAACGTCTCATAAATCGATGCAGGAATAGAGCCGTACAATACAACATGCTGACCTCTTAACAAGGAGTTGATAATGTCTGAGAACGGTGCATACAAATCAAATTTACCACTCTTGAGAAATTGTTCTGTGAGGTCTAATGGTAAATGCGGAAATCGCTGTAAGTCACACCCATCTAAGGTAGCGCAATCAAAGCTCATTATATTTCTATATCCGTCGTATCGCGTTTGCAGCTCTGCTACGTAGGCATATGCATCTTTATGAATGAGAATATGAATGTTATCGGGAAACGCGATGGAGGAGCCCAGTCTTGCTTGAAAAGTATTTAATTCATCTTCTGTAAAGAATAATTTTAAAAGTGTATTTTCATATTTTTGCTCTGGACTTAATACGAAATTAATTTTAATTTTCCGCCTATGTGCTTCATCCAACAGTTGCGCTAAAGTATGTTGCGATAATCTATGAACGAGGAAAACATTTATTTCGCCGCTTGTTTTAGCAGCGCTAAGATGTGACGGCCTAGAAACTAAACGATTTGTTTTATCATCATAAGTATATAAATGATCTTTGATGAAAGATAAAATATTAGCATCGCTCAAGACATGATAAGGCTGAGTAGAATCTTTTAAACCTACCATGTTCTTATAAGCATCCCAGGGATAAAGAGATTCTTTGTAAGATATATTGGGTGTTGAAGGCAGCACCAGTGTTGTATG
>DHXK01000199.1:21118-26624 GCA_002413665.1 Legionellales bacterium UBA5158 | reverse complement strand
GCACCAGTGTTGTATGCGCAAAGCGCAACTGTTTTAGTAATTTGAAACTAAGTAAAAAATTCGAAAAACTAATATCTTTTAACGGAGGATTTTGAAATAAAATGGGTGGAAGTTTACCTTCCAACTTTTTATATAATGCCACGAGTATTCCATCATGCCATTGAAAAGAAAGTTTTGCATCCTCAGAGCTTGGTTGTAAATCCCAACTACCAATTAAGGAATTTTGCCAGAAAGGTGAGTTAAATAAATCAATGGTATAGCAGTTATCCTCTTCTTTTACTTGCGCTGCTAGCAAATCGTCTTCAACTACAGGCGCAACAACCTGTATCGCAATTCTTCTTTTTAAATCCGGGCCATATTGTCTATCAGTGCCATCAATTAATTTTATATGAATATTATCTTCAAGGATTTGGCCATCCAATCGTCTATCTAGAATCTCATTTAATTGCGCGACTTCAGCTAAAGTAAATTGCTGCATATCAATAACTAAAGCTGCTTTTTCGCCGTTTAATCCTGATAAAAAAGTTTGTAGAAAAGTATTATTAGCTTTTAACACTCCTTCATTATGCAATGAGTTGGTGGAAGGCTGAACGAGAGTATAAAGACTAAAATGAATGACACGGCGGCATTAACGCAAAAAATAGTTTAATTCTTTGGTTATGTCGCATAAATAAAATTGTAATAAATTTACAATGGATTTCTTTGACTGTGGCATACTCATAATTCTAAATTTAAAAGGACACTGTACATGAAAAAGCTATTATCTATTTGTTTAATTTTATTTGCATTTCTTCAATACCATACGGTTTGGGCTGATACACAGGCAGATCATGATGCACTGCGCAGCTTACGAAAAGAAGCAGCTGAATCTTTAAATACCAAAAATTTCGATCGTTTGTCTCCTTTGCTAGATAAGAGCTTCACTATTACCACAGTAGATAACCATAACTGTAAAAATCCCCAAGATTTCAAATCCTACTGGGAGGGATTATTTAGTGGAAATAAAGCTGTTTTAAAAAGCATTGAAGTGGATCCAACGGCAGATGCATTAACGGAATTTCTCAGCCCTGATGTTGGTATCGTATATGGTAGCTCTACAGATACTTATCATTTTACGGATGGAGACACACGCAAAATGAATACACGCTGGACGGCAGTCGTTAGAAAAAATCCCAATGGATGGAAATTAGTTTCTATACATTTCTCAGCGAATCTTTTCCATAATCCTGTATTAGCTGATGCTAAAAGAAGTGCCTACTGGTATGGTGCAGCAGGAATTATTCTGGGTTTTATTCTTTCTTTACTACTAACATGCTGTTATCGATCCCGCTGCAAAAGTCATGTATGATTTATTAATTCGCAATGCACTGGTATATAATGGGTTAGATCAACCACCAGTGTTAAGTGATTTAGCCATAAAAAAAGGTGTTATTGCTAAAATAGCACCCCAGATATCTGAACCCTCACTACAGATTCAAGATGCTCATGGTTTGTGTCTAACTCCTGGCTTTATTGATATTCACACACACTATGACATCGAAGTAGAAATATCTCCCGGCCTTCCCGAGTCTGTTCGCCATGGTGTAACATCCATAGTAATGGGTAATTGTAGTTTATCGGTTACTTTTGGGGATACTCAAACGTTAGCAGATATTTTTTTACGCGTGGAAACACTACCATCAGAACTAGTTGAGCTATGGTTAGAGCAAGCAGTGCAATGGACGACTCCTCACGAATATTTCGCTCATCTACATCAGCTTAACCTAGGACCTAATGTGTCTACGCTACTAGGTCATAGCGCACTACGAGCACATGTGATGGGACTAGAACGCAGCTTACAAGATCATGCAAGCAAAGATGAATTGAAGACTATGCGCAAACTTGCAGGAGAAGCTCTTGATGCAGGTTGTATAGGCATATCTGTTGACATGGTGCATTGGCATAAAGTCAGTGGACGTTTTTCAGGTGCAGCGTTACCCTCGCATCATGCCCACTATCAAGAATATAAAATGTTAGCTTCTGTTTGTCGTGAACGAGATGCAGTTTTTCAGATGACACCGAATCCAGAAAACTTACTCACTTTTTTTAATATTCTACGTCTAAGTCCAGGCTTCTTTCGACCACCATTACGCAACACTATCCTTTCCGCGTTAGACATGTCTGAATATCCTTGGTTATGGCGTTTATTTCCAGCAATCACGTTTCTTTGTAATCGATTATTAGATTGCAATATCCGTTTCCAAACATTAACAGAACCCTTTACGATTTATGCCGATGGACCTCTAACTCCTCTGTTTGAAGAGTTTTCAACTGGTGTATTATTAAATAGTTGCCATTCAAGTGTTGAGCGTCGACAACTCTGGGCCGACAAAAAATTTGAAAATGAATTCAGAAAACAATGGCTAAGTAAACTCCCCCGTACTTTCCATCGTGACTTAACTCAAATGACAATTTTAAAAGCGCCCGATTTAGAACTAGTGGGTAAGACGTTTGCTGAAGTGGCCTTAATAAGAAATAAAGATGCACTCACTCTTGTTTGCGAATTAATGCTTGAATATGATGATCAAATTCGCTGGGTTTCATGTGGTGCTAATAATCGCCCTGCTATACGACAACGTTTAATGGCACATCAATATATTTTGCCTGGTTTCAGTGATGCGGGAGCACATAGTCGTCATCTGGCTTTTTTTGACAGCTCTTTATCTTTAATTCGGCAAGCAATCAGTACAAACTTTATTTCACCACAATTAGCGATCAAACGTATTACCTCCGAACCTGCATCTTGGTTTAATTTAAAAGCGGGTGTATTGCAAGTAGGCGCAAAAGCAGACATCGTGTTATTAAGGCCTGAAAAATTAAATACGCCTATCACTGAACCCATAGAAATATGTGACCCTTTGCTACACGGAACAAAACGTTTAGTTAAACGTGATACTGATCCAGCAATTGCTCATGTCTATATTGCAGGATTGGAAGTTGTGCGTGATGGTGAACCATTATCTATTTTAGGTGTGAAAAAAACAGGTTCAGTCTTAAAAAGTACCGCACCAGTAAAAACTGCCGCAGCAGCGTTATCACGTTATCGAAATCGAATTAATGACGAATTATGGGATCACCCATTCACACACTATTGGGATATTTTTTTACTCAAACATCAAAATATATCGAATTCAATATTGCACTGTTTCGCAGTAGTGACTATGTACGCATTCTTTATTATTGCATTAGTCACTAGAAATCCATTATGGCTATTATGTATGCCTATATCACAAATAATAGGCTTAGTCGGACATAACCTTTTTGAGCGCTCTGCTGTTGATGTACGAGATACCATTTTCTCATGGCGAGCTCTCATTAGTTTGCACAGATTATTCTACGTTATGATAAGCCGACAATATAAAAATGAAATAAAGCGGGTTCGTTTAATTCTATTAGATTATCAAAAAAATTGAAGCATTATGAATATTCCAATAATTAATCATGATAATAAAATAAAAGCAATTTTCATTGGTTGTGCGATCTTCAGCATACTCTATTTTTTTTCAGGACGTATACAACTCTATCCGCCTATACAATTCGACTTAAGCATAGTGGATAAAATGGTACCGTACATTCCGTGGAGTATTTGGGTTTATAGCGCACAGTTTCTTTTTTTATTTCTAGCTTTGTGGACATGTAATAATTCAATAAAACAAACGACTCTTTATTATTCGATGTTACTTGCGACATCGATAGCTTTTATATTGTTTTTATTAATCCCCATAGAATTACCACATCAAAATATTAATTTTCATGGGATTAATGCCTACCTTTGGCAAGCATTATATTTAACAGACACACCTACGAATTGTTTTCCTTCATTACATGTAGCATTAGCCATATTAGCTGCATATACTTTAAGAATAAAAAATAAATATTGGAAATTAATAGCACCGATATGGGCACTATTAATTTGTGTTTCAACGTTAACAACTAAACAACATTATATGATTGATATTCTAGGTGGCACAGTGTTAGCTCTTATATCATTTACTATTATAAATTATTTAATCATTCCAGAGTCTGCGCATGAAAACACTTAACAGTAAAATTATTTATGTCATAGACTTAACAGCAGAGACAGTACAAGCAATGTTTGAACTCTATAGTTACTATTATGCAGGAACAGATGTAACAACTTTTCAAACTGATTTAAATAATAAAAAATGGGTTATTTTACTCTACGATGGCCAACAACAATTACGAGGGTTTTCTACATTAACTCTATTCGAAACACTGTACGCAAATAAACTTCAACGTACACTCTACTCGGGTGATACGATAGTTGATCATCAGTTTTGGGGACAACATGAGCTTGCAAGAGCATGGATACGTTTTTCAGGTGAAATAAAAGCAGAGCAACCATTAGTCCCACTCTATTGGTTATTAATAGTTAAGGGCCACCGAACATACCGTTATCTTTCTGCATTTTGTCATGACTATTATCCAGCACATGATAAACCTGTGCCGCAATACACCCAAGGATTAATGAACCAACTCGCCCAAGAGCATTTTGGTATAAATTATAATTCATCACGTGGCATAGTAAGCTTTCAAAAACCACATGGGCATTTACGTGAATCATGGTCTCAAATAGCAAAAAATGTTAAAAAACGTGCTGAAGTACAATACTTTTTAGACCGCAATCCAAACTACGAACGTGGGGATGAATTAGTCTGTTTATGTGAACTGTCACAAGAAAATCTAAAGCCTCATGCACAACGAATCTTTCTTTCAGGTGTAAATAAAAATGAAAGTGAGGTTGCATGAAAGCAATAAAAACAAAAATTTTTAATCAACAGTTTAAAATAACTGAAGGCTGGTATTGGCTTTTACCTTCAAAGAAATTGAAACGTGGAAAAACACATGCAGTCAATTTAATGGGAAGAGAGCTAGTTGTTTACCGCGGCGAAAATAACAAAGCTGTTGCGATGGATGCTTATTGCCCGCATATGGGAGCACATTTAGCTGAAGGTAAAGTTGAAGTAAATAACATAAGATGTTTTTTTCATAATTGGCAATTTAATGATGCAGGACTCTGCACTGATATTCCATGCCTTGCTAAATTGTCTTCTAAGAATATTTCTTTACGTACTTGGAACGTGGAGGAACGTTACAATATGATTTGGTTATGGATAGGCAGCTCTACCCCCACGCATACTCTGCCTGAAGTGCCAGAATTAAAAGGCATAAAAACTTTATCCACATTAGGAAACCACTTTGAAAAAAAATGCCACCCAAATGTAGTCATGATCAATGCCATTGACGAACAACATTTTCATACCGTTCATAAACTACCTGGCTCTCTATTACAAATGGAGCCAGAAACAATAAACACATACAATATCAACTTTACTAATACAGGACGTACACCTAAAAAAAACTGGCTTAGTCGCTTTGTCGGCCGATTTTATAAAGGGCCACTCACTTATACATTAAGTTATTACACATCTCTGAGCCCACGAGA
>DHXK01000199.1:10675-20898 GCA_002413665.1 Legionellales bacterium UBA5158 | reverse complement strand
CACTTATACATTAAGTTATTGGTATGGTCATTTTGGTTTTGTGACATTTGGTCCAGATTTTTTACACTTGCATTTAATGTTTGCTTTGCGACAAACAGAAGATGGTAAGACAGAGGGTCAGACTATTGTCTTTACTAAATATCGAAAAGGGATTTTTGGTAAGCTATACAACACTTTCATTTTATTTTTAACTAAACTTGCCGGACTTTATTTTGCGATAGGTGACACACGGATATTCCAAACCATACAATTTAATTTCAAAACCCCAATTTCAGCTGACCGAGCTGTGATATTTTTTATAAAACATCTAGAACAACAAACTTTAGTTAATTGGCATAATAAGAAAAAAGAAACATCCATACCGGAGGCAGTTTTATGAAAAAAACCGTATTAATTACAGGCTGCTCATCAGGGTTTGGGCTCAGCATCACTAAAGCACTTTTGCAAGATGGATGGAGAGTTATCGCAACAGCACGCAACATTGATAGTAGTGTTGAATTAACAAAATTGACGCACAGCGAATTAATGATCCTACCTCTAGACGTAACTAATGAATTAGATAGACTATCCATCCAGGAATACATTGCTAATGAACTCAATGGAAATTTAGATTGTTTGATTAATAATGCAGGCTATGGTTTATTTGGACCCTTAGAAGAGTTAACTGAAGAACAAATTCGACATCAACTTGAAGTAAACTTATTTGGGGTAATTTTTTTAACAAAAATGTGTTTGCCTTTTTTACGCAAAACCAAAGGTAGGATTATCAATATATCTTCATTATTAGGTTATTTAGCCTTTCCTTTACAAAGTCTTTATGTCGCTAGTAAATTTGCATTAGAAGGATTTACCGAATCACTCTACTATGAATTAACACCTCATGAAGTACAGGTTACTTTAATACAACCTGGGGTTCATAGCACTAACTTTGGAATAAATGCAATTTTGTCACCCTTGAAAAATGATTTAAGTAAGTATCAACTACAGAAAAATAATTTTGTAAAATTTAGAGAAACATTAATAGCAAAGAAAAAAGGATCATCTGAAAAAATCGCAAGTTGTGTAGTCAAACTACTTAATATGCCTCACATGCCATTACGAACAAAGCTAGGATATGATGCGAATATTTTGCATTTAGTGAAGCGCTGCATGCCGTCTTTTTTATTCAATAAATTAATGCATCACTTTTTTAAGCGCATCTTTTTGGTTTCTCCATGAACATAAAAAATTTTATGAATATAGAGAGGAGTCTGTCTGCCTCACACACAGAGAATAACAAAGATTTAATAAAAATTTTATCGGGTAAATTGAAACGATTAGGCAGAGAGAAACATTACTTCAATACGGAGCTACAACATTACTGGCCAGCAGAATTTTTTGGATTACATAAAAGCTCATTATTTAACAACTGCAACGAACACCAGCGAATCAAGATTTTAACTGAGTGCAGCAATCATCTGTTACGCGAAGCTTATTTTATAGAAAAATCTGGGTTAGCCTATTGCGCAAAAATGGTTTTATTAGCTGACACCACTGAAGTCGCACAAACATACAGTTTAATTGGTTCAGATGAAGCAACTCATTTGCAATGGATAACACCTTACGTTACTCAAGAGTACAGAACACAACCGAAAGGTGAATTCTTAATTTATTTAACCGAACTAATACAACAAGGTGATTCGAGTTGTTTGATGTATCTCTTGCAAGTCATATTAGAGGGCTGGGGATTACATCACTACAAGGATTTATCTCAGCATTGTCAGAATACGCATTTAAAAAAATTGCTTGCAGATATTGTTCGTGATGAAGCATTACATCACAAAACAGGAACCATTTTATTTAAACCCGAAAAACTTTCCTCTGCACAAAGAAATTTTATCCAGGATAGTCTAGCTTCTTTTCTTGAGATGGTAAGAGTAGGACCACTGGCTGTTGTTTCTCATGTTGAATTTGTATTAGGTGGATTAAATAATGCAGAAAAAATCCTGCTAATTGAACAGTTATCTGGCCCTAAAACAGCCGCCATAAAACTTAAAATATTAAAACAATTAATGTCAATTCCTGGTTGTGAAAAATTTATTGATCATCTGAATGCGAAAAAAATGTTTACACCATATTCATCAGCACAATGCGTGTAGTCACATATTCTATTAACTGCTTAGCCAACAGTATATCTGTGAGAAAAACTTTATCTTTTATATTGCCCCACTTCATACCCTGAGAAATTAAAAAATCTTGAACAAGATTACCCATATTTGGCGCTATCATAATTTTTGATTGCCTTAGCTGACCTAAGAGACGAGCATTATGGTAATGATGACTTTCTGATAAACCCACATCAAGAATTTCACTATTGATAGTATGACCCGGTTCTGAAAGTAAAAGGTAAGACCCAAACCCATTTTCATCTATCAGTGGTACTAACATAAAAAATATATCATCACATTTTATGATACACTGCAGTACTCCCAATACAAAAACTTCGGTTAATTTCTCATCCACCATATCACAGGTATTATTTATTCTGCCTATAAACTCAAAACTAGGTGTTTTATTTTTTATGCCAACAACACGAACAACATCACCTATGCAATATCGATAAAAACCTGATTTTTGACTTATAATAAGCTCATAGGATTCACCAATAGACAATTGATGTAATAAAAGAATATCCCCTGCTCTATCCTTAAATTCAAAAAAAACTTCATTCAGTATTGGTAGATAACCTAAGGTTCCGATTAAAGGTAATGTCATAGGCGCTTCTGTTGCTAATAATCCTTTTCCTTGAATAAAAATATCAGGAAATAATTCTTTAATTTTTTTTGCTGAAGACACAGATGTACTCGATGTCCAGCATGATATGAATATTAAATTTGGCCATAGCTCATGCCATGAAATACTTGGTTTTCTTAATAACTCTAATCGCTTAATTGATAAAGCTGGAAAAGCATAATGATAATCTTTTTCCTTAATATAGCCTTTAGATAAATCTCTAATTAGATCTTCACGATTATGATTAATAGTATCGATTATAATAAGCAGATAAGTGGGATTCCAAATTGAAATAATTTCTAATTCTTCCTCAGCCAATAAGGTGGCGGCTAACAAATAACGAAATTCATTAATATTGTTTATATCAGTTATATGTGGAGGGCAAACAAGAAATGGCTTTACAAGCTCACGCCAAATATTTTTTAAATAATGGCTATCATCTTCAAGTCCAATTGGGATATTACCCACTGTAAATTTTTCATTACTTAAAGCAGGAGAGATACTCATAAAAAATCTCCCGGTTTTGAACTTTGGTCCATACGATAAAAGATCATAAGACCAAATACGAAACATATTATTAAATGAATTCAATAACAGCTTATTGTATGGAATATACTTAGCTGCTGCACTGCTGCCTGAAGTTTTTTCAAAGAAATTTATTTTGTGCGGAGTTAATATATTTTCTTTTCCGTGTTTTGCTTGTTCAATCCATGGTATAAGCTCATCGTAACTTATAATAGGAACAAACTTTTTAAAAATAGCATAGCTAATATTTTTTTTTATTTTTAGTGCAATACCATATTGGCTTTGAGAAAGATTTTCTGTGATATCACGAAATACACGTTGCTGTGCTTGCTCTGGAAATTGTAATGCAGCTAAAAAACGCTTATATTGAGATTGAGATAATAGCTTGATAAGTTTAACTGCAATTTTTACGCGCCAACTGGACACGGTGTTCCCTTTTTTAAATGCTGATTTATTTTTACATCCGTTAAAAAATCCAACACCAAGTGATCATCAATTCTTGCTCCAGGTCCTATACGGGATCCAGCACCCACGAAAACATAATCTCCAATACTTATACGCTTAACGTACAGAATAAGTTTATCTGGCTTATGAATAATGACATGTGAGAAACACGATGCTTTGTGACCAAAAATAACGTGATTACCCACCTCCATTAAACCTCTATCGGTAATATCAACAAGAGGTGTCCAATAAACACCTTTACCTATGGTGCTCCCCCACAAGCGCATCCAAATAGAATAAGACCCTGGAATTAATCTTAAAATAGCATCAAAAATAGGTATGGCGTTGAACACTGCTTGGAATTGATGCGTGGCCCACCAAGGAGAATAATGTAGCTCGGCAATATTAGAGCTACCTTCTTTCAATGGTGAAACCCAATGATGAACACGCATACAAAGTATAGGTAATAGATAAATAGAAAAAATCAAAGAGAAAACAGCGACCACTGTAAAATGATAGCAGAGGGTAAAAAAAGCCGCTGCCATACATAACATATGGAATAACGGAAATAAACTAATTACATGGCCACGTAATGTCATACCCTGAATGTCACCTCTTGTTCGTGATCAGGTAATAATCTTGGATCTTTATTATCCTGTAAAGATTGAATAATTTCACTCACAAAAGTGTGAATTTTATCAGAAGGAGTATTATAAAAATGGTCTCCATATTTTTTTATCACAGACATTTGTTGATTAAGTATTTTAATATCTTGATCAATTACTTTTTGCGCTTGTCGTTTCACTATCCAAGTTGCCAGCGGTGTTAACATGCCAAAGCGAAAACTTAATTCCGTATACACTCGTGTTTGATCAGAACTAATCGGCACAGACTGCGATGTAATTACGAATTGCCATTTTGATTGCAGCGAGTAGGACACAAAAGTCACATTTGGCATAAAAAAACTATCTGTATGTGTGACAAGGTGACCTCGTGGATTCAGAAACCAATTGAAACTTCCTAAATTTTGTTTCTCATTTGAATAAGTCACGTGTACTTGTCCGTTACTACGTAAAACTTTCGCTGCAATAAGTTCATTTTTACTTGAACGAAAAATTCCTTTATGTACAAAAGCCGTATGTGGAATATCAATGAAATTTTCTACGCAATTACTTAGATTATTTTGAAAAATATTTTGTAAACGAACATTTTTCCAACCAGATTTTTGATAATATTCCATAGCAAAAGGCTGAATTTCATCTAGACCCACTATCAGTCGAACATAAATATAACCATCTTGTTCAATGGTAGAATAAGTATGGGCTTTAAGGTTATCAGGAACCGCATCACCCATAGAAGGTATAGCAACCACTTTCCCCTGCCCATCGTATGCCCAACCATGATACGGACATTTTAAAAGTCCTTTCGTAACAGTTCCTTCTGATAATCTGCCACAGCGATGCAAGCAACGATCTCGCATCACAGTTGCTTTACCCTCTACACTGCGATAACAAACCAACCATTCATCACACACTTGACGGGAAATCACAGAATCTTTTGATAACTCATGAGATTCAGCAATAATATACCAAAAATTTTTTAAATTAATTGTCATAGGCTCTTAATTTTTTTCAATGAAATGCATGTTGTTAAATTCAACTGACAAGCTAGTCGTGCATTAGGATTATTGGGTGCAAATAACGCTAATGTTTCAGCTTCAAGTTCATCAGGAAGATCTAAATCTCCCTGTAAAGGAGTTACTTCAATTAAACAAGTTCCACAAATGCCAGAGCGACAACCAAATAACACTGGCGAATTAACCGCAGTTAAATAATCAGAAAGATAGGGTCCTTCAGGTAATTCAACTGATTCAAAATTCGTTTCTGTAAATTCAATTTTATAATATTTCATAAAAATTAAAAACGCGCCATAGCATGGCGGTTACGTTTTAAATAAGAAGTTATTGAGCTCTTTTCCATCGTGCGCATATCTCGATTTGCAGAAGACAAATAATCAGCCGATTCAACAAACGCTTTATACGATTCTACTGCTGTACGATGCATATCAAAACTACTCTGCAAACCTAATGTTTCTTGTGTAAAACAAGCCTTTAGCATTCTTCTAGATTCTTTATCATCCATACAAAAAATGCTTGATCTAAGTAATTTGTAAATAACATTAAATAAAGCCGGCTCATACCAAAATATTCCTTGTATAGCTGCAGAGAAATGAAAATGATCTTTCTGACAACCTGCAACCCCACGATTAATAACCCAGGATTCAAAACGTGTAGGCGCATCAAGAGAATGAATAACATCCTGACCAATCAACTTTGATGTATTGAAGTGATAGCTTTCATCCATAAAATGATAATAACTAATAGCAGCTGGAATCGGCGCCTTATCCTGCTCAGGTTGTCGCATGTAATAATTTGCAAGTTTATGTTGAATAAGCTTGCCATTAAGTGTTCTTAATCCTCTGACCATAAGATATTGACTAGCAAGAAAAGCATTATTCGCAGAGAGTAAAGTATAAGCTTGTAATTGCAGTTTACGCCAAAATTGCTTTCCCCAGTTAGTATCGGAAAATAGCATTGTTTCAGCAAAAAGACCACGCATTGGATAGGTAAATAAACGTTCTCCAAACAATTCCCACTCTACCGCTTCTCCAATTTTTTTGAAGGCTTGAATATGGGAACGCTCTTGCTTTGACTCTAAATCTAATGTATCGCAAACTATCCGAAAATCCTCTAATGTATAAAGTCCAGCAGCTGCAACTTGATTCAAAAAAATAGTAGCAATTTCAGCGGAAATAATTTGACTATAATAAGCTACCCAATATAAATGATTTAAAACCAAACGTTGTGAAAAAGTAGCCTGATCCCAAACAGGTGTTCCGTACAAAAGTGAAAAGTTTTCTCCCTGCCAATAAACATCTTTGCATTCATGATAATGAAAATTATCCGCAGCTTGATCAATTAGACTAGTGTGATCTTGTTCTTCATTTCGCTTTTTATTAAGCTCAAGCTTCTTATAGGTGAGAGTATCGTCTAATAATGATTTTGTTTGTCGCTGAGTTAGATGTGGGTGCATAACTATCCATGAAAATATATTATTTCTTCAAAAAATTAGACCATACAGCTTTATCAAAATCAAACTTTAAATGGATAAAGCAGTTGAGCTAGTGGAGAGATTGCATCGGGATCTTGATATGTCAATAGTGGTTCTTTTCTCATGCAATATGTTTTAAATAGCTTATCCCAGACAATCAGATTAGCCCCAAAATTAGCGGCTTTCAATAATGCATAATGATGCCTATGATGTTGCGGTGGAACTACAAAAATTAAACCCATCCATCGAATTATTTTTCGTAGTAATGGAATAGTCTCCCAATTAATTTGACTATGACGCAATAAATCCAAACTCGCTGTTAGTGTCGCTCCAACAAAGAAACCTGATGGATTTTTACAGAGAAAGCCAACGATAGGATTAACTAATAAGTAGACAAAAAAGAAATTGATAAAAATTGAGTTTCTTGCTGTTGCCCAAACATCTACTCGAGGCGACGCATGATGACAACGATGCCAATTCCAAAGCCAAGGAATATTATGAAACAGTCGGTGCTGCCAATAATACATAAAATCGATGCCGATAAAGTTTAACAAAAAAGCACCCCACCAACTTAATGGCAGTAACCCTTTCATTGAAGGCAAACAGAGGGGCAGTAACTGGGTTGCAATAAGATAACCACATAATGGCACGACCAGTCCCTGCATAAAAAATCCAATAATATTTAAAAGCCAATCCCAGCGGTGATAGCTATAACGTAGAGAAACATTAGGTAAACTCAGTTCACCTAAAAACAATAATAAAAAAAATATACCTGGAATGAATATAAGACCATGCATTTGTATAACTCAAAATACTATTTTAATGTTTAGACCAAATAGAAGCTTCTTGTTTGTTAATAAATGCAATAAAATTGGAAATGGGTTGATCCATGGGAAGAAGCGCTTGTGAATTAAAACGCATGTTTTCGTATACTTTTCCATCTTCCGCTTTTAACCAATAAAATCCAATTCCAGCCAGCCCCATCAGAAAATAATTGATAAAAAAACCTAAAAATCCTTTTCTTTTTTCAGTTATATAAATAGGTTGCACTTCAATACGGTTATTTTCCAACGGTCTGTAAGCATAAATCATATTCGTTTCTGGGAGTTTACAGTTAGGATTACCAAATAAATGCAAGCCCTTCATCGTGCTCAGAAAACCTATTGTACCTGCTGAATATTTCATTGAATATTCATAAATAGGTCCTATGATTCTTTTTAAAATTCTTGCTATACATTTTTCTTTGGGAATAATCCCTTTCAGAGAAAAATTCGCCTCATAATCATTCTCGCTATAGTTTAATTCCATCTCTATATTAATACCATGTACTGTTTTTAAATGTTGTTTATCAATTCCGTTTATCATAGTGACATGGTGGTGACATGTGCGAATATAACTTTTGCCTATAAAAAATAATAATTCTTTGTTTTCCAACCCGTCGTGGAAAGGGAGATCGAAATCAGCAATAGCATCAGGAAATACCCAAATAAAACCATATCGTTCTATGCACGCATAAGAACGAAGCTTTATATTCTCTAAAGGATTTTTAAGGCAAGGAATATCAACACATTTTCCCGTGCCATCATAGGACCATTTATGAAAAAAACAACGAATGTTGTTACCTTCAACTGAGCCTATACCTAGGTCAGCTCCCATGTGCGGACAAAATGCATCTAGGGCTTTTGGTATTCCATCTTCACCACGAAAAATAACGATTTGATGATGACATAATACTTTGGAAATAATTTTCTTTTTTTTCAATTCATGACTTTTGAGTGCGAAATACCAACCTCTAGCAATGACATCAAAGTTATTGAATATTTTCATTTGAGGCAATGGCTGTGTACTTTGATTTCTTAAATGCCTATCCATAATGGCTCGCCAGTGGTCGTTATAATTTATTGTTGACCAACGTATTGAAGATTTTATTTTTTCGATTTATTAATACCTTGATAAAATAAGGTGTCGCATTCTTCGTTAAGTCTGTTAAGCATGACTATTACCTTTTAAAATGACCACTCAGCAGTGGATTCCTACGCTGCGGTTCTACTGCAGCTTGTGTGGCAGCAACGGCAGTTTTCTGAGATGGAAAAAATGAATTCTCGCTACCTGAAGTGAATAATCCATCAAGCATCTGGGAAACAGCTTTCATACATTTAGACATAAGTTGTGAAGTTTGAGTAATTATTAAATGTCCATCATAAAGTGCTGTTTTTATTCTAGCTATAACATTCTTTCCTAAAGATTCTTTGGATGTGGCCTTATATATATTTTCTAGGTCAGCAACTAAACTATAAAGGTTACTGCTTTCTCTATCTTTTATTTTATTAAAATTCCCTGTGCGCAGTGCTTCTTGCATTTCTATTTCAAGAGCTGCAATTCCCTCTCTCACATCAGGTAAAATATTTTCTACTTTAATCAATGCTTCTAATAAAGATATATTGGATGTGCTTGCGCTAGCAGCGCTGGATTCAGCAGGACGTGATTGCATATATATTCCTTTTTAAGAGTTGTTAATATTAAATTGTTTATTTTCTCGTAGGTTGGGTAGAGCGTAGCGAAACTCAACGTAACGTTAATGTAGGGTTTCACTGCGTTCAATCCAACCTACGAGTGATCTTAACTTTTTTCGGCTGAGTTTATCTATTACATCAAAAACTTTATCGGTGACATTTACGCGATTTGATTTTGAATCATGACCTTTTATTTTAAATGTGGTTATTTGAAACTTATCTGCAATAAGATATAATTTTTTATAAATATCCGCATTGGGATGTTCTTTACTCGCTCGCGTCATGAAATTATTTTTTTGAAGCTTATCTTTTCGCCTACCTAATAAATCACAAAGGCTCTGACAATCAGTGTAAATTTCAACTTTTTGAACAGTGACTAAATTTATCTGAATAAAATTAAGCGCATCAATTACCGTTTTTATTTCTGACCAAGTGGATTTTTTGGATTCATATTCTTGGTAAACAATAACATCAGATAATTGAATATATAAATCTTCTAAGCTGCATTCAGCATAGTTATTCATCTGTTTGCTATCCAAACATAAGAATGCTCCAACTGACATATTCATCGTTGGAGAAGTTGCAGCATCTGTAAAAATTAAAATTGTATCCATTTTATTTTTATCTTATTTTTTTATGAATAAACTTTATCTCAGCCTTTTCACACTGACTTTACGACCTTTTAATTTTCCATTTTGTAAATATCGATACGCCTTGTCAGCTTGGCTTTGATGTATTGCTACATAAGAACAAATCGCCGCTATGTCAATTTTACCTATCGCATCACCGGGTAACCCTGCATCTTTTGTTAAAGCTCCCAATATATCTCCTGCCCGAATTTTATCTTTACGTCCAGTGC
>DHXK01000199.1:10129-10625 GCA_002413665.1 Legionellales bacterium UBA5158 | reverse complement strand
ATAAGAGACAGGACATACGGTGACCATTTCAGGTCGAAAAATAGAGCTATTACTTTTAGACAATTCGCCCATGTTTCCCCAAGTCAGTGGGTGAATTGAATTTTCTTTTATTGCAGCAATACGCATTGCATCAGCAGGGATAATCAAACTTAACGCTAAACCTTTATGGCCAGCACGTCCGGTACGACCAATTCGATGAATATGAACATCGTGTTCAAAAGCCAATTCATAATTAATAACTGCAGGTAATTCTTTAATATCTAATCCGCGTGCCGCAACATCTGTTGCCACTAAAATAGAACAACTTTGATTTACAAAACGTATTAGAACTTGATCGCGTTCTGCTTGCTCCATGTCTCCATTTAACGCAAGCGCACTAAATCCAACATCTGATAGCATATCTGACAGCTCAGTGGTTTGTTGTTTCGTATTGCAAAAAATCAATGTCGAAGAAGGTTTATGATGCAACAATAAGGCCTTAAGCAATGAAAATTTA
>DHXK01000199.1:9239-10026 GCA_002413665.1 Legionellales bacterium UBA5158 | reverse complement strand
AGGCCTTAAGCAATGAAAATTTATTGGCTTCATTTTTTACTTCAAAAAAGCATTGTTCTATATCTAGCTCAGTGTGAACTTCTTCTATCAATACTTCTTTTGGATTTTGCATAAATTGTTTGCTAAGTTTTTTTATTTCAGCAGGATAGGTCGCAGAAAATAATAAAGTTTGACGTCGTTTCGGACAAACTGAGATGACGGCTTTGATATCATTTAAAAAGCCCATATCAAGCATTCTATCTGCTTCATCTAAAACAAGGGTTTGCACCTTTTTCAATGATAATGTGGCTTTATCTAAATGCTTTTGCACCCGACCTGGTGTTCCTACAATAATGTGAGCCCCATGCCTTAAAGAATCTAATTGCGGTTTCATAGGAATGCCGCCTGATAAATTCAGCACTTTAACATTCGGCATTAGCCTAGCTAAACGTCGTAAAGCCTGACTTACCTGCTCTGCTAACTCACGTGTTGGACAGAGAACCAAAGCCTGTACCGCATAATTTTCAACATTTAAATGATTTAACAATGAAAGCCCAAATGCTGCGGTTTTACCACTACCCGTTTTGGCTTGTGCAATTACATCCTCACCTTTGAGCATGAGAGGCAAACTTTGCTCCTGAATAGGCGTCATGGCCTCATATCCCAGGGAAGAAAGATTATTTAATAAGGCTTCTCGCAATGGTAAACAAGAAAAAGCTTGTTCGAGATCGGGGGATTTAAGATTGGTTTCAGCATTGTTCATGTTTACATATCACTTGAATTAAAAATTAAGGGCGTAGCTTAACAC
>DHXK01000199.1:0-9193 GCA_002413665.1 Legionellales bacterium UBA5158 | reverse complement strand
GGGCGTAGCTTAACACTTACTAGTTCATTTTTAAATCAAATTGTTTGGTTCTGTTGTAGAAACATGATTATTAAGTATTTTAATAAATTATCACTTAAGTACTTTTAAGTCAGGATCACGCCACTTCTTTCTTGCACCTTCAGTCAGCAATAAGACTGAAGAATAATTATCTACTAGCATTCATCATTAAAGAAAAGTTATTTAGTTATAGACGCAACGCTCTTTTTAGTTCTTCATAATGAGACAAGGGAAAATTTTGTACTGAACTTCGCATAATAGATTTTTCATTTGAAGGAAGAAATTCATTTCCCAGTAACGCATCTAGATCTTTTATTTTTTCTTCCAAGTTATTTTCACTTAGCTTTAATTCTATGTCCAGAATGGCATTACTGATGCATTTGAACCTATATCTTGTAATTTCTTCGTAGCATAATAATTTTCATCTAAGGCTTTAATTTCTCCTGCCCTAATATTATGACTACGTTTTATAAGATACCCATAAAAAATATCACGCGTAGTACGCTTTATCTCGTTAAGGATCACCTGCAAATGTAAGCGGTTAGGATTTAAAAGAAGAGCATTTTCGTATGCTTCAATCAATTCGTTACAGTGACCCTGCTTTTTGCACAGCATATTAGAATAAGTTAGAGCAAGGATTTCGTGGTAATCAACATTTAAATTATCTTGTTTAATTGCCGCTTCACAATAAGTGGCAGCTTCTATATAACGTTTTGCTTTAAGAAAAGTCTTAGCCAGATTAAATAGTTCTTCTACTTTCATTACTCTATCCAAACTGTTTTTTTAATGTATAAATTTTTTCACATGAAATCCTATTAGTTAAATGTTGAAGATTTCAACTATTTTCTAACAGGATTTCCGCGTCTAAAATTGTGAGCCTAAATGCAGATCACGTTTTGTTAGCTCACTGAAGCAGGTTTAGCATATGATTTTTGGGTTTGCATAGCTTGCCTTGGTTTTGGATTACCTCGAGGAGAATTACTTGAAGAACGTTGAGGCCGTGCTTGCTGCAGCGTAGGATGACGAGCAGGTCCTGTTCCTTTAGCATCATAATTAAAGCCTTCAAGCTTACGCTGTTCTAATCTACTGCCAAGAACGCGTTCAATTTTACGTATGAGTATTTGATCTTCCTGCAGAATGAGTGTGTATGCTTCACCTATTTTTTCCGCGCGGCCTGTACGACCAATACGATGGATATAGGATTCTACAGTGCTAGGCATATCGTAATTAATAACATGTGAAATACTTGTCACGTCAATTCCCCGTGCTGCAATATCAGTTGCTACTAAAATTTTTAATGAGCCATCACGAAATCCATTCATTGCACTTAAGCGCTTATTTTGCGATAAATTACCTTGTAACGATGTTGCTTTAAAACCCGCAAGTTCAAGCTTGAGCGCGACTTGTTTAGCACCACGTTTAGTGCGAGTAAAAACTAGCACAGAGTCAACTTGAGTCTTACGCAAGATATTAATAAGCAAATCTGCTTTAAGATGTTGTGGTACAGGAAACAAAACCTGTTGCACTGATTTTGCTGGTGCGCTGTGACCGACTTCTATTGTAATAGGTTGATGTAGCACTTCTCGCGCCAACTCGTTAATCGCACTTGGCATCGTCGCTGAAAATAACAAGGTTTGTCGTTTTTTGGGCAAGTAACGTAGGATTCTACGAATGCTTGGTAAAAAACCCATATCAAACATTTGATCTGCTTCATCTAAAACTAATACTTCAACTTTCTCTAAGTTAATTGTACGTTGTTGAACATGATCTAATAAACGTCCTGGGCACGCTACAACAATTTCTACGCCGCTTTTTAGAGTTTTGATTTGTGGATTGATATTCACTCCACCATAAAGCGTCATGCTATTTAATCCCGTCCCTTTGCATAATTCAACAATGGCTTCATGAATTTGTTGGGCTAATTCCCGAGTAGGCGCAACTATTAGTGCCCGTACGCTAGAACGTGGGCCTTCCATCAATCGTTGTATGATAGGCAATGCAAATGCGGCTGTTTTACCTGTTCCTGTTTGCGCTAAACCCATCACATCTTTGCCTAACAAAATGGAGGGAATGCTTTGTTGCTGAATAGGAGTCGGCGTTTTATAACCTAAAGCATGCACATTTGATAAAATGTGTGGATGTAACTTAAATGAGTCAAAGTTCAAAATTGTTTCCTGCTAATAGTGAAAAGAGCCTATGTGACAGCTCGAAGGACGGCTATTGTACCATGGTCAAAAACTAATCGATATCTTTGTTTTAGGTTATAAAGTCATGACAGATTCCCTTCTCCTTCAAACACCCCTCACCCGCCGCTCTGCGTCGGCCTCTCCCACAAGGGGAGAGGCGAAAAGATAATATCTAAGTAATTGATTTAGCCATAAAATTTCAAGGTAAATGTACTTTCTTCAATAACCCTCTAACCTGCAAATCAACATCCCGAATCAATTTTTCAGCCTTTAACGTCTGGCATAAATAAGCAGATTGCCCAGCCCAAAGTGACATATAATTCGGCTGATTCCTCTTCGCCGCTGTTTCTCTTATTTGACGAGTTAATTGATTCTGTATAGGATAATCTAGAATTTTATTTTGGTAAAATTCCATATCTTCAATAAATTTATTTTTAATACCACGCGCCCACTTACCTGAAAAAACACGCGTCAGTACAGTATTATCATTTTTTGTTTTTAATAATGCCTTTTTATAGACCTCAGGGGCACCTGATTCTGTGCAGCTTATAAATGCAGTCCCCATTTGAATAGCCGAAGCTCCCAGCATGAGTGCAGCAAGCACTCCTCTTGCATCCATAATTCCACCAGCTGCTATCACTGGAATGTTGACATTGTCTTTGATATTGGGAATTAAAGAAAAATTTGCTATGAGCGCATCTTTCCTGTTTACTAAAAATGTTCCTCTATGCCCACCTGCTTCAATTCCTTGAGCCACAATTAAGTCCACCCCTTTTCGTTCTAACATAAGGGCTTCTGCAAGTGTCGTTGCGGTACCTATTAATTTTATTTTATTTTATTTAAATTTCTTTATCCAGTGGGACGGGGGAATTCCAAAAGTAAAACTAACAATTTAAATTTTTTCTTCTAGCAAAACTTGAGCTTAATCATCAAAAGAATTCGCAGTACTAGATGTAGGTAAACTTATTTTTTTAATCACTGTAGAACACACTTTCTTTAGAACAGCGGCCATAGGCGCCTGTATAAGAGAATGATAAAAGCACCCACCGCCGGCAAACTAGCAGCGTTTGCTACATTTTCAATAATGTATTTACCCGCACCTAACATTAACTGATGGACAGGGTATCCACTATCGGCGACAACTTGTACTGTTAATGATGTAGGCTGTTGATCTGATCTTAAGCCTCATTAGACAATCTAATGAGGTGTTCTTTTTTACTTAGAATTAAGATTGATCCAAGACTATTTCACAATCACTGAAGTAAAATTAAACCAGAATATATAATTTATTCAACTCCCTAAATAAAGTCTATTGGCTGTACTATATTTAAGCATTCCTTAAGTTTTACTAAGATATACTAACCTCCTTTTGATCAAAAATTGCAAACCATCCTTTGGTTGGAATTATTTTTATCCTTTTTTAGGAAAATTACATGAACTCACTATTACGTAAGCAGTTAAGAGATGCATGCACTGAACTGACTCATTTATCTGCTAGACAAATGACTCTGGACAGTAATATAAATAAATATGAATCCGATGATGGTGAATTAGATGATGATTCTGCGCAAAAATTAAAAAAAGCAAATACGCTAGAAACACAAGACTTAGCAGTAGATATCGTTGTAAAAATAAAAGAAATGAAAGTATTAAGACGCATTCTAGCAACAGAAAATCCGACTGATAATATTGAAGATCAATCACTCATCATTCAATTTTACAATGCAGTAACAAAACTCACGTTTGAAGGCATTAAAGCTGATTACACTTACCGGACTGTTTCACGAAATAAAGTTACGAATGCTAAAACTAGCAAAGATCCAGAGAAGATTTTTGTTTTACCTTATGCTTTTACTGAGAGTATCAAGTATCGCAACTCAGATTTTTTAGACCTTTTTTCTGAAGCTCTTAAGGTCTGTGAAACTTTCGAACGGAACAGAAATCTTGAATCTTTAAAATCTTTTTACGAAGCTAGCGCCAATACAATTCTTGATTATATAACAGAAGCAAATGCGCGAAATAGTGTAACGATTCAATCCAAAAAGTTATCAAATGGCACAACAATACAAATGCTGCCCGAAGACTTTGTTGGATTAAGTTCAGTGATAACAAAAAAACTTCCTACCACCTATTCCCTTGAATATAGAAATCACCATCCTGTGTGGGATTTGTCAGCTTTTGACAAAGGATACTCCTCAGAACCTACCTCTTTTGGTGCAGCGGCAAGTTCAGGTGCTGCAGCTGCAGCAGGTTACAGCTCATCTGCAAGAGCTGCAGCAGCAAATTATAGTTCATCTGCAGCAGCGGCTGCCGCTGCAACGCCAAGCTCAACTGCTCCAATAGTTACAACTTCACATTCAAAGGTAGTAGTAGATTTTTATAAACAATTTGAAAATATTACCCCTGAGCAAAGAAACATTTTATTCAAAAAAAATATTAATCTACTAAAAAATGAAGCGGTTAATTTAGTGAATTTTTTTAAATCTAGAATTCCTAATCCAGAAAACTTCGCTCATCGCGTGAAAGAAATTGAAAATACTTTACGTTTAATTTCACTTTTACTTTCAACAATGCCTTGGAAAAAAGATACTGAAGACAAACAAAATGCGTATCAGAATATACATGATATTTATGAAATTTTGGATATCATAAACTTTACGTTTCTTCCTGTCACAATCAACCTCCCCTTTCGTGAAACTTTCGATGCTCAAAGATTTTCAGAAGCTAGGGAAAGTTTAGAACAAAGAGAAGCTTCAGCTGGTGTTAACAGAAGATTCCATGCACAATTTAAAAGTGCTTTTAAAGACACAGTTACTAGACATGATCCTGAGGGAGACATTGATTTAAATCTTTTACAATTAGCAAAAACGTTAGTTACAATTTGCAATAAATTTAATTCAAATAATAATACATCTGCCCTGACTGATATGTCAGAAATGCATTCCGCTGGTGCGGCAGCGGCAGCCGACTCAAATTCTTTGATGGACGATCTCCACCTAAGCTTCACTTCAACGCAAGCTGGAGCTGCAACTCAAACCGCTCATTCTTCCGCGCATAATCTACAGCATGCACGTTCGATCAATAGAACTCGATTACCGCAGCTCACTACCCAGACTGATGATTCAGATGAAGATGAAGCTAACGTTTCTCCAGAATCAGCGACTACTACCCATTTTAGAGCATCAGCCTCTCAGATGAGAAGTTCCAGTGGTACATCACACCCCGGGAGATCTAGTACAGCGTCTGGCGCAAGTAGTTCTCATGCGGCAGCCGCAGCCTTAATTGAAGATAATGGCGAACAAGAAGAAGCTCTTAGGACTGCAAAATTAAAACCAATTGCGCATGAATCTCCTGAAGATCCTTCAACTCAACTTTCAACTGAGAAAATGATAGAGCTTGCAAATCTTGCGATAAAAATTCATGACGCTCTGATAGATCCATTCAGCAGTGATACGATGGAAGATCCCGTTATTTTAGTCGAAACTAATAAAGTCTATGATAGAACAACATTAAAAAATTGGATTGAAAGCCCGGATAATATAAATAGAACGTGTACTAGGGATATCAAAATTTCGAGTCATCTTACAATTCCTTGTTTGGTGTCACTTAAATTGCGAAAAGCACTGGGCTATCCCACTGCCGTTATCCCATTACCAAATTATTTATTACACACACAACTATTAGACATTGTTAAATTACTTCCTAGGAAATTTGGAATTGAAAAATTTTATAAGTGCGCACAAATAAAATGTCCCAAAATTTCACCGTCTGAATTTAAGAAAACTCACATCTACAATCCGGATATTATCCGCGCTTTTTATGAAGTATGTGAAGAACTAAATGCATCCGCTTATTTCAAAAAAATTACCACTGAAATTCCTTCCATGGCACCTTCATTTGGAGCATCTAACTCTCCTGCCGCTGCTGCTGCAGATGCTGTATCCTCTTCTTCTGCTGCCGCAGTAAGTGATAAAGCTATTACTCCTTTACCTGAAATACTCGATAAAATTTTAGGAAGTGGAAAAGCATTAATGGAAAACTCAGCCGAATTTCCTATGGTAGATAGACTTACTCCGGATGAACGAAAAAGCTTGGTTAAACGTTTAATAGATTTTCATAATGAAGCTCAATTACTTCTTTTATCTCCTACGGGGGATGTGCTAAGCGATCCTGTTAGGGATACTGATGGAACTATTATTGACAGAAATGAAATGGAAGATCCACGAGCGATAAATTATTTACCTTGTTATCAAACTATCTATTTATTAAATACTTTTGGTCATAAAAATAAAGCACCTAAACATTCAGAACAATCGAACATTGAGAGCTTACCGGACCTAATCACTCCAACTCAAATGAGATTAATTGCTAAAACTCTCGGTATGACTCAAGAGGTTTTTTCTTTACAAATTACGCAAATAACACGTACGCCAATTACTGTAAATGTTTTATTTAGAAGTAAAGGGGCTACAAAAAAGAGCACAATTATAAAAGCTATTTTTACACTTTGCCTGAAAAATTTTATCTCTGAGGCTAAGTTTCGTGAAATGACTACTGAAGTTTTGAGTTCAGTTGCAGATGTTGTGCCTGCGAGTTCTGCTGCAGCTGCTGCTTCTGTTCAGCCTGCAAGTTCTGCGACGTCTGCTGCTTTTCAGCCTCTAACTTTCGCTCAGCCTGCAAGTTCTGCTGCTGCTCTTGCTGCCGCGTCAGCAAATCCTTTTATGAGTGATGTAGCATCTCCTAGCTTAGCTGCACCTGCACCGCATAGACACAGAAAAAGATCAAGGCATGCTGCTCCTCATTCTATTTTCCAAACTTTTTATCTTAATGCTTCATCTGTTGCTCCTGGTTCTGGTGGTGCTGCTGCTGGTACAACAGCGGTAAATCATTCACCTTTTCAGACTCAACATGCTCCAATGTCTATGCCTTCGGCTAGTTCATCGTCTTATCCAGGCTGGTCTTTGAATTCACTAATGTATGGCGCTTCTGAAGAGCATAGTCATCGATCTCCCTTTCTTCATGGCTTTGAGCCACAAGGTTCTGCGATGTATCCACATCAATGTCAACGTCCACAACCACTTGCACCGTTACCTTTATCATGTGCATTTATACCAAGTTCCTTATCATTTGAGGAAGCTCGAGCAACATATTTCTCAGAACAAGAAAGACACCTAGCTCAAAACACATCAATTGCTATGGCTGCTGCACAAGGATGGGCACGTCTTAGTAGCGTGCTACCCGCTCCTACTTCAACTGCATTAAATTTGAGGTCGTATGCAGGGCAACATATGCCAAATTCAGAGATATCAGATACAAATGCGAGTCACTCAACTGTTGGTATGGCTGCTGCACAAGGGGCAAGTCATGTGCCGTCACCTAGTAGTTCAGCTGCACCAGCCGCTTTCTCAGGTGCTGCAACAGCCCAGAACCCCTTTGGTAACAACCCCTTTGGTAGTCACTCTCTTCTTGGGGCTGCACTAGAACCTCATAGTTCAGGTGCACATGCATCAAGTTCGATGTCGTTTGGACAACCTCACATACCCAATTATGCCTTTGGCACTCGAACACCACTTGGTATGGCAGAACAAGGGGGTTCGACGTTCTCTAGTCCCGTACTATCATCACAGAGAGCTGCTGCATCGAGTTCGATGGCTCATCAGCCATCCTATCACCGTCACTCAATTTTTGGTGAGTCTGCATTAGCTGCAGCAGCAGGACAAAGTTCTTTACATAACATGTCCCAGCCAGGTCTTCATCATCACGCCAGTAATGCTATGCAATTACCCGAGGCAGCGGCAGCTAGCTCTACTCAAGTTAGTCAGAGTGATGCTTTCGCAGCTGCTCAGTCTGCTTTTAATACATCACCTCCTCTGGGGAGCCTATTTGGATTACGTTCACCCTCACCTTTGGGCTTAGGAATGGGGATGGGAATAGGAAACCCTTTTAATCTTCAGACTGATGAATCTGACGATATGTTTAGTTTTCTAAGTAGTCTTTAAATAACCTACAAAATAAAAAAACTTCTCCTTAATAAAGAGAAGTTTTTTTTATTTTAAGCAGGACAATTTAGAGTTCATTTGAAAAGGTCTTACAAATTGGCATTCGTCATTATTGACTGACGAGCCGAAGTCCCTGAATTCAACTCAAAGAATGTATTCTCCGTACTTTTAAAAAATCATTATTGCTTAAACCAGATGAACTCAAGGTAAAAGAAAATAATAAGAAACAAATTTTAATAGAGCTAGTTAATAAGTTTTTTCCTGAGGAAGCCCAAGCAAACTCACCTCTTCCAAACACAGCGGCATCTTCAAGTGCCGCGGCAGCAAACACCAGCACCGCACGTTTATTAATGTCGCTTCCCTCTGCACAAGTTATCGATCAGTCGTTAAAAAACGATTATCAGAAATAACCTTATATAAATTACTCATCAAAATATATGAAGACTCCAAAAAGAGTCCGACTTTATCAGAAGATATGAAAAATTTTAATGAATTATTGAAATTTCCGTGGGGAACCATTAATACTATCTCTAATATAAATCCGTATGTAAGGGGCACCTATTATTCGACGCTATATGAATTGCTGACAAATGGACGTGATTGGGAAAGAAAAGGTCAAAAACCAGAACCCCAAGTGCAAGTGCAACCTCAATTTGCAGCCAGCTCATCATTATCGGCTATGCTTCCTGCTGCAGATCAAGCTATACCGATGGATGAGGACACTATAGCCCCAACAAGAGAAGCTCAAACAGGAGCTACCCTGCCTCCACAGATGGGAATTTAATTATATGCAGTCCCGCAAACGAATCAGATTAGAGCGCAAACCTTCCGTTAATTATTACTCCAAAAGGGTTTGCGCTCAGGAATTTAGCGTTTGAATTTCCACAATTAAATAAAAACTTACATTCTCTATTTTTTAAAATTATTTATGACACTCTATTTAACTCAACTCACAGCATGAAGTTACACACTCGGTTCCGCAGTTTTTAT
>DHXK01000038.1 GCA_002413665.1 Legionellales bacterium UBA5158 | reverse complement strand
ATCAACAAGGAGCTTTAAATGGCACAAGAGAGAAAGCATACAACTCAAGATGAGTTAAATTATATTAATTCTATTGGTCAACATAGCGATCATTCAAGTAATACTCCGCGAAGTGAATTGTTGGTCAATTATCTTGCGGTTAGTAAAAAAAGAAGTGATTGGAATAATATGGATCAGAAGAAATGTATAGCTTACGCTAAAAAAGAATTGGCTCTTTGTACAGTTTAATAAAATGAGGTTTTATGTCACACAAGTTACAAGATTTAGTTTTACATGCAGCAACACACCATCACGCAAAGTTTGATAGTGATCTTATAAAAGGCGTGAACATTTGGATGGTCTTAACTCATCCTAACCATGACTGGGAAGTTCAGGGAGATACCAATGAACGATTTAATAGCCACATTAATGACAATAGCCGTAGGAATGGCGAATGTCAGTGCGCCTGATGCATTACCTCAAGTTAAATTAATAAACGGCCAAGAGCTTCAGAAAATGGCATGCGGATCGGTAGAAAGGTGTCACGACCTGCACTTTTTCACGGAACCAACTACAAACATCATTTATATTAATGAAAAAGTGAATATGAAATTTACTTTTGCTAAAGCTGAGCTCCTACATGAAATGGCTCGATATTCTCTCGCTAAAAACAATATATATTCAGTTAAAAATTCATGCACACGTAATATTGATATTGAAGACGCATTATTGCGAATCGAAGTTGATTATATAGATAACACTGTTAAATCTGGCGAATATTACGGGAATGGTATTCCAACTAAAAAAGATTTACCGCAGCACGTATTTTTCTGTGTGCCTGATACTAAACAAACAATAGGAACTAAAAATGAACTGGCTGAGTGAATTAGTGTTTGTATTATGCGTTGTTTGCATAGCAGCAGTATGCATTATGGCGCCAGTATATTACATTACAAACATAATAATTCATTTATAAGATGCCGTTCAATGTATTGGAGAACAATATGCCACTAAGTAAAAATACAAAATTATGTCTTGAGTTAACCTGGCGCGTTTTGAATGAGTTCGCACTATTGGTATGCTGGATTGCAGTTTATTCTATTCTGATTCTATGCGCTATTATCGTCATGTCAGCACAAGTAAAAGCTGATGAAGTTGAAAAATACGAGCAAAAGCTGTACTTAATGGAATCTGACTTTGCGGTGATTATAACCAATCAGCCGTGCCATATAGAAACCGTAAAAGATGCGCTTAAAATGTTTGTATATGCACGAAAAACTAATGAGGACAAGACGATTGAATATATCGGCGGATGCTACTCAGAAAAAGATAACAGCGTAGTAATTTGGTGGGAAAAAGGTGGTTTAATTAGTATTCCAACACGTAACTTTAAAAATGTGACTGAGGTTTGATCTAAATGCCAGATATAACTATGTGTAATACAAAAACGTGTCCAGTGAAACTTAGTTGCTTCAGACATATAGCAAAGGCAGCTGAATACCAATCATTTTGTGATTTTACTAATTTAGTAACTATCGGATTAAATGGCCATGAATGTAGGATGTTTATATCTGGTTATAAAATTACAACATCAAATAAAAGTAATATTTAGCGTATTTTATGTTAAAGGAATTAAAATGAAAGAAGAATTCACTTACGTTCAATCATTACTACTTTCTCAAGTCGAATTAATGCTTGAAAACAGACGATTGAAAAAAGAATTGAATATGCAAAATTCTATTCATCATGTTAATAGACGCGCCAAAGTCATCACTGAGGTTAATGAGATTAAATTTGGTAAATTTAGCAATGTCATTAATTTCCAAGGTGATTGTGAATAGTTAACGTGAAACATAGCGATAAATTCTTCTTACTTTCAATAATATTTTTCGCAGAATTCCTCAGCAAATATGTAGTATTATGGATTGCAGTTACTTGTCTTATCTTTGGGTTACTTTCTATTTAATTTTTGGATAAATAATGCATTTTTCTATAATCATACCTACATACAATCCTGTCATGGATGATATTTATAAATGTGTATCGAGTGCTCAATCACAAAATTATCCAAGTAATGAATTTGAAATATTACTCGTTGATGATAAATCTAATAATTGGCTTAGAGAAATTAATGGTACGGTTGCTCAATACGCTGGTGTTGATGTCATTAGATCAGAAGTTAATGGTGGGGCTGGATCGGCTAGAAATATTGGATTGGAACATGCAACCGGTGATTGGGTTATATTCCTAGATTCCGATGATATTTTGCAGCCAAACGCTTTGCTGAATTTAACTAAATTTATTTTAGCTAATCCAAATGTTGATCTCGTTGGTTTCGATTGGGCATTTACTGATAATTCACTCGTTAATCAACGCAAAGATGGCAATAATTTAAACCTACCAAAACGGGAGTTAACCAAGAAATATCTAAAATTGCACATGGATGGCTCGGTTATCTATACAGCAATCAAGCGTGATTTAATTGAAAGGAACGGAATACTTTTTAATAAAGGTTTGCATGAGGACATTAAATTCATATTTGAAGCTTACTATCAAGCCGAAAAAACAGCATATCTACATGAAATATTATATCTAAAAAATAATCGTGAAGGTTCTATTGTAAACACTATCAGTGAGTCGCATATAGATGGATATATTCGCGCATGGGAAGATATTAAAAGCTACCTATTAGATGAAGGTGAATATTTTGACGCCTATATTGAAGGTACAGTTAATGTAATAGGAACTAGAG
>DHXK01000204.1 GCA_002413665.1 Legionellales bacterium UBA5158 | reverse complement strand
TATAAAAACTGCGGAACCGAGTACACAGTGATGGATTAAATATTAATAAAAAAGAGCTGGCTAAAATGAATGATTTTGGATATGAACAGAATGGCAAAGATATTTGCTTCACTCGAAAAGTCGTGATACGACCCACCTTGTTGATAACCCCTACTTTCGCCAGTTTACGAACAAATTTATTTTCTTCAGATACTGCCAAAAAAGATATTTCTCTTATGCCTCCAAAAATGGCGAGAAGCAAAAGTTGTTAATTTTATAAGTTATTTTACTGAGATGAATTTATTTTTTCTCAAACAAAAGAGCCCTTTTAAAAGGGCTTTTTGTTTTGAGTAATTATTTAAACTTGATTCATCACTAATCTGGCTGATAAATCAGAACGATCATCAACTTCTTGGGGAGCCTCAATAGCAACAACTTCGTCTTTTTTGTGAAAATGATTGTAAGCGATTATTGCACCACCAGTTGCTGCAGAAGCCAGCAATAATAGAGACAATCCACCTAGCCACACTGCAGGTGTACAACCATATTCTATGGACTTTAATAAGTTTATTAAATTTTCATCTAAATCTACATTGATGGGCATTAATAAATTTTTTCCAGCGACAGGAAGGGTCATGCCATCACCTAACATCATATCCATATTAATGCTTCCTGAAATCCCTATCTTACTACCTAAAAATGTAGTGATTAGCTCATCAGTAAAATCTGAAGCTTTCTTGCATCCATAATTTGCTATTAAACCTGTTGCTGTAAAATAGGCTGCTGTTAATCCACCACCGATCATCCTTCCTTTTGTAAAAAATGCACACCACGATTTTCTAGTTCTCATACTCACCCCAGTAAAAATGCTGAATAATAGCATAGAAATGCTGACTTACTTAAAAATTCATTAAGTGTTAGAAATATCTATAAGATAAAAACTGACACTTGTTATCACTGTGAATAATCTAAAAATAAATATTAAATTATTCACTGACTTAGCTTTACCACTCATCACAATAATTTACGGACGGCGCCACCATGTGGATTTATTCTCCTCAACAACATGCGCTTGTTTATTTTTTGATAAGAAATTATTTGCTGTTTGTCGCATCTCTTGGATGTGACTTGTTAAGGCAACTTGTTCTTTGTCTGTCAGTAATCCAAACTGGCTAACCGTTTTTTTAATTGTCTCATCTGAAAGCGCCACAAATGATTTATAAAATGCTTCAATTTGGCCATTATCAATGTCACGCTGTATCGCCGCTAATAAAACAGGCCGAATCAGTTTTTTAACATCTTCTCGACTTTTAATTGGCCTATCAATATCATCTTTCACATTCAGTGTATCGCAATTTTGTTCATGCGCATGATCCATAAATCTTTTATTGGCGAATTCACCTATAAATTCTAATGCTTCGTCTGCGTCGGTAATGCATACGGCAGAAGCTTTTAGCGCTGACTCATTATCAATGGGGTAACATATTCCATTCTCATCCCAAATACCGACAAAATTTGCTAATTTAATGTCCGTTTTCCCTAAAAGCATTGCGTAAGCAAGGCTACGGCCCAAATGTTTAGGAGCATATTTAGCAAATTCATAATCATCAAATAAATCATAAGCCCATGCTTCTAAATTACTGTAAGGTTTCGATCCTCCCACGCTCTGAGATAATAAGGCATATGATGAGGAATCATCTTTATCGTTTCTGGGTGTTTCACACAACAAAACCTGAGGGAAATTTTTATCTAACTCTCTTCCTAGTGCACCAAAAACCAATTCTTTAATAAGTGATGCTCTATCAAAAGTTTCTTTAAAATAATAATAGTCTATGTCTTTCGTAACAGGATTATCACGCTGCACTTTATGCGCACTAGAACGCCCAACACAGGACTTATGGCCAGCAGCTTCAAGTTCATGAGCACCTACCACTAATAAATCTGTGCGGCCCTTATTGGTTTTTAAAACAGATCGATCAATAATAGGGACTTTTGTATTATTTAAATAAGAATAATACAGTCCACCAGCCAGTACTGTACCTACGCCCCCTAACCACATCAAAGAAAGGGGTGAGAAAGATTGACGTGAATTATTTGTAGGATTAGCTCCCCTACCATGAATATTGGCTTGTTTTTGTAGATGAATACTGCTTTTTTTAACTTCTGTGTGGGAAGGATACAAAGGTTCACTTAAATTGTTTATTAGATCAACTTCAGATTTACCATGAACATTGGCTCGTTTTTGCAGATGAGCACTACTCTTTTTCACTTCTTGAACCGTACGCACAAAAAGCGCTCTCATAGATCGATTTAACATAGCGTGTCCTCAAGACTGTTTCAGCTTTGATTAATTTATAGTCAAAACTATTACAGTTATATGAAAATAAACAAGCTTATACTAACAACATTAAGTTTGTATTAAGAAACGGAATCATCTTTATTTATATTTTTCACAAGAGAAAAACATAGTGCGGTTACGAACCTACTCGCAAAAGCTTAAATATTAGAGATACTTAAAAGCTCCCAAATTTCTGTTGAATAAATATACAAAATAAATAAGCATTTCTGTCACATTAGCACAGCTGTCAATATTCCTGACCCCTAATACCCATTCTGAATGCATGTAAGATCTACTATCGTATTAGGTATAATGACTTAGCTTTAATGTTACATACTCGATTTTTTATAAATTTTTATCGAAAAAATTCTCTATCACTTCTTCATAATTATTTGGTGCTTGTCCATGCTGTAAATCTTCAAAAAACAAAAATTGTACGTTTGATTTATTTCCCAATTTAGTTTTAAATAATTCAGCATGTTCAAAAGAAATAACTCTATCCTTTTTTGAATGCATAATTAAAATAGGAATTTTTAATAAAGATGCACTTACTAGTGGAGATACTTTTTTTGAGTCGTATCCTAAAAAAATCCATCCCCATAATCGTATTAATTTTCCTAACGGATATTTTAATATAGGAATGCGAAAATAATCATCTGACATTTTATCTAATGTTGCGTAACTGGCCTCTGCGACAACAGCTTTCACTTCAGGGGCAACTTCAGCAGTCATTAATGCAACGGCCCCACCCACTGAAAACCCCCAGATTCCAACTTCATTTAAACCACGTTTATGCAAGTATTGAATCGCTGAAAGTACATCCAACACTTCGTTTTTGCCAATTGTACTATAACTTCCACCACTTTCGCCTAAATAGCGGAAATCTATAAATAGCAGATTATATTTTTTATGCAGAAATTTTCGCGAGGGTAAGATATTTCCTTTATCGGCAGGATAACCGTGCAACAAGATAATTGTTTTTGCTTTGGGATTAGCATTTGAAACAAACCATCCTCGGATAGTGACATTATCCGTAGTCTGAAGTTCAATATTTTGATAAGGTAATCCGAAATTTTTCGGTGTCAATGTTGAGATGATTTTTAAGGGACGCACTGCCCAATAAAATCCCCAAAGAGATATGCCAACCAAACATAATAATAAAATTCCGATTTTAAAAAAAATATTTTTAAAATAAAACCACATAAAATTATCTCTCTAAAACTGAACCGCGCACTACCTTCGTGAAGAATATTCATTAATTATTAAGCCTACAATGATAGCATAAACCCTAGCTAGCACCTATAATGTCATAAAAAATCCTACTCTAATCCCTGCTTTAATTGATCCTTTTTTCTATATCAGAGAACTTTTTAAGAGCTTGAGATGACAAACGGGACAAACATTAAGAAGTTAATGTATTCATAAATAATAGTCTAATGGGAAGTATCATGCTATTCATCATTACAATTTTACTTTTAATGTCCTTATTCACATACAAATATATAAATGTTCAGCGCCTAACTATCTTAATCGTTATTTTTTTAGTGTTACTCATGGGCAATGGATTATTAGGAAACTTTTTATTAAATAAATTGCAAGATAAAAGTATAATGAATGCTCCTGTTACGTGGAAACGAAATAATGCCATCATCGTGCTGGGCGCAGGAACTGTTCGAGATGAAGCAACTCAGCTCATTCAACCTACTTTATTTGCATATTCTAGAATTGAAAAAGGTGCGAGCGAATATTTTTCATGTATGAAAACACAGAATAAGTGCACAATTATTATTAGCGGCGGAGATGCGACTTACACAGGCGTTTCAGAAGCCGAGCTTTATCGTCATTACTTACTCGACTTAAATATTGTAAGCGCGGATATTCTCGTTGAAAATCAAAGTTTAAATACTTTTAAAAATGCTGAATTTACCGATAAAATTTTACAAAAAAATACTTATGATAATATTGTATTAGTTACCTCAGGAATTCATCTTAAACGTTCTCTTTTATATTTTTCATATTTTAAAATCTATCCTATTCCACGAGCTTCCGATTTTATTGCTACCTATATTACCCCATTCCCTAATGGATATAACGTTGCTATCACTGAAATAGCCACTCATGAATATCTGGGAATTGCACGTTTTCATATTTATAATTATTTTGGATTGAACAAAATGTTTTGTTACAATCTCCCTATCAAACATAAAAAACCATAAATCATTCTAACTAAAGTTTCCGACTATGAAATTGCAACACAAGGCAAAGTCATTTGAAAATATGCTCCTCCAGATGCATTGACCTGTGCCGTCAATTGACCACCATGCTTTTCAACAATTGTGCGGCTAACAGATAGACCTAGACCCATTGCATAAGTTTTAGTTGTAAAATGTGGCTCAAATAACTTATGTGCCAGAGCTTGTTCAAAACCAGGGCCATTATCAAGAATAGTAATTTCAATCACATTGTTATTCACTAAACGCACTTCGATAAATAATTTTGGCTCTTTAGTATTAGCATCTCTCATTGCTTCAATAGAGTTCCGCGCTAAGTTTAGAATCACTTGCTGAATATGAAGTTTATCGAGTTTAACCAGTGGAAGACTATTTACTGACTCGTAATGAAACATGGTAGGGAATTCAAGTATTTCATAATTAATTAGGGCTAAGGTTTCTTTTATAGTAAGCGTTCAGGTACTTTT
>DHXK01000125.1:40822-53848 GCA_002413665.1 Legionellales bacterium UBA5158 | reverse complement strand
TCACAAGAAGAATTTTTTCACACCTTCAATGCACTGTTAGAAAGCCAACAACAAGTTATTCTAACTTGTGATCGTTACCCTAAAGAAATTAATGGCGTGGAAGAACGTTTGAAATCACGCTTTGGTTGGGGATTAACGGTCTCTGTCGAACCGCCAGAATTAGAAACGCGTGTCGCCATTTTGATGAGTAAAGCAGAACAATCACAAATAAATTTACCTTATGAAGTTGCTTTTTTTGTGGCGAAACGTATACGGTCTAACGTGCGGGAATTAGAAGGTGCTTTAAAGCGTATTATTGCGAATGCGCATTTCACCGGGAAAGCAATTACATTGGATTTTGTGAAGGAAGCTTTACGAGATTTACTGGCCCTTCAAGATAAATTAATCACTATTGAGAATATTCAAAAAACAGTCGCCGAATATTACAAAGTAAAAATGGCAGATTTATTATCTAAACGCCGTAGCCGATCGGTTGCACGTCCTCGTCAAATGGCGATGGCATTAGCGAAAGAGCTTACCAATCATAGCTTGCCTGAAATTGGGGATGTTTTTGGTGGGCGTGATCATACAACTGTATTGCATGCCTGTAGAAAAATAGTAGAGTTGAAGCAATCTACGCAAGATGTAGAAGAAGATTATACTAATTTGTTGAGAATCTTGACTACCTAGAATGCTATGCCTGCTTCCCTTCTCCCCTTGTGGGAGAAAAAAGCAGAGGATGAAAGATGAACAAAGTAATAAATGATAAACTTTATTCGAGACTTAAACATGAAACTAACTGTGCAGCGCGCGGCTCTCGTAAAACCCTTGCAAATGCTGAGTGGAGTTGTTGAAAAACGCCAGACTTTGCCGATTTTATCCAATATTTTATTGACTGCGAATGAATCCAGCTTGTCTTTGACGGCTACCGATTTAGAAATTGAGCTCATTGGGGTGATATCGTTAGACACAGTAGTTCAAACCGGCTCAACAACTGTTTCAGCTCGAAAACTGCTAGATATTTGTCGAGCTCTGCCTGAAGATTCCATTTTAAAAATTGCACTAGAAGGCGAACAGCTGGTCATACGGTCAGGCAGTAGTCGTTTTGCGTTAATCACGTTACCGGCTCACGATTTTCCGAACGTAGACAACGGGCCTTTCGCTACCCAGTTTGAAATGAGTCAGGCTAAATTACGTAAGCTGATTAATAAAACGCATTTTGCGATGGGACAACAAGATGTTCGACATTACTTGAATGGTTCGTTATTCGACATTAACCAGGGAATCGTAAGATGTATTGCCACAGATGGCCATCGATTAGCCTTTAGCTCTGTCAGCGAAGATAATACTAAAAATATGCAGGCAAAGGTTATTTTGCCGCGCAAAAGTATTTTAGAGCTAATTCGATTATTGGATCCCAATAGTGACGAAGTGATATCTCTTTGCATAGGAGAAAGTCATTTTAGAGTGGTCACTCCTTATTTTACTTTCACTTCGAAATTAATTAACGCCCAATATCCCGATTATGACAAATTAATACCCCGTACCGGTGAAAATACCGCAACAGCCTCCCGTGAGGCTTTAAAGCAAGCCTTGGTGCGTGCTTCTATTCTTTCTAATGAGAAGTTCAGAGGGATACGCTTACACCTTGATGCGGGCCAATTGCGTATCGTGGCTAACAACCCTGAACAAGAAGAAGCGGAAGAAACGATAGCATTAGAATATGAAGGAAATGGATTAGAAATTGGGTTTAATGCTGCTTATTTGCTCGACGTGGTCTCTTCCATCGGCTCAGAGAATATCCGTTGGTCTTTTAATGATCCTAATAGTGGGGTTTTAATTGAGCCTTCTGACGTGAGCGATTCGCTGTATGTTGTTATGCCTATGCTTTTATAAAAAATGTTTTATTAAACTTAGATGATGTCATTACATGACACTAGCCCACCTAGAAGTTGTTGACCTCAGAAATATACTCGCAATTAAATTTGACCCGCTGCTTGTTGGTTTTAATTTCATTTATGGTCCTAATGGCAGCGGAAAAACCAGTATCTTAGAAGCGATTTATTACCTCAGTCGAGGCAGATCTTTCCGTAGCTCCGCTATTAGTCGAATCATTCGTCGAGATACCCATAAGTTTCGTGTATTTGCTCAAGTTAGAGTGAGTGAAGATCATGATTTCCCTGTCGGCATAGAGAGGCCGCTGCAAGGCGATCTTAAGATACGCATCGCAGGCAAGGACGTACACTCTACGGCAGAACTAGCTGATTTAATTCCTGTTCAGCTTATTAATTCTCATTGTTATAATTTGTTAGATGCCGGCCCATCATTTCGTCGAAAATTCTTAGATTGGGGAGTGTTTTATCTTAATCCTGCATTTTTACGCGTTTGGCGTGATTATGGATTAGCATTAAAACAACGGAATGCTGCTTTGCGTAATCATAGATCGCCTAAAGAATTAGACAGTTGGTCAAAAGAGCTGGCAAGCCATGCTGTACAGTTGAATCAATTTCGGCAGAATTATATAGAACAGTTTATCCCTCTTTTCATCACTACTTTAGCTAGTTTATTGAATATTTCAGGGTTAGAGATAACGTATCAAGCCGGTTGGGATGAAAGCCAAGATTTTTACGAATTATTGAGCTCCAATTATGAAAAAGATACCCAGGCTGGACACACTCAATTTGGCCCTCATAGAGCGGATTTAAAGATAACAATCAATAAGATCTCTGCTAAAGATATTTTATCAAGAGGTCAGCAAAAGCTCTTCGTTTGTGCTATGATGCTCGCTCAAGGTGCACTACTGCAAAGTAGTGCGAATAAGAAGCCAATTTATTTAATTGATGACTTACCTGCAGAGCTAGATAGGGTGAGTAGATCTGATCTGATGGCCCTACTTTCAAAACAAGAAACACAAATTTTTGTTACCGCTGTTGAGCAAAGCGCTCTTAGCGATAGCTTATCGATGGTACCGGTTAAAATGTTTCACGTGGAACATGGTAATTTAACGGAAGTGACGAGAGTATCTAAAATGTGGAGTGATAAAGCGTGAATACAGCGACTAACTATGACTCATCAAATATAAAAGTCCTAAAAGGGCTAGATGCCGTTCGTAAACGCCCTGGAATGTACATAGGCGATACTGACGATGGGACTGGCTTGCATCATATGGTTTTTGAGCTGGTCGACAACTCTATTGATGAAGCATTAGCAGGCTATTGCGACACAGTTAGCGTCATCATTCACTCTGATGAGACTGTTTCCGTTAAAGATAACGGAAGAGGCATTCCCGTAGATATTCACCCCGAAGAAGGCCGCGCTGCAGCTGAAGTTATTATGACTGTTCTGCACTCTGGTGGTAAATTTGATAGTGATTCCTATAAAATCTCAGGCGGATTGCACGGTGTAGGTGTTTCCGTTGTAAATGCATTGTCAGAAGATCTTTTCTTAACAATTTATCTTAATGGTAAGGTTCACGAACAACATTATCGTCATGGCGTGCCACAAGCGCCTTTAGCTATCACTGGTGATACTACAGAGCGTGGAACGCTAGTGCGTTTTAAACCTAGCGCTGAAACATTTACCCATATTCAGTTTCATTACGACATTTTAGCTAAACGCTTGAGAGAGTTATCTTTCTTAAATCCCGGAATTTCAATTCATTTAACCGATGAGCGCAATGGAAAAACTCAAGTTTTTCAATATCATGGCGGGATTAAAGTTTTTGTCGAAGAATTAAATAAGAATAAAACAGTGGTTAACCCCAAGATTTTTTACTTTTGTGTAGAGAAAGAATATATCACTGTAGAAGTTGCTTGCCAGTGGAATGACACGTTTATTGAAAAGATCTTTTGTTATACGAATAATATCCCGCAAAAAGATGGTGGCACCCACTTGGCTGGCTTTAGAGGCGGTTTAACTAGAGTGCTCAATAACTATATAGAAAAAGAAGGCTATTCAAAGAGAGCTAAGATAACCACGACAGGCGATGATTTTCGTGAAGGTTTAACTGCTATTTTATCAGTGAAGATGCCTGATCCTAAGTTTTCATCTCAAACCAAAGATAAATTGGTTTCATCTGAAATTAAAGCGATTGTCGAATCTACTATGGGTGAAAAATTCCAAGAATATCTAATGGAATGCCCGCAAGATGCTAAAGCCATTGTTGCCAAAGTGATTGATGCTGCAAGGGCTAGAGAAGCCGCCAGAAAAGCTCGTGAAATGACACGTAGAAAAAGCGCATTAGATATTGCTGGTTTACCTGGTAAATTAGCTGATTGCCAAGAAGAAGACCCTTCTAAATCTGAATTATTTTTAGTGGAAGGTGATTCAGCGGGTGGATCTGCTAAACAGGCTCGCGATCGTAAAGGTCAAGCCATATTGCCTTTGAAAGGTAAGATCCTGAATGTGGAAAAAGCACGCTTTGACAAAATGCTTTCTTCGGTGGAAGTAGCAACCTTAATTACAGCGCTGGGTTGTGGGATAGGGCGTGACGAATATAACCCGGACAAACTGCGTTATTTTAGTATTATCATCATGACTGACGCGGATGTTGACGGATCACATATCAGGACATTGTTGCTCACCTTCTTTTTTCGACAAATGCCTGAACTGATTGAGCGTGGACATATCTATATTGCTCAGCCCCCTTTGTATAAAATTAAGAAAGGTAAGCAAGAACAGTACATTAAAGATGACGAAGCACTAGAGGCCTCTTTAGCGCAATCTGCTTTAGATAATGCGGTCTTATTTGTGGGTGGTGATGCCCCTCCTATTTTAGGCACAGCGTTAGAGAAGTTAGTCATCGAATATCGTTCTATACAAGCTACCATTCAACGTTTGTCTCGCCGTTATCCTCATGCTTTATTAAATGCTTTAATTCATTTGCCTGTTGTTAATGAAGCATTATATGGGCAACAAGAATATACCACTCAACTAATGGAACAATTAAACACAGAACTGGATAAGCAAAGACTTGTTTCTACTCAATATTCAATAGAGTTAATCGAAGACCCTGAAAAACATACGCTGACACTTTGCATGACCGTGATCTATCACGGTGTTCCCTGCAAGTACATGATTAATAGAGAATTATTTTTATCATCGGAATATCGTAAACTATTAGCGCTAGGCGCTAAGCTAAATGGCCTGTTACAAGCGGGCGCCTATGTTAAACGTGGTGAAAAACAGACTGCTCTCTCTACTTTTGCTGAAGCAGTAGAATGGTTAATGGCTGAAGCTAAAAAAGGTCAATCGATACAACGCTATAAAGGGTTAGGTGAAATGAATCCTGAGCAATTGTGGGAGACAACCATGGATCCTGCTACACGCCGTTTATTACAAGTGACAATTGAAGATGCTGTCTCCGCAGATAAAATCTTTACGACGTTGATGGGTGATCAAGTTGAGCCCAGACGAGAATTTATTGAAACTAATGCATTAGATGTCGTAAACCTTGATATATAACGAGATATTCGTTATATAAGTAATTCGGCATTGAATGCAATTGTTTTTATTTTGCTCTTGCTATCCTCTAAAACATAGTCCATTCTTGAGAATATGCTATATACTTACATTGTGGGGTTGATATAACTATCAATCTTAGCTTGCTCAATCTACAGATTTGAGAGGCAATAAAAATGGCTGATATACGTTCTCCTTCTAGTGCGTCCGAAGATGCCGATGCTAAATTGGCTATATTGGAACAATTTGCAACTGCTACCAACACCAAAGTTCTGAATAGTCAAAACGACTTGGACAGCAAAGATAAACAAATGGAAGAAATGCTCGTTTGGTGTCAGGAGCAAGGTAATATTGCAGTATTAAAAAGTGGCGTCATCCTATCTTCTGAGCCCTCTTCTCGCGTAGTTCAAAATTGTAAATCATTATTATTGAGCAAGGGCATTCACCCTGGGCAAGTCTATGCAACTAACCAATCGTTAATTAGCGTCGTCCTAGCAAGTGGTGAAGGCGACGAGATTTCAAAGAAACAAAAAAAAGGTGAAGCTGCAGGAAGCATAAGCGATCAACAAAAGCATTTACGTGATTTAGTGATGGAAGCTGTTTTGCAAGGCGTCAGTGATATTCACATTCAAGTTAGAGCAACTTATTCCAAAATTCGCATGCGTCAACACGGCGAATTACATGTCTATGCTGAGTGGTCTGAAAAACTGGGTAGAGAAATTGCATCGGTGGCTTTTAATAAAGAAACCGATCATGCCACCTCGCACTTTAATCCTATGGTTCCACAAGATGCTTCCATGCCTTTAAAAATTCATGGCAAAGATATTCGTTTGCGTTTAGCCAGTGTGCCAGCGCATGGTGGCTTTGATATGGTTATGCGGATACTAGCGACGGGTGAAGAACATACGAAAACGCTAGAAGATTTGGGTTACACCCACGCACAAGTTGATCTGATTAAAATGGCTTTGAAACTGCCATTTGGTGCCATCATCGTTGCAGGACCTACAGGTTCTGGTAAAACGACAACACTTGCTGCTTGTATGGAAATGGTAGAAGACACACAAAAACTTTATTCTATTGAAGATCCAGTTGAAAAAGTCGTAGAAGAAGCGACCCAAGTTCCTGTTAACTCAGAAAAAGCAGATCGCAGCTTTGCAAGCATGGGGCGTGCTGCTTTACGTATGGATCCAGATGTCATTATTTTAGGCGAAATGCGTGATGAAGATACGGCGAATGTAATGGTTCGCGCATCTATTACAGGTCACTTAGTCTTAACCACTCTACATACAAACCGTGCGACTGCCATTATTACACGGCTAGTTGATATGGGTGTCTCACCTATTTTACTCAGTGATAGTAGTGTGCTACGTTGTTTAGTCTGTCAGCGCTTAGTACCAAAAGTATGCCCAGGTTGTGCGATTCCGTTAAGAGATTCAATTAAGCACGAAGCGTTTGTTCCAGGCTGGGAGTCTGTTTTAGGTGCAGATATTATCAATACAGCGCGCGCACGGGGTCCTGGATGTGCAAAGTGCAGCCGTACTGGTGTAGGTGGACGTTCTGTCGTCGCTGAAGTGATTTGGGTAGATGAACAAGGTCGACAGTTTATTCAGAAATGCGACACATCAGGTTGGGAAAAATATTTAAAAGAAAATGGCTGGATGGATTTTAGTTTACGTGCAGTTCAGTTAATCAAAGAAGGGATCATTGATCCATTCGATGCAGAAAAAGTTGTAGGGCCTATTAACACAGCAACGACTGCGACAACTTTCAAATATTAAGTGCCAATAACTTAAGTTTGCGTGAGCGGGAAAACATATGGAAAAACCAAGTAGTGATTTTAATTTTTCAAATATTACCAGAAGAATAAAGCGATTTCAATTTGGCACAAAAAAGCAACTTGGTTTTTTAGAAGATTTATCTCTTCTTGTAAACGATGGTATTCCTCCTAATCGTGCAATCGAAATGATGACACAAGTCTCAACGGGTTTGACTAAAGATGTGGCTGAGTCTATTTCACATAGTATCTCTGAGGGGCATCCTCTTGCAGAAGGTATGCGAGAATGGTTTGCTGCCAACGTAATAGAAATTATACGTGTCGGTGAAGAAGGCGGCGCTCTTGGACAAACAATAAAATCCGCTATTAATACGATGAGCCAGAGCAGCGGTGCAATGGGGGCGTTTATAGGCGCAATTGCATACCCTATGGTAGTTATCCTGATGGCTTCCGCTATTATTATTTATTTAAACACCTCTGTATTTATAGAATTTAAAGCGATTAAACCCATAGAAGAATGGCCTGATGCAGGACGTACGTTAGTTACGGTTGCTAATATTATACAAAATTGGTGGTGGTTAGTTATTGTTGTAGTTGTTGCAGTTATTCTTATTCTAAGACGGGCGATGTCTAATTATGTGGGTGAACTCAGACCTTTACTAGATAAAATTCCGCCTTTCTCGTTATACAAGAAATTTGCTGCAGCACGCATGATGGAAACATTGGGTTTGCTAGTGTCGAATGGTGTTGTATTTAAGAATGCAATTAAGGTAATGCAATATCAAGCCAACCCTTATATGATTTCTCATCTTGTGATGATGGAACATTTGCTGAGTAAGGGTAAAGGAAATGTCGCCGATGTTTTATCAACAGGTTTAGTCGATGAATCTGATGTTTTACGCTTGCGCATCATGGCCGAAGTAAAAGGATTTGAACACGGTCTAGTGCGCATGGGTGTGCATGGATCAGAACAAACCACATTAACACTTAAATTTATTGGTAAAGTATTTGGCGGAATATTGCTAGGCGTAGGCGGTATATTAATCATCATCATCATCAGAGGGATCTTTTTAACAGGGATGGCGATGGGTTCATAAGCTACGGTAGTAAAGTGGGGAACTGCAGTGAATTTTTCCAGGATGCAAAATGGTGTTACCTTATTGGAAGTTATGCTGGTGCTTGCCATCATGTCTTCTATTGTTGTTTTAAGTATTAAGATGTATCAGGGATTTAAGCTTCAGCAGGATTTGGATCAGGTGCAATTTAATGTAGACCAATTATTTTCAGCGATGGGAGCGTATTATAAAGCAAACTGCCAAGGTTCATCGGCTACCTTAGACCCCAATGCGACAGCCTATTTGCCGCCTGCCACCTCATTGAGTTTGTTGACTCCAAAACACATTTCTAATGGCACGTTTACAGCAGTTTATACTGATTTGCAGAATTATGGTCTCCCAGCCAGATTAATTTCAACTCCTTTGCTTGATAACCAAGGCAATACTTATGTATTACAGTTTAATCCCAGTTTATCAGTTACTCCTGTACAGGTTAATGCGTGTGTAGTCATGGTACCAGGCACAGCTTGCACTCCGACTAGCTCTACTCTACCCGCCGCTCAATCTCTTATCTGGCGAGCGCAAGTAGCCGTCAAATTAAAAGATCCCACAAAAGGTCCCGCTTTTAAAAGTAGTTTAGGGGCGACCTGTTTGTCTGATGGAACCACAAGCTTGCTTGTCGATCCGTGTTCTGCACCTAATCCTCTGGCAAAATATTTAGTATGGGAACGATTGCCTTCTTTTGCGTCACCTAATAGTACTTCGAGTTTGTGGATATCCATGCCAATATTAAACCAATTTAATTTACAATATACCCATGATCAAATGTACGAATTAAGTGACACTGGCGCTGCGAGACCAACCTATTATTTATGCGGTGGATGATGAACATATGAAAAGTAATCTACACAAGCCGAAAGGTTTTAGCCTATTAGAAATGTTATTAGTGATGGCGATTATGAGCGCAATATTGCTCATGGTAGTTGGCTATGGCACACAAAGAATGGAGCAATTTAAACGCGATAAAACGGCTTTGCAAATGCAGCAAATTATGAATGCTGCTATGGCTTATTATACGAGCCAAGGTAAGTGGCCAGTAGCAGCATGTGATGCCGCTGCAACTGGCTTAAGCGTATTACAGGGCGCAGGATATATTACAGCTAACATGCTTAAAAGTCCTTATGCTACGAATTATCAAATTAGTTCTCAATGTAGTACAGGAATGTTGTTATTAGGGACAGATGCTTTAAAAGCGACAAATGCACTTATCATTGGTGGGTCTATACCTGGAGGTCATGTAGTAGGCACTACATCCGTATATGGACAAATTAATATCCCAGGGCAAAATCTAAATAACGCCCGCTCAGTAAATTATGCTGGCATTTATTCAGGTGGTGGTTGTGTTCCGGCACCAAGCTGCCCTCCGGGCATGTCGCCTTCGATTTTGGTGTCACCAGTCAGCGTGAGCGGTATAAATGATGCACCGACAGGTTGTACAGGGGGTCTAAATAGTCCTGCCGGTTGTTCGGGTAATGTGTATCCAATTAGCAGTTTTACTGCATTTGCACGCGGTGATGCGACTGGAGCACCTGTTCTTGCTGGAGGTTCCGTGTCAGCAGGGGGGGGGCCTCTAGATTGTAAAGTAACAGCTGCTCCAGGTGCGATGGAGTGTAACCATGCATTGAATGGTGTAGGTAACATACCTTTTCCGACAGGCGAACCCAACACAACACTATATTGGCGAGTGTGTTTGAGCGTTATTACTGAAAAGGGAAGAGTTGCCCCAGGTACTGATAATCAAGGCCGACTCATGGGGTCGGTATTGGCGATTACTCGGTGTTCTCCTACCAACGAATCACCAGCAGGCTCAAATATTAATGTATTTTCAATAAATGGTAGCTATGTTCCTTGATAAAAATAAATCTGCTGAATCATTTTAGATTAATATTATACGAATTAGTAACTCTACAATGGCTCGTAATTTCATACAGAGTGTATGGTATAGGGTGACTTTAAAGTTGGCAGGGCTGCTGGGTCGTCAAAAGATTTAAGAGGCTTTGTGGCTGATGAATACAATCAATCGATATTTCATGATTATCCCACGTTGATTTTTTGTAGTCTTAATATTCACATAACTAATTACATTTTATGCTGAGATTTTATTTCAATTAATCTGGCCGCTTATCCAAAATTTTTAATTTTTCGTCTTTATACAAAGAATATTAACTCTATATAGTTGCAGAACGCACTTTAGGTATGGTTGCTAAAATTTGTATTATTTTACTTCCTAACTATTTCCAAGTCTTGCATGTAAACTCTTATATTTTTCACTAAGTAAAACTCCATTGCGTGTAGACTCAATCAGGGTCATCTTAGACAGACTTAAAGGATGCTGAGTAGATGTGACACTTCGAAATAGTTTTTAATGTGACTTCGAAAAATTACGACAAATAACAACATAAGTCTTACACATTTAAAATAAATCGCTTATACTAAAAATCAAAATTTATGGATAAGTTGTTGTTAGGCATATGGTTAATGGAGTAAAGCAATGAAGTGCCTCCTCGCTCGATTAAGTGCGTTGTTAATCATGGTTCCTGCCATTTCAATCGCAGGATGGCAAGTAGCTAAACCTACAGCTGTCATTCCATCCGAACCATTCTTTCAAGCTGGTGTTCAACAAAACACAAGCTTTACGCCTTCTTATGGCAATGCTGCCTTCCCCGATCAGTTTGCTAATCTAGGCCGACCTGCCGCTGTATATGCAATTAGTGTCAGTGGTTCTTTAAAAGAAAATCTAGAACGGATTATGGATAGGTATCACTGGAAAATTGTTTGGAAGGTAGGCTACGACTATAATTTTGATGGGCGAATTACCGGATCTAGTTTACCAAATGTAATTGAAAAATTACTCAGCCCTTTTCCTTTGCAAGCCACTTTATATATGTCTAATCGAACTATGATTGTCACCCCGAGGAAGCTGTGATGGTTTATCTGAGAATACTTTTATTATCTTTAATTTCAATGATTGTAATAACCGGTTGTTCGACACCCCTACTTTATAATCAAGCCAACGGTAATGTTGCCGATGTGATAGAGCATCAAAAAGCAGTTATCCAAAAAGCTGAGATATCAGCAAAACCAGCAATTCCATTAGTGGTTAATCAAGGATTGTATGTCGATAAAACTCCTATCAGTTTGGCAAAAGATCCAGGCTGGGTAAAAAATCACATTATTATACGTGGTGATCAATTACCATTGGCTTATTACACACGTACTGTCGTAGAAGGTACCAAAAAAACTATTTTGACGCATTATCAAGTAGGTTTAGATCAATCTATTCCAGTTTCTATTAATTACTCTGGCACAGTTAAAGGTGCTTTGGATTTATTAGCGGCAAAAAGTGGTAATGTTTATACGATAAATGGCAATCATATATATTGGCAGGCATTTGTTACTCGCACATTTGATATCGCATTCATGCCAGGAGCAACCGATTATTCGCTAGGAGACACAGCTGGTGGAACGTCAGGCGGCGGCGGTGCAGGTGGTGGAGCTTCTAGTAGCGGCTCAGCAGGCGGATTTGGTGGTTTAGGTTCTTCTAGTACTTTAAAAGGCACGTTATCTGTATGGAAAGATCTTGCAGCTTCGATTAAACCGCTTCTTTCAGCACAAGGTACAGTTATTGTTTCAGAATCAACAACTACTGTTACCGTGCGCGATAGACCCACTAATGTTGCTCTGGCCGCTAAATACATTACAACGTTGAATGGGTCACTTGGACGACAAGTACTAGTAAAAATCCAAGTATTTGAAGTCAACTTGTCCAGTGATTTTAATTACGGGATAGACTGGCAAATCATTAAACGTGGTTTCTTGGGAAGTAATTTTGTTTTAAATGCAAATTATGGTACGCCAGTCAGTATCGCACCTGCTGTAGCAACAGGTGCATTAGCGAATTTTCCCTTCGCTGCAGCGCAAGGTGGTTTACCACAAGTGGGTATTGTACAAGGCGATCAATCTAACCCATTGGGTGTGAATCTATTAATTAGTGCCTTAGAACAACAAGGTAAAGTCGCAGTTGTTTCAGAGCCTAGAGTAGTATGCTTAAATAACCAAGTTTCGGTTATCAGTTTAGTCACGAAAGAAGGATATGCAGCGAGTGTTTCCTCTACTTCGCTCGCGGGTGGCGCAGGCAGTGGCTCATCAGTAACCTCTTCTATTACTCCAGGAACATTAGTGACTGGTTTGATACTTTATGTGTTACCAAAAATAATGGGTAATAAAGTTTTCTTACAAGTGAATGCTGATTTATCCACTAAGGTTTCCATTCAAACATTTACTTCAGGGGCAGGTGGAACCAGTCCTGCTAGTATTCAAATACCACAGATTACAGAAAAACAAATTAATCAACGTAGCGTAATTAGCTCTGGTGATACCTTGATTCTGTCTGGTTTTAGACAAGTAACCAATCAAAGTGGTGCAATGCAGCTGTATGGAGCACAAGCTTTGGGCGGAAGAGGCGCATCAGAAAGAAATATAGAAACTGTAGTGTTGATTACACCTATTGTTTTAAGTGGAACAATATAAATGCCCTATATAACTCGAGAGGATGGCGTACGCTTTATTATACCGTCATATCGGGATACATTAATTGCTAAGAAACCAAATCTACTCAAGAGAGAGATTACGCTTCTTAGCAGTAGTTACGGCGAATATATTGCTCTTCAGAAAAAAAATGCAACCCAGTATGAAGTT
>DHXK01000125.1:32612-40733 GCA_002413665.1 Legionellales bacterium UBA5158 | reverse complement strand
AATGCAACCCAGTATGAAGTAGCATTTTCTCCTGATTCCGGATTTCTGTTAGGCGAATGTGTTTGGCAACATTTCAAACGTCCGACCGACATGATTTATTGTGAAGCCATACCAAACACGGCAGAAGCTATACTTGTTATTGTTAAGTCTGGAAGTGTATATTTAGATGGAAGTTTTCCTCTCGATAGCATTCCAGAAGAGCTAGTCGTTTTTATTTCACAACAGAATAATTTTAATATTTATATTCACGGCGATGTTCCTATAAGCGAATTGCCCCTAGAAGGGAAGTTTTCTTTTGATGCTAGTTCAGTTGCATCGTTTACCGTTCTAGATGAACCTCTTTTTCCAAAACTACCTACCGTTAAAAGCTTTCAACTACAATTAGTTGATACTGTATTAAAGGCACAAGGGATAGGAGTTTTACCCACCAAGCAAATAATAATAGGTGCAATTTTATTAATACTAGCATGGCTAGGCTGGTCATATTTAATGACACCTACTGAGGAGCAGCCAATATTAATACAAACTCCTTTTGCACCAGTCGAAGATGGATTACAACAATATAAAGATGCTTTAACTACTCCTGGCGCTGATTTGCAAATTGAAGCAATTTTGAGAAAGCTAAGCTTGGTATACACTATTCCTGGCTGGAAACCCGAAACAATAGATTATATTTTAAATGCAGATAATACGGGTACCATTCGAATTTTAGTGAGCTCAAGCGGTGTAAAAATTGAAACTCTTTTTCGATGGGCGAAAAAATTAGAAGCTACAACAGAGATATCACCTAAAGGAATATTTTTAAACTTCAATTTGCTTTATTATAAGAGAGTACCCCCTGAAAGTATTATTCCTTTAGATCAAATCATAGGTAAATTAATTGATAATTTATCTAATGTTATTCCTGGAAATAACTTACAATTAGGCGCTATCTCGGCTAAAAAGAATTATTCAGAAGCATCATTAATTATAACTTTACCAAATGTTTCTCCCTCTACGTTTAATTTAATTGGAAAACAATTAAGAGGGTTACCGTTGACCTTATCTAAAATGTTTCTAAAAATAGATGAGGGAAATATGTCGGGTTCAATTAATCTTAAAGCGCTAGGGAATTAAGCCATGGTAGATACTCAAACCAAAAATTCGATGCTTGCGGGTGGCAACAAACAAAAAATTACTATTGCTATTGTTGCAGTCATAGTACTTTTTGTCATATGGCAGGCAGCAGGTTTATTTGGCGGAGGTGGTGAATCTGCGCGCACTCCATCAGCACCAAAAGCTGAAGTGGCAATGAACAGTGCTAGCCCTATAAAAGCTACGTCTCCTGCACCGTTGCAAAATGTAAATCCTGCCTCCGCAATGCCGGCCCAACCGGTTGCACCAAGTATTTTAAGCTTATCAATTAATCCAGAAGAATTAAAAACTCAACGTGAAAATGAAACACGATATATCAACGCAGTAAATCAATTACAAATGTTAAAAATTCAGCGGGAGATAGCAGAAACCACGCAAGCGATTACCAAATCAAAACTTGACACGGTGACCTCTGAAAAAAGTATAACAGATCTTCTTGTAAATGCTCCTTTGCCAGCTAGTTTACTGCCTCCGGGTCAAAACCTACCTGGCATGATGCCCGATCAGCAGACTATAAAAACTACAGTAACTACGACCAAAGCTGAACCGAATTATGTGGTGTTATCTGTTTCTAAAAAAGATAATAAATGGAGAGCGGTCATAGGTAACCTAGGTAAATTATATAGCCTTACAATTGGAGATACCTTGCCCGCAGACGGATCCACTGTTATTTTCATCAATACTAAGGGTGTAACTCTGCAGAAAGATGGCAAGACAAGAAGAATTCCAATTAGCTCTGCTATTTAAAAAGCTAACCAACCTTCAAATACATAGTCAGCTGGGCCTGTCATCATGACAGGCTCATTTTTTTCATCCCACTCAATTTCTAAACTTCCTAATGCAAGCTCAACCTTTACTTTGTGATCTAGAGTGCCATTAATAATACCGGCTACAACAGCTGCACACGCGTTACTGCCACAAGCATATGTCTCACCAACGCCTCGCTCAAATGTACGCAAACGTATGGTATTCCGATTTAAAATTTCCATAAAACCAAGATTGATGCCTTGAGGAAAAGCTTTATGACTCGCTATCTCAGCCGCATTTTTTTGAATGAGTAACTCATTTGAGTGACTAGTTTGCAATATAGCATGAGGATTTCCCATAGATAACACAGCAATAGTGACGTCGCAATTTGTTAAGGGAAGAAGATAAGATTTATTCTGAGTTTTTGTCACGAAAGGAATTAGAGTGGGTTCAAAAATGGGGTGCCCCATTGAGATTGTGATAGTTAAGTTAGAGTTAATGCTAACTGTAAATATTCCCGCTTTAGTTTCGATAGTAAAGCTAAGCTCTTTAGTAAAATCCAAATCATAAACTAATTTTGCAACACATCTTAGCCCATTGCCACATTGCTCAGCTTCAGTGCCATCGGAATTGAAAATGCGACATGAAAAATTTGCCTGCGGACCCTTATTTATTAAAATAAGTTGATCAAAGCCTATTCCAGTACGTCGATCGGCCAGTTGAGATATGTTTAAAGTGTTAAAGTCAAAAATTTGAGAAATTAATTCAATAATAACAAAATCATTTCCGAGCGCTTGCATCTTATGAAAGTTAATTTTTTTCATTTGTTTTATCAATAGCTATGTTAGTTGGATGAGTATCTGGTAAAAAGAGTGGCCCATTTTGTCCGCAGCCAAGCAAGAAACTACAGCAACAAATGAGTAAAATAAAAGGTAGAAGTTTTTTCACAAAGAACTCCCGCAGCTTTTATAATAATTTAGCAATCCTTGAGTAGAAGAATCAAGATTAACTGCTTCATTATTATCTAAACAAGATAAGATGCCAGGCAATAATTCTTTGCCTAGTTCTACTCCCCACTGATCGAAAGAATTGATATTCCACAAAGACCCTTGAACAAAAATTTTATGTTCGTAAAGGGCAATGAGAGCCCCTAAATTATAGGGAGTTAATGAGTTCAAGAATAAAGTATTACTAGGTCGATTACCTGGAATTGCTTTATGTAAGGCTAACTCTTTTGCAGCAGGCTCAGAAATGCCCGAGTCTAAAAGATCTTTAAGTGCTGTGTCATACGATTTACCTTGCATCAAAGCTTGTGCTTGACTCAGCCCACTTCCCACCAAAATATTTTGATGCTGGGTTGCAGCGTTATGACTTTCAGCAATTAAAATAAAGTCAGCTGGAGTGAAGGTATATCCTTGATGTAATGATTGAAAAAAAGCATGCTGACCATTACAACCTTGCTCTCCCCAAACCGCAGGTCCTGTTGGATAGTCCACACTGCTGCCTGTTAAAGAAATAGTTTTGCCATTACTTTCCATATCTGCTTGTTGTAAATAAAGTGGGAAATAATTTAAGGCATGAGAATAGGGTAGAATAACGTGCCTATTTGAATCAAAAAAATTGATATACCAAATTCCAATTAAAGCCATTAGAACCGGTATATTCTTAGAAAATTCTGTCTGCTGAAAATGTACATCCATAGCATTTGCACCGGATAAAAAATCCAGAAAATGATCGATACCAACCATCATGATTAGAGGCAGTCCAACAGCAGACCAGATTGAATAACGACCGCCTACCCATTCCCACAACGGAAAAATTTGAAGCTCAGGAATACCAAAGGCTATCGCTTTATTACGCGCAGCAGTTACAGCAACAAAATGCTGAGCAAATGATTGTTCACCTAGTTTTTTCTGTAACCATGTTTTGATGGTGGTTGCGTTAGTCAGTGTTTCTATCGTAGAAAAAGATTTAGAAGAAATGATAAACAAAGTTGATTCTGGGTCGATTTGATCTAACACCTCTTGAAGATGTGCAGAGTCGATATTAGAAACAAAATGACAACGTAAACTGCTAATAGAAAATTCTTTTAGAGCATGAGTTGTTAATAAAGGCCCTAGATGTGATCCACCAATCCCAATGTTAACAATGTCAGTAATAGCTTTGCCAGTTGCACCCAACCAAATCTTATTACGTATTTTTTCACTAAATTCACCCATCTTTTTTAATGCCAAATGGATATCAGGCATAATATTTTTATTGTTGACTGATAATGACGACGAGGTGCTACGTAAGGCAGAATGTAGTACTGGTCTATTTTCAGTGCTGTTAACACTATCACCACGAAATAAGGCCTGTATTTTCGACTTAAGATTACTTTGGTGTGCTAAATCACATAACAAGCCTATGGTCTCAGAAGTGATTAAATTCTTTGAAAAATCAAATAACAAATTTTCAAATTGTATAGAAAATTGCGCAAATCGCTGAGGATTTTCGTCAAACCAATCTTGCATACGCTGATGCGAAATTTGTTTTTGATGAAGTTGCAAAGCGTTCCATTGAGCAGAATCAGTAATTTTTTTCATGGTTAGATGCGTATTAATTCGGGAACTTAGAATAACTTAAATTGATTGCTAGGTAAAATATTCAGTGAATGTTGAAGACACTATTTTATTGATTGCAGTAAGCAGCTGAAAAAAGGTAATATTGCGAGCAAGACTGTTTTACTCCAAACAAAATTCTGCTAGAAAAAGGTAATAATCATGGATGAATTATTCTGCCATCTTGAAGTGCAAATAAAAGCGCTAGTCCAACAATGTGAATGCTTAAAACAAACTAATAACAAGCTCCGACAAAGTAAATCACTTTTAATCAGAGAGAAAGAACAGCTATTAGCAAAGCATAAGATTGCCATCACCCATATTGAAAGCATGGTGTCACGTCTTAAGACAATAGAGAAACCACAATGAATATTCAAGTAATTGGAACTGCAGTAGAAGTATTAGGGAAGGTTTATCAAGTAAAATGTCCAGAGAATGAAGTGGCTGCATTACAACAAGCCGCATTATATTTGGAAGAGAAGATGAATGAAATTCGCAAAGTGAATCATGTTTTAAGTATTGATCGCATAGCAGTGATTGCTGCTTTAAATATGACACACCAATTATTAACTGTTGAGCATGAAAAAAATATGTATGCTCAGATGGTTAATGAGCGTTTGCAGGGGCTAGAGCAAGTCATAGATTCCATCCCCAAAGACAATACAAGCCCGCCTTCTGTTGATTAAAATGATGGATAAACAGCAACTCAGAAAAATGTTGCGTGAAAAACTCAGTATAATAACAGGTGCGCAACGAAAAGCCGCAGCCATAACTGCGGCTCAACTATTTACAAAAAATTCTTTATTTAAGTCTGCAAAAAATATTGCTTGTTATTATTCTCAGCCTTTAGAGTTTTCCACTGATGCGATAATCACAGAAATATGGCAAGCAAAAAAAAACTGCTACTTGCCCGTCATGTCTGAGAAAGAAAAAACACTTTTATTTGCCCTTTATCAAAGCGAAGAGAAATTATGTTTGGGCGCGTATAAAATTTTAGAACCACATTTTTCTGCGATTCAGTGTCTTACACAAAATCTTGATGTGGTACTAGTCCCTTTGCTTTCATTTGATAAAGAAGGAAATAGATTAGGAAGTGGAGGAGGATTTTATGATAGAACCTTCGCGTTTAGAAAAGATAACATACAAAAAAAACCATTATTAATAGGATTGGGATTTCAGCAACAAGAAGTTCCCTTGCTACCGATGGATAATTGGGACATAAAGTTAGACGGAATGTTGACAGAAGAAAAATTGACATTTTATTAAAGAAGTTTTTCTGAATAAATACGCATCTGTACTTTGTCCAAAGTCATTAAGCCACCTTTCATTGTTACATCCAGAATAGCAATAAACTTTTCAATATTTTCTACAGTATCAACTAGCTCAATAATGATAGGTAAATTCATAGAAAGTTCTAAAATTTTTGTTGTATGCAATTGATTTTCAGCACCAAAACTTTCTATTCCTCGCAACACGGTTGCGCCGCAAATACCTTGTTTTTTAGCGCGTCGGACTATCCATTCATAAAGAGGCATATTTTCTAGCTTATCCATTTCGTCAACAAATATTTTTAATGAATATCCTTCTTTAAAACTCATGATTTAATCCTTTTAAAAAAATCGCGCGATTTGAAAGCCTAACCATACCGCACTTAACCCTAAAAATAGTTGTAAAAATATATTCAAACCCGCAAGCCCAATTTGTCCATCGCGAAAAAATGCAAAAGTATCGTAACCGAAGGATGAGAAGGTTGTAAATCCACCTAAGATACCAATAAAAATAAATATGCGTAATTCGGGTGTAAATACATTACGACTTTCAGCAATACCGCTTAACAAACCAATCGTTAAGCAGCCCATGACGTTTACAAATAAAGTCCCATAAGGAAAAAGAGGATAAGCTAATATCCTATAAATCCACGTATTCAAAAGATAACGTAGAACGGTTCCTATAAATCCCCCCGCTCCTGCTAGTAAAGCTAATTTCATGATTTATGGATTCTCAATAAATTACATGTCTTCAGTGGGATGAATTAATCCAGATAATTCTCTTAAGGCTATAAAGAACATTATATAATCTGTGCTAGTACTGGAATGCAAGACCTCTAACATTTTTTCCCAACGCAGGATTGCATTTTGATGAAGCACTACCCAGTCTTGTATGCAAGCATGAGCTTCGCCAACATGCTTGGCATGTTTCATGACTGAAATGGTTAATTGCTTTTGTAAAATATCCAGTTCATCTCGTAGAGTAACTCTTGCTAAGCTATCCCAAAAACCTTCGCGTAAATCATTAGCAATTTGATCTCGGAACCATAACAAATTAAAAAATTCACCTACTGCAAAATATAATTTTGCAGTTTGAATTAAATCAAAGTGATGTTTTGTAGCCACCTCAATGATATTTAAAGCAGTATACATAGCCCTTATTGATGCAATACGACTAGCAGTCGCATCTGGAATACCTGCCTGTACGAATTGTTCTGTTAACGAAGCTAAATATGTTTTTGTAGCACCACCCATTAACGTTGGAACTAATTCTTCAAGCTGTTTGACGCTTGAAGAAAAGTGTTCTATCAATTTTGGCATGGTGCTATCTTTCAGTGATTTGTTTCGCAAGAACCAGCGTGTGGATAAATAGATGAGTCTGCGAATATGACCCAACATTTCGTATTGTGTTGCCATAGAGATTTTATAATCTAGGGACACTATGAGTTTTTGTAATTCAGAGAAGCCAAAGACTTGCGATGCGACTGCGTAAGCGTGAATAATTTCCGCAACGGTAGATCCTGATTCTGCTTGCAAGTTATAAACAAAAACAATCCCCATTTCGTTAACGATTTGATTGCTCAGTTGTGTTGCTATAATTTCACGATTCAAACTATGTTGTAGCATTTCTTTCAAGTAATTTTTTTGCAAAATTTCCGGAAAAGCTGTCACAAGAATCGCGCTTAAATGTGGATGTTCAGGAATATCAGATTTTAAAATTTCAGCTTTAATATTAATTTTTGTGTAAGCCAGCAGAACAGCAAGTTCGGGTCGTGTTAATCCTAGTCCTGCTGTTTTTGTTTCTACAAGTTTTCTATCATCTGGTAAAAATTCAACGGCACGATCAATGCTACCAGCTAGTTCTAATTCTTTAATGTAGCTATGATGAAGACCTATAAATTGATGACTGTGAAAATGAATAAAGCTAAGAATAAAAGCTTGATTGTAATTATCATTGAGGACTAAGTCCGCAACTTGCGCAGTCATAGAAGCTAATAAAACATTACGCTGTTCTTCTGTAAGGTTACCTTTAGCAACTTCTTTGTTCAGTAAAATTTTAATATTCACTTCGTGATCCGAACAATCAACACCTGCTGAATTATCAATAAAGTCTGTGTTGATCAATCCATTTTTTTGCACGGCAAATTCTACACGGCCTAGTTGAGTGAAGCCAAGATTTCCACCTTCACCTACTGCGCGGCAACGTAATTCGCCACCATTAATACGGCAATATTCATTTGTTTTATCACCGACATCAGCGTGTGATTCAGTAGTAGATTTCACGTAAGTGCCGATACCACCATTAAATAATAAATCAACTGGGGCTTTTAATATTGCGCGTATCAATTCAGTAGGAACAAGAGATGTTTCGG
>DHXK01000125.1:31191-32545 GCA_002413665.1 Legionellales bacterium UBA5158 | reverse complement strand
GAACAAGAGATGTTTCGGCAATGCCTAATGCTTTTTGAACTTCGGGAGATATGGAAATTGATTTACTTGAACGTTTAAAAACGTCACCACCGGCTGAAATAAGATTGGGATTATAATCCTGCCAAGATGAGGTGGGTAAATTAAACAGGCGTACTCGTTCAGCAAAAGAAGTTTTTGCATCGGGATTAGGATCAAGAAAAATATCTCTATGATCGAAAGCTGCTAACAGCTTCATGTTGTCTGTATAAATAGCACCATTACCAAATACGTCCCCACTCATGTCACCTATACCCACCATAGTGAACTCAGTGGTTTGAATGTTAATATCTAATTCACGAAAATGTCGTTTAACAGATTCCCATGCACCTCGTGCTGTAATTCCCATTTTTTTATGGTCATAGCCTACCGATCCACCTGATGCAAAAGCATCGCCTAACCAAAAATTATATTCTTTAGAAATGCTATTTGCAGTATCAGAAAAAGTAGCCGTGCCTTTATCGGCAGCAACTACCAGATAAGTATCTTCTTCGTCATAACATCTTACGTTTACTGGAGGTATTGTTTTGCCGTTCACCAAATTATCAGTGAGATCTAATAAGCCACGTATAAATGATTTATAACAAGTCACTACTTCTTTTTGTAAAATTTCTCGCGTAGCGTCTGCAGGGATAGCTTTTAATACGAAGCCCCCTTTTGCTCCAGAAGGAACGATAACCGCATTTTTAACTTTTTGTGCTTTCATCAAACCCAAGACTTCGGTACGAAAATCTTCACGTCTGTCAGACCAACGTATACCTCCGCGTGCAACTTTTGCATTTCGTAAATGTATTCCTTCAAAGCGAGGGGAATAAATAAATATTTCAAATAGAGGCAAAGGTAAAGGTAAGTCAGGCACATCTTTTGAATAAAATTTAAAAGCTAAATAGTTTTTTGGCGTGCCATTAGCTTGTTTTTGAAAATAATTAGTTCTGAGTGTTGCTTTCATTAATTGTAAAATACGTCTAAGAATTCTATCTTCATCTAGGCTAACGACGGCTTCTAAATCATGCGATATGCTAAGTTCTATTTCTTCTGCTTTAGCTGAATTATCTTCATTAGGATTATGCTTTGCTTTAAAAAATTCTATTAATTTTTTTGTAATGCCAGAATTTTTGGTAAGGGCTTGTTCAATATAGTTTTGGCTGAAAATAAATCCAGCTTGCCGTAAATATTTTGCGTATGCCCGCAAAATAGTAATTTCGCGTGAAGATAATTTCGCACCTAAAATAAGTTTATTGAATCCATCATTTTCAATTAAGCCTAAGCGAGTATTGATAAAAGATTCTTGAAATAAATCTTTTACTTCCTTGATGAT
>DHXK01000125.1:28668-31073 GCA_002413665.1 Legionellales bacterium UBA5158 | reverse complement strand
GATAAAGAAGTTTTTGCATAGGTGACAGTAAAATCGCTAATCCAAATGTTAGGTCCCGAAATAGAAAGCTCATAAGGACGTTCGTTGAATGTGCGTAAATCCATATTTTCAAGCATGGGTAAGACATCAGAAAGGGGGATAAATTTATGAAATTGGAATAATCGAAGATGTAAATTACTGTCGTCGGAAATATAAAAATTAATATCAATGGTTTTATCTAGGGAAAGCTTTTCCACCCGTAGGATATCTTGCAGTGCGATGTCAGTTGAGCATTCTTCTTTGTAATTAGTGGGGAAAGCATTTTTATACTTAGAAAATAATTTCTCACCTTCAGCGGGCCCAACTTTCTCAATTAATTTTTTTTGTAATTCTTCGATATTGGAGGCAAGAGTCATGATCATATCCTTTTGAGTTACCCTAACCTTTATTTTATCACTCCATGACATAAAATTCTCATCTTATAATAATGTTATATGGTATTCTAAATGTCGTTTTGTTTATCAATCTAAAGGGCAGAATGCAGTGACAATAAGCAAAAAAATAGTCATATCTTTGGTTATTGTATTGTCTTTCATCGGCAGTGGTTGCCAGTCTTCATTAAATCAATACTATCTCTCTCGTGAACGTAAATTGAATGATGTTGTTTATCATTGCAGAGAATGTGGTTTGGAATATGCGAAATTAAATAAATTCTGTCAGATTGCGGCTAAGCAAGGTGTCTATGGATTAAGTCAAATTCCAGACCCTGCGCTGTTATCTTGCCAAGATTAATTATGTTTTACCCTATATTTAACTCACTCTTTCTCTTGCCAATGTTATCCACAGTTTCTGTGGATAACATTGTGGTTAACTATCCTTAAAGCTGGGTGCAAATGTTTATAAGTTTTAAAATTTTTTGCATTTAGTTCACTCGACTGAAAAAATAAACTGTATAATCAGTAAGATATTTTGCTTTTGATCTTTGGTTGAGTAGATTTTAAATAATTTGCCTCAATTGCTAGTCTATTTTTGAGCTGTGTAAAACTTTTTTATTAAAGATGCGAATCGATAGTTATGATTCTTTGTGCTTTATGAAATCATTCAAGGTAATATTGCGTTAAAATAAAGTCAGCAATAGAGATATTACTATGTTTAATAGATTTTTTAACGCATTAGGCGGTTCATATATTATTTCGGAAGGTCAGGCTACTTATGGCGAGAAAACAGAAAAATTTCATAAGTTCGTAAAAGTGCAGTTGCCTCATCATGATATCAAGCCATCAAAAATTTTAGCATTAGATATAGATGACACATTATTGGCGATTAGAAAAAGCAGAGATGAAAAGAAAACATGCATACTCAATAAGCATGAAATTAAACATATTTTTCTCACTGCTAAGAAAAAAAATATTATGTTGGTCTTGGTCACCTCTAGGTTTTTTTTAGCAGCAAAAGCAGGCCGTTATTCTCTTCCAAGTGTTTTAATGCAATTAGGTGCATCTAATTTTAGTTTTGTTTTTTTTACAAATGGTGAGCACAAAAACTTTGTGTTAGAGCATCTACATAGCCAGTATTTCAACAAAAAATATTTTTGTCAAAAATCGATGCGAGACAAAATTTGTTTGATCGATAACGATATTGGATATTTGGAACCTTGCGACAGTTTAGGTTTTGATACCATTTTGGTGGATGCTGAAAATAAATATTTACAAGCCATGAGAGATTTTATAAAAGACTTGAGACCGTTAGTAATACCAAAGCCTATATTCTTGTTATCACCAGAAACAGAAGATGAGCTCAGTGAAAGATTGCAAGTTATGTTCTAACTAGCTCATATGGCTACACTGGTAATTTCGAGGGTGAGCCTGCGCTTTCATAAACTAATTTTGGAACTAAATAACCAGAGAGTCTTAGCGTTATTTCACTATGAAGCTGTTGAGCAATAGTCGTTGGTAAATCAAAATGCGCGGCACCTTCCACTTTGTCGAGTATATGTAAATAGTAAGGCTGTATTCCTACATCAAATAATGCTTCACTCAATTCAACTAATGCATCGGCATTGTCATTCACGCTCTTTAATAAAACGGCTTGGTTAAATAAAACAACACCTGCGTTCGTTAATTGTTGCATTGCATGAGCAACAGATTGGTTGATTTCTTGTGCATGATTACAATGAGTGACAAGAACGGGCTTTTGTTTTAATTGTGAAATCCAAGTGATAAATTCGGATGTAATACGTTCAGGTAATACGATAGGCATGCGACTGTGTATGCGTAAGCGTTTAACATGCGGAATAGTCGCTAATTTATCGCTAAAAATGGTTAAAGATTTATCATTTGCGACCAGAGGATCACCTCCACTCAAAATGACTTCATGTATAGTCGGATCATTTGCAATATAGGCTAATGCCTTATCCCATCCTTGAG
>DHXK01000125.1:27096-28583 GCA_002413665.1 Legionellales bacterium UBA5158 | reverse complement strand
GCCTTATCCCATCCTTGAGTTCCTGGATTGTTATCAGCGTAAGGAAAATGTCTGCGAAAACAATAACGGCAATTGATACCGCAAGCACCCACAAAGGTGAGCAATACGCGGCCTTGATATTTGTGAAGTAAGCCAGGAACCGGGTTAACGTCCGCTTCTTGTAAAGGATCACGTGTATAACCTCTTACTACGGCGTGTTCTGCGTGCAGAGGCAATATCTGATGTAACAAAGGATCTAAAGCATCCCCTTTTTTTATTCGCTCTATGAAGCTACGAGGGACTTTCAATGGGAAAAGTTGAGCAGCAGTTTTCGCAGCTGGCAAGAGATTAGGATCTAATTCTAGAAGATCCCACAATTCTTCCGGGTTGGTAATGGCTTCTTGGAGGGCTTTTTCCCACCCTTTTTCTTTATTCATCAGTTTCATCTTTGTGATATTTACATTAACGATTATTATAGGCCAACTTAGGCTAGGAGAATGAGATGGCAGTTTATACCACAAATGAGATTCGAGGTGGAATGAAAGTAATGATCGACAATGATCCTTGCGTCATTCTTGAGAACGAAATGGTTAAGCCAGGCAAAGGTCAGGCATTTAATCGTATTAAATTCCGTAACTTAAAAAATGGCCGCGTCGTTGAGCGCACCTGGAAGTCAGGAGATGCAATTCCTACTGCGGATGTGGTCGATGTTGAAGCGCAATATTTGTATAACGATGGAAGTGGCTGGCATTTTATGACAAGCGAAACTTTTGAGCAATATGTGCTTGATGAAGGCCACTTAGGGGAAGCAAAGCAATGGTTAAAAGAGCAGGGCGATTGCATTTTAACTTTATTTAACAGTATGCCGCTCGCAGTAGCGGTTGCTAACTTTGTGAATTTAAAAATTGCTGAAACCGATCCTGGTGTACGCGGGGATACGTCAGGTGGCGGTGGCAAACCTGCAAAATTAGAAACGGGCGCAGTTGTGCGCGTTCCTTTATTTGTGCAAGAAGGTGAATTAATTAAAGTTGATACTCGCACTGGTATTTATGTGTCGCGTGTTAAAGAATAATTCACAGCCCTCCTTTGTAGAGGAGGGTTTAGTTTGGCAACCTAGCGCATCTCTTGAAACTTTGCGAGAGCGAGCTTTAATCATCTCTAAGATTCGACATTTTTTTGCTGAACGTAATGTGATAGAAGTTGAGACGCCAGTCTTGTCTCATGCAACAGTGACTGATCCTCATGTAATTGGAATTCCTGCTATATTTCAATTTTTAGGTGAATCCTTAGAAAAAACAATGTACCTACAAACTTCACCAGAATATGCGATGAAGCGTTTATTAGCTTCCGGTATGGGATCTATCTATCAAATCAATAAGGCTTTTCGTCAAGGCGAAGTCGGAAAAATTCATAATCCAGAATTTACCATGCTGGAATGGTATCGCATTGACTTTGATCATTATGCTTTGATGGATGAGATGGATGAACTTTTGCAGCTTGTTTTAAAG
>DHXK01000125.1:24172-27038 GCA_002413665.1 Legionellales bacterium UBA5158 | reverse complement strand
AGTTTTAAAGAGTGCGCCTGCGCAGCGCGCAAGTTATGCAGAGATATTTTCGAAACAGTTAAATCTTGATCCTCATACGGCTAGCCTTGAGGAATTAAAAAGTTGTGCTCAGGGAAACAATATTTTTTTGCAAGGAGAATTGCATGAGCGTGATGCCTGGCTCGATATTTTGTGGACTCATTATATTGAACCAAAAGTAGGTCAAGAACGTCCGCTATTTTTATTTGATTTTCCTGCATCGCAAGCTTCTCTTGCAAAAATCCGTTTAGAAAATCCGCCAGTGGCTTCACGTTTTGAAGTCTATTTTAAAGGTGTAGAATTAGCGAATGGTTTTCATGAGTTGCAAGATGTTGCAGAACAAAAAAAGCGCTTCCAAAAAGATTCTGATTATCGCAAAAAAAATAACCTTCCCCAGAAAAGTATAGACCAATATTTTTTAGCTGCATTGGATCACGGCTTGCCTGAATGTGCAGGAGTTGCATTAGGGATAGATAGATTAATTATGTTGGCACTAGGTTTTGATCGAGTGTCTGATGTATTGAGTTTTGATTTTTCTAGAGCTTAATGTTTAATCGGTTGCTATTTTCTTTATAGATTAGCTTGCAGTATGCATCAGCATATTGGTAAATATTCGCGGCTCGGTAATTGAATAATAAATATTTTTTCAAAAAAAGTGCACGAAATAATAATAACTATTTAAATCATGTTTTAAGCATTCTTCCTCATCACCACTCGATAGATCCAAGCACAAAGTATAACCGTCACACCTATCCCAAGAACACCCGACAGATACTGGTATTGTTCCGGCATGATGCGTAATGCATCAGAGCTTTGAGTGATAGCGAAAGGAATGGCGAGAACCACACCCATAATAGATGCGCCTGCTACTATACCGCATGCTAATAACAAGCCGCGATGTTTGTGAGCGGGAAGATTATCGTCGCTATCGGCTTTTGAACGGTAAAGTTTATTCAATCTTAATTGTATGAAGTAAGCTAAAAATCCACCAATAATAACAGGCACTGAGGCATCTAACGGAAGATATATTCCTACCCCAACGGCAAGTACAGGCAGGCGCGTGTCATAATTCTTTACTATTTCATCGATAATGATGCAGATAACGGCAATCACAGCACCCGCAATAATCATTGACCACTCCAATGTATCGGCGAACACACCTGCGGCAACAGTGGCCATTAAGCCTGCTTGAGGAGCTGCTAGCATTTGTCCTTTAGGCATACCTTCGCGTGGGAATACACCACCAATGCCATAAGCGTTGTAGAGTAAGTCCAGGATGGGTGGAATAACAAAGGCTGAAACGACCACGCCAACAATTAACATCACCTGCTGCTTCCAGGGGGTGGCTCCTAATAGTTGACCGACTTTTAGATCTTGCATGGTGTCATTTGAGATAGCCAATGCGGCTGCAATGATGACAGTACTGCCTATCGCTACGACTGCAGCAAACACTTCATTGCCTTTAATACCGTGAGAGAAACCAAAAAAGCATAAAAGAATTAAGCATAGGATGAGTAACGATGAAACCAGTAAACCAGAAACAGGATTATTAGTTGAGCCAATTAAGCCTGCAAAATAGGATGAAATAGAGCAAAAGGTAAAGCCGCCCACTAATACATATAACGCACAAAAGGCTGCCATTAATGTTCTAAATGTGTGAGACAAGTGGCTATTATCCGGCATCATATAAAGCAGAATCAATAGAAAAATAGGAATAAAAAGTAATGCAATACCCCAAAATACATAATTGAGTGGGATATCACGTTCAGTACGAATCTGTTTAATTCCACCGGTTAATTTAGCTTGTCTCATAGAAATAAAGGAAGTCGAGAGACTATAAACAATAGGTTTTACTAGCGTCACCAACGTCCACAATCCACCGACTAGCATTGTGCCTACACCCAAATAACGAATATGATCACGCCACATCAAGGAGGCAATATCGTTTGCATTGACGACATTAGGGATACCATATATCCAGGTTAAAATAGGCACACCGGCGATCCAGCCAATGACAACCCCTACCACTAAACTGATCGCTACATTGACACCGACTATGTAACCAGCAGCAATCAAAGCAGGTGATAAACCTAAGCCAAACCCAAATACCGTGTTAGAGGTTTTTACCCAAAATTGAAAGCTATCAGCGATAACTTGAAAGCCCGTCTGTGCGAGAGAAATAACTGCACCGACAGCTCCACCCAAGGTGAGGGCTTTTATATCTGTTTCTTCTCTGTTGATGCTAGCTTTCAAAATATTGCTAATCGCTAAACCTTCTGGGTATCTCAATGTTTTATCGATTAACAAAACACGTCTCAGCGGGATGGTAAAAAGGACGCCTAACATTCCACCTAGCAAAGCAATGATGACTGTTTGCCAATAATAAAACCCATTCCAGGCGTGGAGAATAATTAAAGCAGGCAATATGAAAGCAACCCCAGCAGTTAATGCCTCTCCGACGGAAGCCATGGTCTGAACCATCGTGTTTTCTAATACATTAGGATTTCTAAAAAACCGCAATATGCTCATAGAAATAATAGCGGCCGGAATTGACGCCGAGATAGTTTGTCCTACCTTTAAGCCTAAATAAGCATTTGCAGCAGCAAGGATGATAGTTAAAAAAGTGCCTATGATTAAAACGCGCCAAGTAATTTCAGGCAAATTTTGACTTGCAGGGATAGTGGGAGAAATAGATACTTTATGATCCATGTTCTTAGATTTGCTCATTGATCAATCGCTCCTGGCGTTTGTATTTCATAAGTCGGCAGTCTATTTACGCAAGTATTTTATTATTTTTCATGAGGTTGCGTGCAAATAAAGAAAGCACTATCGGTAAGAATAGCATATT
>DHXK01000125.1:21841-24027 GCA_002413665.1 Legionellales bacterium UBA5158 | reverse complement strand
GAATAGCATATTCATAAGTCACTTCAAACCTAGAAAATCATGATGTTTATGAGGAGGGGAGAAAAGATATTAGCTTAGGGGAAGAGGAAAGTAACTATAGAAAGGCAGGGAGCCCCATCGTTTTCAGTAAAACGATGGATAATAACCGCAGTTGCGAGCGCTAGCAACTGCGAATAACAATCTTATAGTGAGTACCAATCATTTAATTGGTCACGCAATTCTTTAATACCCGTGCTCTTTAAAGCAGAAAAGCATTGGCAGGTCACGACTGTTGTATATTTCTCGACAAATTTTCTGACTTCAAACAAGGTGTTTTTACTTGCCCCAAATGCTAATTTATCCGCTTTATTTAGCAAAATGTGCACCGCCAAATTAGATTCGTCGGCCCAAGCCAGTAAGTTTTGATCAAAGTCGGTGAGAGGATGACGTATATCCATTACCAATATTAAGCCTTGTAAGCAGTTTCGTTGTAACAAATAATCGCCTAACGTTTGTTGCCAGAGGGCTTTGACTTCTTGAGGAACTTTAGCATAACCATAGCCTGGCAAATCGATTAAACGACGTTTTTCATCTAACACAAACACATTAATTAACTGGGTTCTACCAGGTGTTTTACTCACGCGCGCCAGTTTTTTATTTTGTGTAATTTGATTTAAAACACTGGATTTACCAGCATTTGAGCGACCCACAAACGCGACTTCGATACCCACATCTTCTGGTAATTGAGCTAGTCTTGCTGCGCTAAGTAAAAAAGTTGCATCTTCGTAATTAATTCTGGCCATGAGAGTGTCTGCTAGCTGCTGGTTATACAAGGGCAGGCAGTATAACAGAAACATTGCTTTTTGTTTAACTTGCCGACAGGCCGCCGCAACTTGGCAGGAATATGTCCGAGGGGATCTTAGGTTGTCTTGATTATTTGCTCAGCTGGCTAAATCATGACCATCTTATTGGCCATGTGTAAGTAATTAGTAGAAAAATGTGATTTTCCATGAGGGGTCTTATACAATACGGCCTATGAAAAATTCTCTGATATTAGATTCACTTAACGAAGCTCAATGCGAAGCCGTTTCTGCTCCATTGGGTCATCAATTAATCCTGGCAGGTGCCGGCAGTGGTAAAACACGCGTATTGGTGCATCGCATTGCTTGGTTAATTCAAGTTGAAGGGTTATCGCCCTTTAATATTTTAGCCGTGACCTTCACCAATAAAGCAGCCGCTGAAATGCGCGGACGTATTGAAAGTTTGTTAGGTGGCTCTTCTCAAGCTATGTGGGTGGGAACCTTTCACGGTCTTGCTCATCGATTACTGCGCCTGCATTGGCGTGAAGCTAATTTACCCGAAGGATTTCAAATTTTAGACTCTGACGATCAATACCGTTTAGTTAAACGTGTTATTGCCAGCTTGTCGCTAGATGAAGATAGATGGCCTGTCAAACAAGCTCAATGGTTTATTAATAATAAAAAAGACGAAGGCTTAGAGTCTCACCATGTTTCTGATCATGGCGATGCGACCACACACACGTTGATTAAGATTTACCGAGCCTATGAAGAAGCCTGTCTACGCGCAGGGGCAATTGATTTCGCTGATTTATTATTAAAGGCACATAAATTATTACTGAATAATGCAGAGCTCTTGGCGCATTACCAAGATCGTTTTCGTTTTGTGTTAGTCGATGAATTTCAAGACACGAATGCTGTGCAATATGCTTGGATACGGATATTAGCAGGAAAAAATAATCACGTGATGATAGTGGGTGATGATGACCAATCTATTTATGGATGGCGTGGAGCGCAAGCCGCTAATTTGCAACGTTTCTGCAAAGATTTCCCGACTGCAACAACAACTAGGTTAGAACAGAATTATCGATCAACTGGCAATATATTAAAAGCAGCCAATGCTTTAATCGAAAATAACTCAGAACGACTAGGTAAGAATCTGTGGACTGATGGGGGTGATGGCGAGCTCATTACACTTTATGCAGGTTTTAATGATTTAGACGAAGCGCGATTTTTAGTGAATCGGATTCGTGATTGCCAACGTGGGGGCAAGCCCTTGCGTGATATTGCTATTTTATATCGCTCCAATGCTCTATCCCGTGTCATAGAAGAAGCCTTAATACAATTTGGTATTCCGTATAGAATTCATGGCGGACTACGTTATTTCGAGCGCGCAGAAATTAAAGATGC
>DHXK01000125.1:20248-21638 GCA_002413665.1 Legionellales bacterium UBA5158 | reverse complement strand
GCAGAAATTAAAGATGCATTAGGCTATTTGCGTATGATCGCAAGTCGTGATGATGACACAGCGTTTGAACGAGTTGTAAATACACCTACGCGTGGCATAGGTGATCGCACAATAGTTGCTTTACGCGAATGTGCTGCACAGAACCAAGTTTCTTTATGGCGTGCAGCAGAAATATTATTAGAAAGAAATAGTTTTGCTGCGCGTGCTGCTAATGCGTTGGCTCTTTTTCTTAAATTAATAAATACATTAGCAGATGATACGCAACATCTAGCATTGTATGAACGCACGGAACATGTCATTCAAAATAGTGGATTGATAGAACTGTATCGCAAAGAGCGTGGCGAAAAAGGATTGGCTCGCATAGAAAACTTAGAAGAATTAGTGAATGCTGCGCGGCAATTTGAAGCGACTGCTACGATTGAAGGGGTGCAACCACTCACCGCATTTTTATCAAATGCAGCATTAGAATCTGGAAATGGTCAGGCTGAAACATTTGAAGATTGCGTGCAACTGATGACGTTGCATTCCGCCAAAGGATTAGAGTTTCCAGTGGTCTTTATGTGCGGTGTTGAAGAAGGATTATTTCCGCATTACATGGTGCAAGAAGATCCTACTAAGATAGAAGAAGAACGTCGTCTTTGCTATGTAGGGATGACACGCGCCATGGAAAAATTATTTTTAACCTATGCAGAATCGCGTCGATTGCATGGTAAAGAAGTGTTCCATAGACCCTCTCGTTTTATTAAAGATATTCCAAAAGAATTTTTAGATGAAGTGAGATTAAAAGCAAAAGTATCTCGTCCACAAACGACCTCCAGTTATTCTCGACCAATGCCTGAGAATGACACAGGCTTACGCATGGGCCAACGAGTGACTCATCATCAATTCGGTGAGGGAATCATATTGCAATACGAAGGCCGCGGTGAGCATGCTCGAATTCAAGTACGCTTTGAAAATTCTGGCACGAAATGGTTGATCGCAAGTTTTGTTGTTCCTGGTTGAGTCAAACACAGACATAAAGCTTAATAACCCTCATTCTTAAAGAGTTAAGCAGAGATGTAAAGTCCTATCCCTCCTTTTTTATAGGAGGGGACTTCACTATTCGCATCCCTTAGCCAATAGCAATTGATCTAATTTATTGCAAAAATCAATTATCTTCACTATAATGACACAATCTTGAACTAATTGGATGCTCCTATGGCTTTACCTAGAAATGAAGATTTAATTAATGTAATTGAAGCCACAGTTGATAATCCAGATGAAAAATCTGTTCGCGAGCAATTAGAAGAGGCTTATCGGAAGTTCCCTCATTTAAATGAAAAAGCAGTTAGTGAAAAAGGTGAAACTCCATTGATGGTAGCTGCTTACCGAGGAAATTTAATTGCCTTGA
>DHXK01000125.1:13098-20168 GCA_002413665.1 Legionellales bacterium UBA5158 | reverse complement strand
GTGCCTTGAGATGGTTGCTGAATCCACCATTTTTTTCTAAACGGAAAAAATCGGATGTGAACTATTACAAAAGTAATTGTGCAATTTCTTCTGCAGTACAATATGTGGATTTAGAAGATAACAGTAATGATCCTGCCATACAAAAAAGACGAGAGTGTATAAAACTGTTATTAGCAGAAGGCGCAAAAATTGATGTAGAATCATTTTGGGCTTTAAGAATTGCTGCTCGGCGTGGGAATCTATACTTTTTAAAGCTGCATGTTAATAGTATCGATCCAGACAGTGTTACAGTCATGTTAGCTGAAGCTATTAAAGGAAAACATTTAGAAGTTATTTCTTATCTCACCGATAAATTTCGAGGGTATATTTCACCTAGGTATAGACACGGTTTGTCGAATCTCCTGGAAATATACAAAGATAATAAAGAACTGGGTGCAAAAATTTATGACGCTTTTTCGAAAGACGACAAAGGATTTAAGTTCTTCAGTGAAGATTTAATTACACTACTTCCAGATTTTAATTTAGTGAAATGGTTAATAGAAAAATATCAAATATCGATTCAATGGAATTTAATTTCTGCCGTATTAAAGTTAGAAAATAATAATTCAATGTTAGAGTATTGCAAAGAACACACAAAATTTGCTGAACTTAACCTAGGAGAGATACAGTTAAATCAAGTATTATCAAATACAGATTTTTTGAAATGTCTCATCCAAGAACATAAGGTGAAAGTCACACGCTCAGTGCTCTCTAATGCAGTTGAAAAAAATCCTGATGTAGTTCCATTTTTATTGGGACACTTTGATATTATGAGTCTTGGCGATGCGAGTTATGAAATTGTTCTAGAAGCTGCAGAAGAAAATAATTATGTGTTAGTTAAACTGTTGCTTGCCCAAGGAGCTGCTTGTATAGGAAAGCAAGACGCAGAGATGCCGAATAATTTACGAGCTTTTTTACGTGCTTATGCAGCCGTTGTTTATCCTGACAAACGTCATTTACTACATCAACAATTAAAAATATTATCGCCAGAAGAGCGCACTGATTTGCTTGTGCTTTTTCAAGGTGATAATGAAAAAATAAATTGTATTACATCTCATATCTATCAATTAGAACCGCAACAACCCATGCTTATTAATGAGCTTGATGAAGGACAGCATCCAGAAGGTGAAATAAACAGAGTAGAGCTTCCAGATGTAAACCCAAATATAGAGGGCATCAGTGTTCCTGGAGGGCTTGCTATTCCCAGTTCATATGCGCATATCCAACAACTTATGCCCGCTTCAGCACAGCTTCAGGAAGAAAAAGAAAATGTTTCATCTGACGGCGAATCAGATGAAGAAGTTGCTGAAAATCATAATGTTATTGATGCAGAAGCTGATTTGAAAACAGCGTATAGTCTTTTTAATAAAAGTCGATTACATCATTTTTGGGGTGATAAAGAAGGTCGGAAAATTGCTGCTGATTTGCAAAAATATTTACGAAGAAAAGTCCCTGCATTGAAGGACATTATACAAGAAGACATACACCCAAGGGTGGCTGCATTAAAATAAATTTCTAGCAAGAGTGAATGTTGCGTCGTTGCGAGCGAGAGCGCGGCAATCCAGGCTTTAACGTGTGTGCCTGGTATCACGAAAAGGACATTAAAACCTGGGTTGCCACGCTCTCGGTAGCTCACTACTGCAGTTGAGGGTATTTAATAAATTAAATATTTACTCGACAGTAACTGATTTCGCAAGATTTCTAGGTTGATCTACATCAGTACCTTTCAACACCGCCACATGATAAGCCAACAATTGTAATGGAATAGTATAAACAATTGGTGCAAGCGCTGGATCCACTGAAGGCATCTCAATAACATGCGTGCCAGGTGAGTTTTCCTTGATACTGTTAATATTATCAGTGAAAAGAAATAATTCCCCACCACGAGCTCGCACTTCATGAAGATTAGATTTAATTTTTTCTAATAATTCATCATTGGGAGCAACCGCGATAACAGGCATATCCTTATCAACTAAAGCTAAAGGACCATGCTTCAATTCACCAGCAGGATAACCCTCAGCATGAATGTAAGAAATTTCTTTCAATTTTAAAGCGCCTTCCAGAGCAATAGGATACATCGCACCGCGTCCTAGAAACAAAGCATGTTTTTTGTCGGTAAAGTGCGTCGCTAATTTTGCAATTAAAGGATTAAGCGCGAGGGTAGCAGTAATAAGCTTAGGCAATTCATGTAATTGTTGTACGTAATGTTTTTCTTGAGACAGGGTTAATTTATTGTGGCGACCCAATGCTAGAGTTAATAAAAATAATGCTGATAATTGTGTGGTAAAGGCTTTTGTTGAAGCCACGCCAATTTCAATCCCGGCTTTCGTCATAATATTTAATGCAGCTTCGCGTACTAAAGAACTTTTAGGCACATTACAAATAACAAGCGTACTGAGATAGTCTGTGGATTTCGCTAAACGTAATGCAGCTAATGTATCTGCGGTCTCGCCAGATTGAGATAAACAAACAAATAAAGTATTGGGAAGGACGACTGGATGACGATAACGATATTCACTCGCTACTTCTACTGTGCAAGGTAAACCAGCAAGAGATTCTATCCAATAACGTGCGACAAATGCTGCATGATAACTAGTCCCGCATGCAACTAAGTGTACATGTTTCACTGATGAAAAAAGTTCTTTAGCGTCTTCTCCAAATGCTGTTTCTAATACCTGTCTCTTATACAGGCGACCTTCGAGACAAGCTGAAATGGCTAGAGGTTGTTCGTATATTTCTTTGCTCATGTAGTGACGATGTTTGCCACGTTCCGCTACATCATTATTAATTTCTAAGGTATGAAGTTTGCGTTCCACCGTTTTATTGTCAGCATAAATTTGAATAGTGCTGGATGTGATGACAGCAATGTCATTGTCTTCTAAATAATAAAATTGTTGTGTCGCAGAAAATAAAGCTAAAGGATCGGATGCAATAAAATTTTCCTCCAACCCTTTTCCTATCACTAATGGGCTACCATGACGAACTGCAATTAATTGCTTAGGTGCGTGTAGAGAAATAATTCCTAATGCATAAGCACCCTGTAATTCTGCAACGGTGCTTTTCACAGCCATTAACAAATCAGGTGTTTGAGAAAAATAATAATGGAGTAAATGAACGATTACTTCGGTATCTGTTTCAGAAGTAAATTCGTAATCTTGCTCGATAAGTTTTTCTTTTAAGCTGACAAAGTTTTCAATGATACCATTGTGGACGAGAGCAAATTCATTTCCAGACATTAAAGGATGAGCATTACATTCAGCGGGCGCACCATGTGTTGCCCAGCGTGTGTGAGCAATGCCTATGCTTCCTTGTAAAGGGGAAAGCAGCAAAGCTTTTTCTAATTCGCCAACTTTGCCTTGGGTGCGCACACGTTGCAATTGTGCTTGAGCGTTTAAAACAGCTATTCCAGCTGAATCATAGCCACGATATTCCAAGCGCTTTAAACCTTCAATTAAGATATTTTCTATATTGCGTTCTGATACTGCACCTACAATCCCACACATATTAAGTTTCCTTTTTCTTAGGTCTTTGCCAGTTTGCAATGCTACGTTGTTGGGTACGACAAATCGTGAGTTGATCTGCTGGTGCATTGCGTGTGATAGTGGAGCCTGCTCCGATAGTGGCACCCTCACCGATAGAGACGGGAGCAACTAGTTGTGAATCAGATCCTATAAAAGCATGATCGCCAATTGTCGTTCGATGTTTATTAACGCCATCATAGTTGCAGGTGATCGTTCCCGCACCTATATTTACCTGTTTTCCGACATCGCTATCACCAATGTAACTTAAATGATTTATTTTAGTGTTGCGACCCACGATAGAATTTTTTATCTCGACGAAATTTCCAATGTGACTATGTGGGCCTAATTCAGTGCCAGGACGAATTCGAGCAAAAGGGCCAATCACACAATTGTCTGCAATTTCAGCGCCATCTAACACACTGTTAGCTTTTATTTCAACATGGTTGCCTATGATGACATTGCGTAAAGAAACATTAGGGCCAATGACGCAATGGTGTCCGATTTTTACATGGCCACAAAAAATAACATTAATATCCACTGTGGTATCTTTGCCTACTATCAATTCTCCGCGAACATCTATGCGTGCTGGATCATAGAGTGTTACGCCATTACGCATTAGTTTTTCTGCTTGTTGTTTTTGATAAACACGTTCGAGATGTGAAAGTTGAATTCTATCATTAATGCCTAATATTTCTTCGTTCGTTGTAGGTTGCAAACTGTGTATAGAAATATTTTCTTGGGCGGCTAAAGCTATAATGTCTGTTAAATAATATTCTTTTTGTGAGTTGTTATTTTCAAGACGAGGTAACCATTGTTGTAAAAGTTTTGCGGGAATTAAATAAATTCCAGAATTAATTTCTTTGATCAAGCGTTGATTTTCATCAGCGTCTTTTTCTTCAATGATACGAATAATTTTGTTTTGTGCATCACGGATAATGCGGCCAAATCCATGGGGGTTAGCAATTTCTGCAGTTAATATGCCGATAGCATTTGTGGGCGTAGTCTCAATTAAATTTTGTAAAGTAGCGGCGTTAATAAGTGGAACATCGCCACACAGAATTAAGACACGATTGTTTTGCTCAATGAAAGGCAGTGCTTGGAGCACAGCATGTCCAGTTCCCAGCAGCTCAGTTTGAGGAATCCATTGCACATTTAAATGTGCGAGCACGTGCTGAACTTGGCTACCTTCGTGGCCAAATATTACTATAGGAGTCTCCATATTCTTAAGCGATGAGGCTGTCTGAACAACATGCTCAAGCAGAGGTTTATCTGCCAACTTATGCAATATTTTAGGTAGATCAGATTGCATTCGCTTGCCTTGACCGGCGGCGAGAATAACAACACTAACAGACATGGGGTTGTAACCTTTTAGCAAATGGAAAGACCCCACGATTATACACTAAGTTCGAGAAAGTGGATAAGAAGTATGGTAAATGGGGTCGTGCAGCTGCAGGCGTTCCTGCGCATGTCAGCTAAGATCAATCGGAGGCTTTCATTCCAGGGTTATCTAGCCTAACTTTAAACGAGATTTCTGCGTTTCAAATCAGTATTAGCTAATGAAGCTCTTGTGTTGGGAGCCACTTTTTTGCTGGACCTAAAGAAAGAGAAGCAACAACATGACGCTTTCTGATCATCGCTATCATCAACCAGCTCTTCAATAGTCGAGATTCGGTCTGTGATCGCTTGATTAGGCCGTGAAGGTTCCGTCTTTTTCTTTTTTGAAGGTGTCGAGTGCACTGGTTTAGTATTTCCAATTAAATCTTCGATAGAAGTCATTCGGGTTTGAGTAGCCTCAAAATGCACAGGATTGGGGTCTATGCTAGCGACGATAGATTCGCCGTTATCTAATTCAGTGTAACTATTGCCACCTATGTTGACAGCGCGTTTTGTTGAAAATGGCATATAAAATACTCTCAATAGTATGTTTAGCCTAATAATACATCAACCCGGAAGAGAAGTCTCGGTTTTAGTCAGGGTGATATCTTCTGAGTTGCGCTGATTTTGAGCATCTGTGCTGTAAATTGACTGAGCTGACTGATGGATGTTTCCAATGCTATAGCAGCACGAGACTGAGCCCAAGTCTTATTTAATCAGCTTATTAACATAATTATCATCACCTGGAAGAGGCACTGAGTAAGTAGAGTAACCTAGCTTCTGCCAATTTTTACATTCAGCTGATGCTTGATCTTTTGGACAGGTATCGAATGAAATAATATTTATATAATCATTGAGATTACTGGCTAGTTTAGAAATAAAAACTGACATTTTTAAATTTAAAGATAATTCTGATTCTGTCATGAGCCTCTCCCTCCCGAATGTAAGGATATTAATTTAAAATACTTAAGAGAGGCTTAAAAATAAATTAAAAAAAATTAGTAGTGTTTATCATAGCCTAAAATTTTTTTGTAAAAACTTTTAGTATTTCTCACGCAAATTTTTCTGTTAACTTCGTAACAACTTTTTGAATGTTGTGATCATCAATGATCACGCTATCAATGCAGAGAAATGCAGTATTTTCAAATTTATCTGAAATTGCATTTATCATAAGAGACATTTCATTGATGGGTTTTACTTGTCCAGTTTCATTAACGACTAAAATAGGATCGTCTTCTATGGTGTAAGATTGATGCGGACTTTTAATAAGATTAATTTGCCAATCTTGTATGGTGCTAATATGAAGTTGTTTAAAATCTTTTAAAATCTCTTCAGCGATTTTTATATCAACATAATCCAAGCGAATTATTTTTGGCATACTGCGGGATTCTATTCGCCTAGCAATTTGTGCCGAAGCATGACTGTCATTGGTAGCAGACAATTGTTTCATAATAGCAAAAATATCATAGTCACATAGTTCGCGATAATCTGCATAATTATCGGCTAAAAAATTGGCTTTCAGTTTATCAGCGTTCTCAGAGAATTTAATTTTTTCGTTGAAATTATTAGCTTGAATTAAAAATTTCCCTAGCCTAGTTGTTTTTAATTCCTTGTAAGCAGGATGATGATCTATACTTTCTGCTAAATTAATTAATAATTGAATGAGGAAAAATTCTAATGCTAATTTTTTTTGATAATGATAAATGTTGCGGGTCATTAAACGACGCGCCATTAAATAATGTTCGACGACACCAATACCTTTATGCGTAATACCAAGACGTGGACCATAATGTGAATTCACCATAGTCATGCAATTCAACATCCATCGAAAATCGTATTGTCCGTAAGTGACTCCACAAAAATGACTATCACGCAATAAATAATCTAATCGATCTGAATCAAGTTGAGAGGAAACAATATCCGCTAAGACACGTTTTACCGTGGATTTATGCATAATCATTTCTTCAATCTGTGTAAATTTTTTAGGTGTTAATGGAAAGTTAGGATTGCGTTGATTATATTTTTCAAAAAATTCAGGTTTGCGATAGTCAGAAAGAAAAAAGGGCGTCCATGCTTCATGCCGAATTAATTTATGATGAAAGATATCTTCAAATGTATGAGAGAAAGGACCATGGC
>DHXK01000125.1:10719-13054 GCA_002413665.1 Legionellales bacterium UBA5158 | reverse complement strand
CATGGCCAATATCATGTAGTAAACAAGCAATGATAACTAATTGACGTTCTTCATCAGGCAGCCCAATTTTTTGAGAAATCTGACTGGCAACATAACAGCAACCCAAGCAATGATTAAATCGTGTATGAACAGCTCCCGGAAAAATATAGTCACCCATCCCCAATTGTTTGATATGACGCAAACGTTGAAAATTAGGGCTGTCGATAAATGGTTTAATCCAGTTATCTTCCTCTGTACTAAATTCCATGGTTCCGTGTACGGGGTCTTTTATGGCGTGAGAAATATTATTAGTCATTATGAAGAGTCTTTTTGTTAAATAGATAGAATGGTTGTAATTCTATCACGTTACACTTAAAAATAAGTAATAATAATAGCCTGGATTGAACGAATTGAAATCCAGGTTACACATTAAAACTTAAATTCAAAATGGGTTATTGTTGAAAGTGTATTTTTTATTTTTTCCGTAACAGAGTTTGCGAAGTGAAAAAAACTAGGGCTATAAGAACTGGGTGGATTTAACGAGGTTATTGCAACTTTCTCTGGAATGATGGTAGGAAATAGATATGTCATTGCGTTAGTGAGATGATGATGTTCTTCGTCTGTGTAGTTATCTTTTTGTTCATTAAACGTTTTAACAAGTTCTTTTTGATGAGTCACTACTTGTTTTTTAATGACTGCATCAAGTTTGTTTACCTGCTGAATCTTCAGTAATAATAGAAGAGTTGTTTTCCAAAATTTGTTTTCTACCACGACTTTTAGAATCGAATTATTTTCATCGATAGAGTGTAAAGGATTGGCGCCGTGAGCTAATAAAATTTTAACGACAGGTAGCTTGCCTTTCTTACAGGCAAAAAACAATGGAGTTTTATTGTTATTATCGGCATGATCAACTTTGGATTGGTTTTTTAATAATGTCTCGGTTATGTCACAGTAACCACTACTTGCTGCATGATGAAGAGGTATTTGATTATCTTCATCAGCTAAGTTTACATTTGCTTTATGCGTTAATAAAAGTTTAACAACGCTGTGATACCCACATTCTGATGCAATTTTAAGTGCAGATATACCTTGTTTATTTGTAATGTTAATATTCATGCCTTTTTCTAATAAAACCTTTATTGTTTCTTCATCATTGTTTTCTGCTGCGAGATAGAGAGGATTCATGCCTAAGGGATCTTTTCTGCTGAGTTGCCCACGAAAATAGGTTAGTCGCCGTACTATTTCTGTTTTGTCTAAAAGCATGGCGGATGGATGCAATGTAACTATATTAAAGATCAGAGAAACATTATGAATAGTTTGATCTTTAGGTAGTATAGCAGTGTTAAAAATTTCATTGGCTAGCTCATTTACATTCCTAAAAATTTTTGCATTGCCAGTTTTATAATTAGGATCGTATAGATAGAATTTATCACTACGACAGTAAATTCCTATCGTATGATCTACACCGGATAAACAAATCATTTGTTCAGGCAATAATGTACGTTTTAAAACGTTAGTCAAATCATGTAGATTGAATACACCTGAAAATGAAGTTTTTTTGGGTAGTTCGAGAAGTTTATCAATATCGAATTGCTGTATTCTGTGATCATATTTTTCTGGGTTTTGCAGCCATTCTATGCGGGCAATAAATTCTTCTATATGGTTTTCAAAAAGACGGTGATCTTCTGGAGGGGCTAAAATGATATCAACTATTAATTGATAAAATGACGACTCCTGGCCTTTCGACATTTTATGCAACCACAATAATGTTAGGCCATGACAATAACCGAACTCTAAAGTCTTACGTCGATTTTTACGGAGAAGATAGCCGTTTAATTTTTGGATAAGAGCATGTTGATCGAGAGTGGGCATAGGCAAACTCCTGTTAGAACCTATTCTTTCTACGAATGTATCAGACTATGTTAAAATGCTTAACAAAATATTAAGTGATCTTGCAATAGTCTCTGGCGATTAGCACGCTGATTGATTAAGATGAACAATATTTTCGTAGCTGTACTTCAAGGATTCTCACATGGTAAAAAAACGCGGGCTGGGCAAATCACTAGATGCATTATTAATAGGCTCATTTTCTGCTACCAGCGAATCTATTGGAGACAGTGCGCATTCTACTGACACTTTAGCGAAGCTAGCGGTTGATTTAATTCAACGCGGAAAATATCAACCTCGCCGAGGTATGGATCCAGAAGCACTCCAAGAGTTAGCCAATTCGATTAAAGCTCAAGGTATTATCCAACCTATAGTCGTTCGCCCAATTGCAAGCGGTCGCTATGAAATTGTTGCAGGTGAGCGCCGTTGGCGTGCAGCACAAATGGCGGGTTTGAGTGAAATTCCCGCT
>DHXK01000125.1:3000-10556 GCA_002413665.1 Legionellales bacterium UBA5158 | reverse complement strand
TTCCCGCTCTCATCCGTGATATTCCAGATGAAGCAGCAGTGGCTATCGCATTAATTGAAAATATCCAACGCGAAAGTTTAAATCCTATTGAAGAATCTATGGCGTTGCAGCGTTTGCTGGAAGAATTTTCGATGACTCACCAGCAAGTCGCAGATGCTGTAGGCAAATCGCGTGCCACAGTGAGTAATTTGTTACGTTTATTGGCTTTGAATAATGATGTGAAAACTATGCTTGAGCTAGGTGATTTGGAAATGGGGCATGCACGTGCTTTATTGCCATTAACCGATGCTTTACAGCTTGAAGCAGCAGAAATGATTATTGCGAAAGGGTTGTCAGTACGTGAAACGGAAGAGTTGGTACGTCGATTACAGCTGCCAGCCAGCCTAATTCAAACTATGTCTAAGCCTATCGATCCTGATATTAAACGATTGCAGCAAGATTTAACGCACCAAATACGACTGCCGGTTGCGATTCATTGCAACGCTCGCGGCAAAGGTAAAGTTGTTATTCAATATAGCAATATGACTGAGCTTGATAAGCTGTTGAGTTTCTTTCAAGAAGAATCATAACAAAATCATAAAGCCCTTTTGTGTTATCTCAAGCGAGGGCTGGGTGGAGGGCTTAGGTTAGCCACTATCGCTATTCCCTCATGGTGCACTTGATTCTCAGCTTGCTGATGTAACGCTAAAAGATTATCAAAATGTAATCTTAGTGCTACTGTCGCATCTGCTATAGTGTTGAATTGTCTAGCAAAAAGTACAAAGGATGCTAGTCTGGCAATTTCATCGGGAGCGAAAGCTATATCTTCTTCTTCATCAGCGTCTTCTTGTAAGCCTGGATTACCATCATGAGCTATATTATGTGCATTAATTCTTGCTCGTTCATGATGAACTAAAAAAGAATGATATTTGTCTTCATTGTTTTCAAGTATGGCCATGTCTTCCCAAATATGAGAGCTCAAATGTCTATAAAACCCATCAACCGCTAGGTTTATATCAACATGGTTTGGTGCTAAAACATTCTCAAGAGGTAAAATCGCTGGTTCATCTGCCATTTGGGCTATCCTCGGGATTAAGCAAGCTATAATAATAGCACAATTCTGTATTTAGTGAGCATAAATAACACACCATCAGTGTGATTTCCATAAATATATTACTCAATACCCATTCTTATCTGCTCTCTCTAAAAGGGTATTGAATGATGAAAAAACATAATTCGTGCATTGCAGTACCTGGAAAAATTCTTTATACTCCGCCCCATTCTCCGGGATCCTCAATATGCGAAAGATTTATCTGAATGATAAATAATTCAATTAAGACAAAAGCTTATATGCTTATTTTTTGGCAGGTGGCGATTGTGACTGGGTTAGCTTTTATTTTAGGGCTATTGCAAGGAGTAGGAAGTGGATGTTCAGCATTGCTAGGTGGATTAGCATATTGTTTGCCGAATTTTATTTTTGTGCGGAGGGTGTTTGTTAACACCAATGCGCGAGCAGCAAAGCAGTTCATCATAAATTTTGGCATCGGAGAAGCGCTTAAATTATTCTCCGGCGCAATTATATTTGTACTAATAGTTAAGTATTTACCGGTTCAGGTTTTACCCGCGTTAGGTGGGTATATAGCAGCAATCATTGGTTTTTGGATAATTTCGATGGTGTTTATGGCACGAGAAGGGAGGGTGGGAGAATGACTACAGAGACAATGACCACTGCCGAATATGTTCAGCATCATTTAAATCATTTGACGTTAAATTTAAAAACAATGTCATTAGGAGACGCTGGTTTTTGGACATTAAATCTTGATACGTTTCTCGTATCATTATTTACAGGTTTATTGATAATAGCTGTATTGCGTTTCGCCGCTGTAAGAGCGACAGCTGGCGTCCCGGGTAGATTGCAAAGTTTCGTAGAAATCATTTTAAACTTTGTTGATAAATCAGTGCGTGATTCATATCACGGAAAAAGTAAACTCATCGCACCCTTAGCTTTAACCATATTTTTATGGGTTTTCATGATGAATTTCATGGATCTGCTTCCGGTTGATTTATTACCTAGAGCACTAGCACCATTAGGCTTCCCTCATTTCAAAAGCGTTCCTACCGCTGATCCCAATATGACATTCGCAATGTCTATTACCGTTTTTTGTTTGATTGTTTTTTATAATTTTACCGTTAAAGGTTGGCATTTAGGTCGAGAATTTTTAACCAAACCTTTTGGCGCTTATTTATTTCCTTTGAATGTCATCTTTCGCTTAGTTGAAGAGTTTGTAAAACCTTTATCGTTAGCATTGCGACTTTTTGGAAATATGTTTGCTGGTGAATTGGTATTTATATTAATTGCTCTATTACCTTGGTGGGCTCAGTGGTTGCCAGGCGGGATATGGGCGATATTTCATATTCTTATTATCACTATCCAAGCATTTATTTTTATGATGTTAACCATAGTGTATTTAAGCATGGCACACGACAAGCATTAAAGTTGTTATGAGTCGTATAAAAAGAGTTTTAATTTTATTGTTTTTTTGAGGAGGAGTTAGATGGAAATTGCAAGTCTTATTGCCCAAGTGCAAGGTATGAGTGCTATTGCTGCAGGTTTATTGATTGGTTTAGCAGCGTTAGGAACAGGAATTGGTTTCGGCGTGCTCGGCGGAAAATTTCTTGAAGGTGTTGCAAGACAACCTGAGTTAACACCTATGTTAATGATGCGTATGTTTTTAATGGCAGGCTTAGTAGATGCATTCGCGGCTATTTCTATCGTTATGGGTTTATATTTATTTTTTGCAAACAATCCATTCTTGACAGCCGTTATTAATGCAGCAAAACCTGCAGTTAGCTAAAGTTTAACAAGCGAGGATGTGGGATGGATATTAATGCAACCTTATTAGGTCAGCTGATTACTTTTATCATCTTGGTCTGGTTCACCATGAAATATGTGTGGCCACCGATTACAAGTGCAATCAGCGAACGTGAAAAAAAGATAGCTGATGGCTTAGAAGCTGCAGAACGTGGTAAACGGGAACTCGAGCTTGCTGAACATAAAGCATTAGATATCGTCCACGAAGCTAAGCAAAGCGCTTCACATATTGTTGACCTTGCTCATAAACGTTCAGTGCAGTTAGTTGATGAAGCAAAAGAAAACGCACGTGAAGAAGGTAAACGGATACTCGAGCAAGCCAATGAAGAATTTGAACGTGAAGTCAGCCAAACAAAAGAAGCACTACGTATGCGTCTGGCAGGCTTAGCGGTTGCAGGTGCGACAAGAATAATAAAACGTAATTTGGATGCGACAGCGCAAGCTAATTTGTTAGATGACTTTATAGCTGAATTATGATGACTACTGGAAAAATGACAACGATTGCAAGACCTTATGCTGCTGCTGCATTCGAATATGCAGCGTCTGCAAAAGATTTTTCTAACTGGGATAAGATGTTAGAAACAGCCGCTTATATTTCAGCAGATAATTCTGTTATTCAGCTATTCTCTAACCCACAAGTGACCACCGAACAATTAAAAGAATTATTCTGTGACATTCTTGCGCCACAACTCAACGAGCAGATGCGTAACTTTATCTGGCTTTTAGCTGAAAATAATCGCTTAGCTGCTTTGCCAGATATCTCGTTACTTTTTAAGGCATCATTAGCAGCACAAGAAAAAACGCTCAACGCTGAAGTGACTTCAGCAGTAGAACTAGATGAAACCTATCAACAAAAATTGATGAAAGCTCTAACGAAGCGCTTTGAGCGCCAAGTAGAGCTGACTTACAAAATTGATCCAACGCTACTAGGTGGCGTTATTGTTCGAGCCGGAGATATGGTTATTGATGGCTCCGTGCGTGGAAAGTTAACGCGATTACTAGACTCATTTTAAGGTATTGAATTATGGAACATATGCAACTTAATCCATCAGAAATCAGCGAACTCATTAAAGCCCGCATTGAGACATTTAATATTACCTCAGAAGCTCGTACTGAAGGCACTATCGTTAGTTTAAAAGACGGCATTGTGCGTATTAATGGCCTTGATGATGTAATGCAAGGCGAAATGATAGAGTTTGGTGGCAATACTTTCGGCATGGCGCTTAACTTAGAACGCGACTCTGTCGGCGCAGTTGTATTAGGTAGAACTGATGATTTAGCCGAGGGTCAAACGGTAAAATGTACAGGCCGTATTCTTGAAGTACCTGTAGGTGAAGCATTATTAGGTCGAGTAGTGAATGCGTTAGGCGCGCCTATAGATGGTAAAGGGCCTATAGAAACACCTTACAGCTCCCCAGTTGAAAAAGTTTCACCTGGCGTAATTTTCCGCCAACCTGTTTCACAACCTATGCAAACTGGATTGAAATCGATTGATTCCATGGTGCCAGTAGGTCGTGGCCAACGTGAGTTAATTATTGGTGACAGACAAACTGGAAAAACTGCTATTGCAATCGATACTATCATCAACCAACGTGATACAGGTGTAAAATGTATTTATGTTGCGATTGGTCAAAAAGCATCTTCTGTTGCTGCAGTAGTCCGCAAATTAGAAGATCATAATGCATTAGCTCATACCATTATTGTTGTTGCATCTGCAGCAGAAGCTGCGGCACTGCAATTCATTGCGCCATATGCTGGTTGTGCTATGGGTGAATATTTTCGTGACAAAGGTGAAGATGCACTGATTGTTTATGATGATTTAACTAAACAAGCTTGGGCATACCGTCAAATTTCCTTATTGCTTCGTAGACCACCAGGTCGTGAAGCTTACCCTGGTGATATTTTCTATTTGCATTCTCGCTTATTAGAGCGTGCAGCACGCGTTAATCCAGAATATGTTTCGAAGATGACAGATGGAAAAGTGACTGGTAAAACTGGCTCACTGACTGCTTTACCTATTATTGAAACACAAGCAGGTGACGTATCTGCATTTGTTTCTACAAACGTGATTTCCATTACAGATGGACAAATATTCCTAGAAAGTGATTTGTTTAATTCTGGAATACGCCCAGCAATTAATGCGGGTCTATCTGTATCGCGTGTGGGTGGAGCAGCGCAAACTAAGTCAATTAAAAAGTTGGGTGGTGGCGTACGTTTAGCGCTCGCACAATATCGCGAATTAGCAGCTTTCTCCCAGTTTGCATCTGACTTAGATGAAGCAACACGTAAACAATTAGAACGTGGTCAACGTATTACTGAAATTATGAAACAAAAACAATATTCACCTATGTCTGTTGGTGAAATGGCCATCATATTATTTGCAGCTGACCAAGGCTTCTTAGATGATATAGAGTTAAAAAAATTATCTGACTTCGAACATGCATTATTAGGATTTATACGCAGTAATCATGCTGAGTTTTTAACAAAACTTAACACTGGTGATTACAATGAAGAAATTGCTAAGACATTAAGAAGTGTACTTGAATCCTTTAAAAAAACACAAACTTGGTAAAGGGTAGAGACTCATGGCAATAGCAAAAGAAGTTCGCACGAAAATTCTTAGCATTAAGAATACGCAAAAAATTACACGTGCAATGGAGATGGTTGCTGCGAGTAAAATGCGTAGAGCTCAAGAACGCATGCAGCGTGCGAAACCTTATGCCAAGAAAATTCTTCAGGTAATTAGTCATTTGGCAAAATCAAATACTGAATATCAACATCCGTATCTAGCATCGCGTCCCATAAAGCGTGTAGGTTATATTATTGTTACGTCAGATAGAGGTTTGTGTGGCGGACTCAATATTAATTTGTTGAAAACAGTTGTCAGCGATATCAAAGAATGGAAAGCGAAAAACGCAGAAGTGTCCTTATGTTTAGTCGGAAGCAAAGGCACGGCATTTTTCAAGCGCGTAGGTGGTACTGTATTAGGTCATGCAGAACATCTGGGAGATGCGCCACAAGCATCTGATCTCATTGGCATAGTAAAAATTATGTTGGATGCATATTTAGAAAATAAAATTGATGCGTTGTACTTATGTACTAATCAATTCATTAATACTATGAGCCAGCAGCCTACGATACAACAAATGTTGCCTATTGTTGCGAGCACAGATGAAAAGTTACAGCATCACTGGGATTATTTATATGAACCAGACAATGCAAAAGTATTATTAGAACAGTTGCTAATGCGATACATAGAAGCACAGGTTTATCGTGGAGTCATTGAGAATATTGCCAGCGAGCAAGCTTCTCGTATGGTAGCAATGAAGAGCGCCACAGATAATGCAGCTGATTTAATTACTGATCTACAGTTAGTTTATAATAAAGCACGTCAGTCAGCGATTACCCAAGAGTTAACAGAAATTGTTGCAGGTGCGTCGGTAGTATAATGCCGCTCCGCGTCGACCTCTCCCACAAGGGGACAGGCAAGAAGTATGTGAATATTCAATTCTCCCACAAGGGGAGGGGTGAAAAGCAAGCACTTCTCCTAATAAGAGAAGTAAATAAAAAAAGAATTTGAAGCATATAAAATTAGTTTTCCAAAAGAGGTAGATAGAATGAGTGTTGGAGTGAGTGTTGTTGGTAAAATCGCAGAAATCATCGGCGCAGTTGTTGACGTAGAATTTCCTCAGGGTTCCGTACCTAAAATTTATGACGCACTCAGAGTAGTTGAAGGCAATTTAATTCTAGAAGTGCAGCTACAAATGGGCGGCGGAATTGTGCGTACCATCGCAATGGGTGTCACCGATGGATTACGTCGAGGGCTTTCAGTTGAAAATACCGGCAAACCAATTTCTGTTCCAGTAGGTAAAGGAACTTTAGGTCGCATTATGGATGTCCTCGGAAATCCAATTGATGAAGCAGGTCCAATTGATTCAGACCAACTATTACCTATACATCGTGCAGCACCCTCTTTTGCTGAACAAGCAGCCTCAGAAGAATTATTAGAAACCGGTATCAAGGTTATTGACTTGGTATGTCCATTTGCGAAAGGTGGTAAGGTTGGATTATTCGGCGGTGCTGGTGTAGGTAAAACTGTCAACATGATGGAATTAATACGTAACATCGCACTTGAACATAGTGGTTACTCTGTGTTTGCGGGTGTAGGCGAACGTACTCGTGAAGGTAACGACTTTTATTTAGAAATGAAAGAATCCAAAGTATTAGATAAAGTATCATTAGTCTATGGTCAAATGAATGAACCACCAGGAAATCGTCTGCGTGTAGCGTTAACAGGGTTAACGATAGCTGAAAATTTCCGCGATGAAGGTCGTGATGTCTTACTCTTTATTGATAATATTTATCGTTATACTTTAGCTGGCGTGGAAGTATCTGCATTGTTGGGGCGTATTCCTTCTGCGGTAGGGTACCAACCAACATTGGCTGAAGAAATGGGAACTTTGCAAGAGCGTATTACTTCAACAAAGAAAGGTTCTATTACGTCTGTTCAAGCAGTATATGTACCTGCAGATGATTTAACCGATCCCTCACCAGCAACAACATTCGCGCATTTAGACGCAACTGTTGTACTCTCACGTCAGATTGCAGAACTAGGAATTTATCCTGCAATTGATCCGTTAGATTCAACCAGTCGTCAGTTAGATCCTTTGATTGTTGGTCAAGAACATTATGATACCGCATTAGC
>DHXK01000125.1:0-2902 GCA_002413665.1 Legionellales bacterium UBA5158 | reverse complement strand
CCATTATGATACCGCATTAGCAGTGCAACGAACGCTGCAACGTTACAAAGAATTGAAAGACATTATCGCAATTCTTGGCATGGATGAGCTTTCTGAAGTTGATAAGCTTACCGTGACGCGCGCACGTAAAATTCAGCGCTTTTTGTCACAACCTTTCTTTGTTGCCGAAATTTTCACAGGTACGCCAGGTCGTTATGTTCCTATTAAGGAAACAATACGTGGATTTAAAGGCATTGTTGAAGGTGAATTCGATCATTTACCTGAGCAAGCATTTTATATGGTTGGTTCTATCGAAGAAGCAATCGAAAAAGCCAAAACACTTTAATAAAAAGAATATTAACGATACTAATTATGATGACTCCTACTTTGCGCCTAGATATTGTGAGTGCTGAAAAAGAAATATTTTCCGGTGAAGTTGAATCGGTATCCGTCACTGGTATCGCAGGTGAGCTGGGGATTTTTCCTGGCCACTCACCTTTACTAACAGCTTTAAAACCTGGAAATATTCGAGCTATTTCTGCGAATAAAAAAGAAGAAGTATTCTATGTTTCTAGCGGTATGTTAGAAGTGCAGCCTTTTATTGTCACTATCTTGGCAGATACTGCATTGCGAGCGACTGATATTGACGAAGTTGCTGCTATTCAAGCAAAAGAAAATGCGGAAAAAGCATTAGCAAATCAAAATTCACAAATGGATTTTGCAAAAGCAACAGCTGAATTAGCTGAAGCCATTGCGCAAATTCGTGCAGTTCAAAAAATGCGGAAACATAAATAGAAAATACCTTGTTAGATATTTATCTGCTACATTTTTTTCAAAGAAAAAGATATTATCTGCGCACTGAAAATTGCATTTGTCAGTGTGTAGATTGCTTCCAGTGTCATCTCTCATCATATTTATATTTTTATTGATAACTTCAGCATTTATGAAAGATTTGATGCCTTTCAGACTACATTCATTAGATTTTCTTAATCGTTAAATTATTAATTATCTAAATTTCCACCCTGTTGAGTTTTTATTCAGATTATTGATTTTAACGAATAAAAATATGCTACGGTTTCTCTTCAACTCACCTGCATTAAATATTATGATGAGGCTTCGAATGGAATTGCTAGAACCAGTAAAGGATGCAGTTATGTTAAAAGAAATATCTAAGGTTCATCACACGGGTTTAGATAGGCTTTGCCGTTATGCGGAGATACTTCATTTTGGTGACGTACATATGAAGTTTGACCATGTTACTGGATTACGTGCAATCATTGCCATTCATAACTTAAATCGTGGTCCTGCGATTGGTGGTTGTCGTTTGGTGCGTTATGCAACAACGGATGATGCTTTAGAAGATGCCTTACGATTAGCACAGATGATGAGTTATAAATCTGCTATTAACAATCTGGCACACGGTGGAGCAAAAGCGGTCATTATGATGCCTAAAGTCATTAAAGATCGTGTTGCCTTCTTTGAAAGTTTTGGTAGTTTTGTGCACGAGTTAGGCGGACGTTACATTACAGCAGTAGACAGTGGTACTAGTGCTTCTGACATGGATGTGATTGCACGCAAGACAGCCTTTGTGACGTGTACTAATGTTTCAGGTAATGCTGGAGATCCTTCACCTCAGACAGCATTTGGAGTGAGGCGTGCCATTGAGGCCTCTGTAAAATTTAAACTAGATAGAGACACGCTGGAAGGCATTCATGTTGGAATTCAGGGTGCGGGTCACGTTGGCTATTATTTAGCAAAAGAATTAAATGAGTTAGGCGCGCACATCACTATGTGCGATGTTAATTTAACAGCGCTACAACGTTGCGTTGATGAATTCAATGTAAGTGTATGTTCACCAGAAAATGTTTATGATTTAGAAGCCGATATATTTGCACCCTGCGCATTAGGCGCAATACTCAATTTAGCTAATATAAAGCGCTTAAAAGTAAAAATTGTTGCAGGCTCCGCTAATAATCAACTTGCTCATCATCTCCATGGTATGGCATTGCATGAACGTGGAATATTATATGCGCCGGATTTTTTAATTAATGCAGGTGGATTGATTCATGTTGCTGTGATTTATGATCATGCAGATGTTGATAAAGCTGAAGAACAAATTAGTAATATTTATTACACGCTGACAGAAATATTTGAAAGAGCAAAAGAGGAAAATCGGCCTACCAGTGAAATTGCTGAAGCTATGGCATTAGAGCGATTGAAATAAATTTGCATTATTCCACAGAGCCCCCTCTCCTCCCGCACAAAGCGCGGGAGCATTCTGCTTAGAACCTTAAACTACTCACTTATCAATAACATTCACAGCATCAACTTTTTGGTAACCGCGAGGTAATTTGTTTCCGCGTCTTCCACGTTCACCAATATAATGTTTCCAATCAGAAGGTTTTAACTTTAATTGCTTGCTACCTGAGGTTAATCCCAGTAATTGATTTGATTTTAATACTGCAATATCTATCACAAATTCTTCACGACTTAAAACGCGGGCACTAGGAATACTAATAATTTTATTACCTTTACCTTTTTGTAATAGGGGTAATTCTTGTAAAGGGAATATTAACAAATGACCCATATTAGAGACTGCAGCAATAAATACATCATCTGTCTGTGAGATCAAACGCGGTGTTAAAGGTTTAGATCCTTTAGGTAAGCTTAAAATGGTTTTGCCACCACGATTTTTGCCATATAAATCTTCTAGTTTTGCAATAAATCCATAACCTGCATCAGATGCCAGTACAAATTGTTGTTCGGGTTCACCAAAAATGACACTTGTAAATTGTGCTTCAGGTGGAGGCGATAGCCGACCACTGAGAGGCTCACCCTGACCGCGGGCGGAAGGGAGCGTGTGCGCAGGTAAAGAATAAGCACGACCTGTTGTATCTAAAAATACGGCGAGTTGATTACTCCT
>DHXK01000094.1:2421-3777 GCA_002413665.1 Legionellales bacterium UBA5158 | reverse complement strand
GTTGTGCTGATGCTGTTAGTGTGAATATTGCTAAAGTTGCAATTAAAAATATTTTTTTCATTTTGTTTTTGTTTTTTTGAGTTAAGTTTTAAAAAGAAAGGTCGGCATTTCTGCCTAACCTTTTATTGTATAAATGAAGCTGAGGTTAAAGTAGTGTATAAAAACACTTTTTCAGAACGTCCGTAATTCACATCAATCTTCATTAACATTTTGAAGAAAAACAATTCCGAGTTATTGAATAAACGTGCAAGCATGAAGTTTTCATCACTTATGGAGTTCATTCCTACCCATAAGTTACCTTCAGGTGTAGACATTGATTCTGTGAAAACTACTGTATTATCTGCCATACCAGCAAGAGGTACAAGTTCCCAATTTAGATATGAATCCAGACCGGCCTTTGTAGGGTCATTCCCTTTAAATGGCTGGGTAGTCAAATATTGTTCGTATAAAGATTTTGTCAAATACGAAACTAAAAATTTCATTCTTTTTCTTTGAGGGTCTTGAGAAATTAACCCTTTGTTGTTTGCAACTACTAAATTATATAATGGGTTCAAAGCTGCGCTAACAATATTTGCAGCGGTAATAGTTACCGCTCCCGGTACTGCGTAAACAGAGGCATCATTTACCATTCGTTTCAAATAACCATCGGTAAATTGGATTTGATAGTATGGATTTGGAACGCCTGGGCTATCAAATTGTGGAACGTTTACGTTATTCTGGTATTGAGTAGAACCTTGCCAAGTCATTATCTCAAATTGCTCAAAAGAACGTCCTAATAACAATAGCATTATGTAATTCTCTGCTGTTGGTGGCAATTGACGAGTTAAAAGTGTTTGAGACAAATTTTCAGAATCCCAATGAACCTCAAAGTTACGAGGATTCATTTCCTGATATGCCATAGTGTCCTGAGGTTCTAATGCACGTCCTGAAACGGTAAGGTTACCACCGGATTGAGTTGGCGTAGCTGTACGAGGCTGTAAAGCCCCTGAAAAGTCCATTGTAGGAATGGTATGTTTCTTTTTAATACCGTCCTTTAAATAAACGACTTTCTTTACAACTGAATCAAATTGAAACAATGAAGGAAGTACAAAGTACGGCGCAACTGTTCCGGCATAGGTTGTATCACTAATTATCAATGTATCATTTTGCAATGATCCGTAAATATTAAATCGGTTGGCAGCTTTTGCCAATCCTACAATAATATTTACCAAAATAAAAGATACAAACAAAGTACCAGTAAGAGCATTTCCACCACCAAAGGCAAAGGAAACAGCAAACGCTAATACAAGCATCAAAGCAAGTGATTTTGCGTATTCAAAAATCGAAGGTGTTTTAATTTTTTTCATTGTTTTATTT
>DHXK01000094.1:864-2355 GCA_002413665.1 Legionellales bacterium UBA5158 | reverse complement strand
TTGCTTTTGTTTATTATTTTTGGAATTTGTAAGAATTAATTGCGGAAATCATTTTAGAAGTATCTCCTGCAATTGGTGCGCCTTTTGAATCAGTACCCAATGTTTCGATTAATGAAATTCCTGATTTGTCAAGTGCATTTGTTGCTGCTGCGCCTGCAATATCGGCAGCTGTTTTAGTTGAAGGTATTGCTTCAATTGTTTCAACTACTTTATTCAAGCTTTCGTCAGTTTCTCCGGCCATATCAACATAATTAAGAACCGCTTTATCAGCGATAATTAGCCCTTTGTTTTTAATAGTCAATTCGATTTTTGCTTTTGCGGTTAATTTAAAAGCGTCTTTTGCTTTTTTATCTTCAACTACTTTTTTTGCTTTTGCTTCTTCGTCTGCATCTGCATCCGCTTTTGCTTTTACTTTATCAGCAGTTTCTTTTTCTTTTTTAAATTCAGCAAGTGCAGTATCTGCTTTTTTACAAGCCTCTTCCAATTTGCAAATTTTATCTTCGTCAGAAGTTTTTTTGTTTTGTAATTTTACAATTTCCGAAGCAATAGCTTCTTCGCTTGCCTCTTCATTTAATCCAAGTGCTTTAGCTACTGTTTTCATGTGTTTTGTTTTTGTGATTATTGTGTTTGTGGTTAAAACTTTATTCAAATATTTATTGAAATATTTTGTTCCGAATGATTGTTTTACCTTTGTTTCCGATGTTTTCCGTGGAGCGTTTGATTCTCCACTATCAATAACATTTTCAGGTTTTATTAATTTCGCTTTTACCGCTTCGTCTGCTGAATAGAAGGTCGTTGCCTTCATTATCATTTCAACTTCAATTTCATTCTTCCCTGTCCGGCTTGAAACAGCTGCAATTAAAGACTTATTAATAACCTCTAATCCTTTGTCCGCTGTACCGTCTGGATTGTATGCCATGTGAAGCATTAGTGTGCTGAAATCCATCATTTCCACTTTGCGCCCACATAAGGCAGCAATACCCATTATACTGTAAGCAATACCTATTATAAGAACGTCAATCTTTGTTTGTGTTTGAAGCATTGCCGAAATAATGCTGTACCCTTCTTTAACACTTCCACCCTCACTATTAATCCAAATCTGTATTCTTTTTTTGCCTTGTCCATCCATCCTTAACAACTCTTTTGCAAACTCGTTGCCGTCAACGTAGGGAGTAGTGGGGTTTTCATCGTCCCTTCCTATTTGCTCAAAAATGCAAAAAATTGGTTCATCGGATTCGGGATTTATGCAATATGCCATTCGGTGTGAATAATTATTGCGTAAATATAAATGCAGATTTGCTTTTGTATTTTATTTTGCGTTATATTTGACAAAAATTGTGTTACGAACTTTTTAAATATGAAAATGAATCCCGAAATAAAAATTTTAGCTACAATGATTTGTTCAGGTATTTTTGTATTTGTCAAACATTATTTAGGATTTGAAAATACTGTACTTATTTTATTGACAATGATTTTTATGGATATTAAATA
>DHXK01000094.1:0-772 GCA_002413665.1 Legionellales bacterium UBA5158 | reverse complement strand
GAGACAAATGGTATGCTACAATGCAGTTAAGATGGTTCAATGGTACATTACAACAGAAATACGGAAACGATACAGGAACGGCTGTAAAATGGGTCGATGTTCCTGTATTTAAAGAATGTAAATTAAAACAGAAAGTGAAATGATTACAGCAAAAGAATTGAGAATAGGAAATATAGTATCAGATTTAGGTGGTATGCCTTATATTATAGATGCAACGGATATTATCGCTTTGGAATCTTCCGAAGACAGAGGAAAAGTAAATTTAGATTATAATGTACTTCCATTAACAGAGGAGTGGTTGCTAAAATTTAATTTTAAAGAAATATCACCCCGGACTGTATAATAATTCAGGTATTCATGTTTATTTAAACGGAGAAGTTCCACAACCATTTTTAAAATACGTTCATCAATTACAAAATCTTTATTTCGCACTTACCGGAACTGAATTACAAATTTTAAATCTTAAATAAAAATATGAAGGCATCAGTAAAACAGCGTATTAACTGCTTCCAAAATAATCTCGGAAGTTTTTTAACAGAACATCAAAACTACTTACAAAGTCGAAAGGAGGGAAAACGTAAATCTAAAAACAAATAATTTATGGCAGGTGCAAAATATTCAAAAAAAGAGCGTAGATTTTCATTTTTCCCTCATCCTAAGTATGTCGGAATATTTACAGCTTACGCTTATGACAATGGATTAAGTATGCCACACGCAATGAATAACATGGTATCAAAATTCTTTGATTCATTGACAGAAAGTGAAAAAATAA
>DHXK01000133.1 GCA_002413665.1 Legionellales bacterium UBA5158 | reverse complement strand
ATCCAAGCCATCACTTACAATGGCCACTTTAGAAAATTGACTAATATATTTATAGAATGGGATGAAACTGGCATCTAGCTGGATACCACGAAAAAAATTCTCTAGTGTGACTTGGTCTACTTCTACCAAATCTAACTGTTGTTGCATACAGTCGATTGCTGTAATTTCACCTTTTAACCAATCCGCTTCGAGATCTTTCCAACTATCATCAGCAAAGCGCTCTAACATGGCATCCACAGTATCCCCTACAGAAAGGGTGCCATCAAAATCAATCACAAATAGCATGTATAGTATTTTCTCTTTTTATTACAAATTGTTTAACAATCATTAATACTAAAGTTTAAACGCATGTAACTTACAAACTACTTACACTTTGCTAAAAAACCAAGTGTATGTGGTCATTTAATTACCTTTATACCAACAGTTTTATACCTAACCTTCTGAACGAGGTGACTTTTCCTTTTATCATCTAATTCGTCTTTTTTAAAAGGCCAAGAATATTAGTCAGGTATAAATTTCTTTTGGTCTTGGTTTGTAGCGGTTCTACGGATACATCAATACATTAACTTCAACATATCTTGAGGCCTTCAGTACAGGGTCATAGACTTGATATTTCAAATTTTTGTGAATATCCGGACTCCCAAAAAGAGCAATCGCCTGTTGGGTACATTCAGGATCTGTTGGTGAATAGTGTTTCTCTTTATTACAGATGATTACCTTACTCTTTAACTTGAATTGACTCTTATTAATCCAGTTTGACTGCTCTATATCGAGACCATAGATGCCATAAGGGTGATCCGATGAATAAAAAGATATTGCGTAGGGAAGGGGGAAGCTGCCTGCAACATAATCAATATGTTTGTTGTAAGCATTGTGATATAGATTAGTTACATCCTTTGAAACTATTTCCGGTAATGCTGCTAGTGGTACATATGTATTTTCAGTATTTAGTTTTTTATATATGGTAACTAAGGTCACTAAAGTAATATAAAAAATAATCAATAGTTTGATTCGAGGCCTTAGCATTTTCCAGTTCGTTACGTCCGGCAACATATCCACAAGCGCCCAACCAAAGAATATCGAGCACACAATAAACCAACCGGAATAAGGTGTAATTTTCTCGATATAGGATGCAATGAAGATACATATTACGCTTGAGATAAAAATCAATAATCCCAGCGGAATTTTCCGTCGATAGACTAAAGGAGTGGTTTTTATAAAATTAGGCGGATAAAGCAAGGCTATACCTAGCATTGCCAAAGAACTTGCAACATAAGTAAATAATATGCGCAACCTATTTACGATAATGGAAAACCACTCACCTTGCTCGACTGGGCGATACATTTGATGCATATAGTGCAATGATGGCCATCCGTGCTGAACTCCCCAGTATATGTGCGGACTCAAAACGGTAAGTGCGATTAATCCAGTAAGTAACAGCCTAGGTAAGACATAGGTCAGTTTTGGCTTGAAATAAAGAAAAGTCGCAAAAGTGATTGCCGATATTAAAACAATTGCTGAGTATTTAGATAGTACAGCTGCTCCTGCGAATACCCCAGCTAAACAAAATATAGAGATGCGCTTTTCCGTAAAAGCCGTGAGCAATGCCCACAAATAGCCGGTAAGGAATGGTAATTGTGCGAGATTGGCGTTGTATCTGTATCCATTATCAATACCCAACGGCAGTACGACAATGGTAAGACCAAGAGCAATAAAAACCTTATCCTCATCCAATACTTTGCGCATGCTCAACATAATAAATGCTAGTGCAATCAGTAAGTTGAATTCATTCAATAAGTAATATGCCCAGTCTTTCGTAGGAAAAATCTGAAACCAGAATGCTGTGACCCAGCTGAAGAGTGGTGGATGTTTATTGTTTCCTAATGTCCAGGTAATGCCCCAAGCATAATTCTCGAACATATCCGCAGTATCAAGAGCCTGACGGAATAGGCTAAAGAAAATCCATAAAAACAATGCATTGAAAAATATTAAAAACGCGGAGCTTGAAATTCCGAAAAAGGGTTTCTTTAACATTTGCGTAAGGACCTTATTTTAACTACTGCTAATAGTAGTGGTCATTGCCTTACAAACTACTTACAGCTTATGGCATAGATAACTGTGACAGTCTGGTAGCTAAAAGCCAGACAAAGCCATTCATGCATCCGTAAGCGAAATGTAAGCACTCCTCTATATATTTATCAAACCGAGCTGTCATTGACTTGGATCCGGATTGAATCGCGGCTGGCGATTCGAGCCCTGTTACTCACGTTGAGTTACGTTCTAGAGCGATGCTAGCTTTATCCTTATTTGCTCAATGAATAATAGATTGATACAGCCATGGACACCATAATATGCTTGTAGATATAGGCGAAAAAGTATTACTTGTTGCGACAAGCCATACTGGAAACAATGTTTTTTGTACGCCGACTATTCGGCTTCTGAAGAAACACTACCCGGATACGACTTTTGATCTGGTAGCGCTAAACAAAATCAGCGCAGAAGTATTCCATGGCAACACTGACATTAGTCATCTTTATATTACAAATAGCAAACGTAGGATCAAAAATCTTTCTAAAGATTACTCGACAGTAATTTGCATGAATTACAAATCAAGAGATGTGCTGTCAAACATCGAAACCAATTTAATATCAATCCCCCCACTAATCGCAGGCATGCATCATGCCGAACAACTGCTCCAGTTCGTGGCTGACTATATAGGTTGTAAGCTGACCGAGGACGATCGTGCTTATAAGATCAGCTCTGCAGGTAATTCCAATTTGCCGATACTCAATAAAGCCAGGTTTGGTGCTGAGGACAATATTTTGATCTGCATCCATCTTGGATGTCAAAGAACTGCAATTCATGGCTGGAAGTTTTTCTATAAACACCGCGCAACTCATCAGAAACTTTGGTCAGTAGATAAATACATAGAGCTAGGAAATCATCTGATGAATGCAAAGCCTAATATTAGAATCGTTATAACAGGCACCAAGCATGAATCATTCTTAGGTAAAAAATTCGCTAACAACGTGCCTGGCACGATCAACTTAATTGGAAAGACCTCTGTATCAGATCTTTTCAAATTGATGAATGAAGTCGATTTCCTTATTTCTCAGGACTGTGGGGTAATGCACATCGCCTCAGCTTCCAATGTGCCTCTGGTCGGATTGTTCGGCCCGACAAATCCTGCGGAAACTGGCCCGTATCCACTGAAAAAGAATCACACCGTAATCAAAAAAGAATCAATGGAAGAAATAGATATTCCGGACGTTGTATGCGCGGCCTTTAATAGATTGGAATAACACTAATTTGCTAGGCAGAAATAGCTGCGAATAAATAGTCTTAACTAGCTTATTAACTTAAATACTATCTAAACAAACTTTAACTTGGCACTAGTTAGACCAATAGTTACTGCACTATTTATAATATGGGAAGTCCATGTTGGCTATTTTTTTAAATACGACTAATTTCGATTACTGAACTTAATCTTAGGTGAAAATATAAATTTTTGTCTCAGTTAAATCCTCATATAAAAATCCCTTGCGATTTACTTACAGATTAGGCGCCATTCAATAAAACTTTATGCGTATTTTATTAGTTGAAGATGATGAAATTCTTGGCAGTGCTACCAGTATTTATTTGCGTAACACTGGTCATGTCGTTGACTGGGCAAAAGATGGCAAACAAGCAGATTTAGCCTTGCATGAAGACGTATATGAAGCGGTGATACTAGATCTAGGCCTACCAAATATGGATGGTTTGGCTGTATTGAAAAGATTACGGGCCAGAAAGCTGCCTTCAAGTGTGATTATTTTAACTGCTCGCGATAGTCTCGAAGATCGTATTACTGGTCTTGATTTAGGTGCAGATGATTACTTAATCAAGCCAATTAAGCTTGCTGAACTAGCTGCGCGATTACGTGCGCAAATGCGGCGACATCATGCGGTATTGGTCACAACCATTGAGTATCCACCATTAATATTACATACCAAAGATCGCTTATTGACCTACCAAAATCAACCTTTTTCTCTTACACCACGTGAATTGAGTCTATTAGAAACTTTATTATTGCGCATTGGTAAAGTCGTGAGCAAAGAGAGTCTACTTGAAAACATAAGTGACTGGGACGAAAGCCTGGGTATAAATGCAATTGAGGTTTATATGCATCGGCTGAGAAAGAAATTACTTGCAATAGGTGTGGAAATTCGCACAGTGAGAGGCTTAGGTTACATGCTTGATAAACAAGAACTCAACCATTCGGAATAGTGTTAATTAAAGGTAATCTCATGCGACACACTCAAGTCTCATTACGCAAAAAAATATTGAGCTGGTTTATGCCGCTCATGTTTTTATTGATTGCGATTGACAGCACAATGCTACATCGACTAGCTATTACCACATTAGGAAAAGAGCTTGATGCTGACTTATATGGCTCTGTAGATCTTATATCTGATTATTTAGAGCAATCAGGTATAGATGCTAAGGATTTTGAGGTGTTAGAAAATGCCAGTAAGATTTTGCTTAATGATGAGGTAGACAAAGTCTTATATAGCGTTACTAATGAAAATGGTATTTTACTAAGCGGTAACAAAGATCTTTTAGAAAAAACAAAAAATAAGTTATCGAAACAAACGCCTTACTTCTTTTTTACAACAATTAATCATGAAAAATTTAGAGTTGTACACTCTGTTTTCACGTTTAGAAATGGTTCCAATTCACAGAAAATAAATATTCAAGTGGCTGTCACACTTAATCGTCGCAATTCGCTTACGAATAAAATTTTGATAGGTATTGTTGTACCGCAATTATTTTTAGTATTAGTTTCATTTTTAATCATTTCTATCAGCGTTAAAAAAGGCTTAGCACCTTTAACCGATCTACAAAATGCAGTTTCAAATCGATCAGAACAAAACTTAAGCCCAATTAATTTACCAAATATTCCTGAAGAGGTTTATTTGGTTGCTAATTCTGTCAATCATCTGATGCAACAGTTGCAAAATTTAATTGCATCACAAAATCGGTTCATTGCAGATGCTGCGCATCAGTTAAGAACGCCGCTAGCCGGAGCTCAAGCCCAGTTAGAGCTTGCAGAGCTTGAAGGTAACCCTGCAATATTGAAATCTACTTTGCCTAAAGTGCATCTGAGTTTAGATCGACTATTGCATACTGTTAATCAATTATTAGTCTTAGCAAAAAGCCAACCGGAAGCAATATCAATGATTAAAATGGAACCGGTTGATTTAAACCGAATTACAAAAGCTGTCGCAGCAGATATGGTGCCGACAGCAATTCAAAAGAACATTGATTTAGGGTTTGAGTCTAGCGCGATTCCTGCTGTTGTTATGGGTAATGTCGAACGTCTTAAAGAGTTGCTATATAACCTAATTGATAACGCTATTCGTTATACTCAAAGTGGAGGAAAAGTTACAGTAGCTATCAATGTAACGCATACAAAAGTTGAATTAATGGTCGTTGATAATGGCCCGGGCATCAGTGTGATAGAGCGCGATAAGATTTTTGACCGATTCCATCGTGTAGTCGGTACAGGAGAAGAGGGTAGTGGTCTAGGCTTAGCGATAGTGAAAGATATTACCAATTTGCATGGTGCTAGCATTTCTGTTTCTGATAACAAAAAACATCAGGGTCTGCAGGTTTTAGTGTGTTTCAATCGACAGATAAAAAAACAAGGCTAGCAGTCCACTAAAGTGTGGAAAGTCCATTTGTTAGTTTGTATGTTGTAATCAAGTTGTAATTAATTGTCTGCTATTGTCTCGCGGTAGATGATGGAGATTTTCCATTACAAACTCAAAGTAACACTTTGATTTATGGAAATTTTATTTACCTATCATGGTTAGAAACATGTGTTGTTTAATTTATATGAGTAGCAAAAGACATCAACATTTATTGAATCCTGGCAAAATGATGCAAACGACCCGTTTATTGGTTGGTGTTAACAGATATAGCGGTTGATTCAACATTGTCTTCAAACTGGTAGTTTTTAAGTCATATATAGTGAATATTTAGGATAAAAGATGGCGTCAAAAGCAGATATTGAGCATCACTATGATGTGGACAATGATTTTTTTGCACTTTTTCTGGATAAAAAATACCGTGCATATAGTTGCGGAGTATGGGAGACCGCCTTAGATCTTGAACAGGCGCAAGAGGACAAGCTCGATAGACTGTGCCATTATGTCAATGTGATGCAAGGCCATCAAGTCATTGATATAGGTTGCGGCTGGGGTGGTTTAATGAATCGCATTACAGAAAAATATCCCAATACTCATGTGCATGGCTTAACCTGTCTCTTATACACATCTGACGCTGCCGACGAGC
>DHXK01000298.1:7417-17118 GCA_002413665.1 Legionellales bacterium UBA5158 | reverse complement strand
GCTTCAGCGGTATCATCATCACCATCAGCAGCTTCTAGCGCCGCCGCAGCTATACTTCCACCAAGACCAGCTTCAGCACCACTAGCAGCTGCATCTTCTTCCCCTGCACCAGTTTCGACTTCGGCTCCGCCTCTAGCTGCATCTTCTTCTGCAGCAAAGTCCAAAGATGATATAGAAGCAGATTCTGCTATATCACTATCAGCTTTACTCGGACCTAACACACCCTCACTAGAAGATGATGCGATGGATCCGGCTTCTGAAGACGTTAGCAAGTTAGAAGCTTGGTTGAAAAGCACTGAAGATAAAAGTAATCCCAGCGAACAATTTGATCCATCTGTAATTCCAGCTTCAGCTCCCGTGGTCCCCTTAACCGACGATAGTTCTGTATTGTTTGCTAAAGGAAAAAAACCATTAAAAATACCATTAATAGATATTTTGTTGGATGAAATTCTAGATGTTGGATTGGTTGTAGCTTTAGTCGCGGAAAAATACAAAAACTTAACAATAAAATATAGCGAGGAAGATGCTAATGAATTGCTGGATAGTGTGAAGGAATACATTGTCCATCAACAGAATGAAGGAATTCTAGAGGCAGATCTAAAACCTCTATTCGTTATTCAAAATAAAATTGGAAATCTAATATTTGAAACAGTTGTTAAAACTCAAGCCTTCACTCTTCCTATTATTAATGATGATTATTTCAGTGATTTCAACCAACAATCTTTAGAATTAAAACTTGAGAAATTAATTTCGAAATTAGTTGGCTTAGAAATAAAATGTGCACGTCCTCAGATTACTGCTGACGAAAAAATCTCAACTGTACTAAATATAATTGCAGTAAATAATAGTATTATTTCTTTATACGAAGAAAAATTAACAGAATTCGAAAATCTTAAATCGGATGTCTTACGTAACGATCCTAATTTTGGAATATTGACTCAGAAATACGAGAGTCAAATCACGTTATATAAAGCTTCAAATGAAGAATATAATGTTGGGATACTTGCTTCTCATCGTGCAGAGATTCATGCATGGAGTACCATGTTAACTGAACTTAAAGATGAGATAGATAAGGTCAAAAATGAATTAAAAGAATATAAAAAATCTAAAGAACCTAAGGATCAGAATATTTATGGGGGTTTGATTAGTACAGTTTCAAGGTTGCAAGCAACAGTGAGTTGTTATGATAATTATTTAGTTAATCAAGGTAAGCTATATCCTTCTTTAGCTGCAAATGTTTCACAAATCTTAAAGAGTAACAGGGGGGAAATTGTAGCATTAAAAAAACATTTTGAGATTGATGTTGATGTTGCAGCGTTTCGAAAAAGAAAGAATTTTCAAGCGATTTTATCGAGCGAAGCTATTAATAAAAAAAATCAACTCATAAGCGCAAAAGAAGATGAATATTTTGCAAAGGTGGGATTAAACCCACCGACTAGCGACTTGGACTTGGGTTTGCATATTATGGAAATTATTAACTTAATTCATAAAAAACAAAGAGAATTATATCATCCTTTAGAAAGTTTTATTGAACATAACCCTAGCATTGTAGATGGCTATATTAGCCTTCATTTGTGGAAAGATAAATACGAAACGTTAATAAAAAATATGATTCCAAAAGAAGTTTCGGACTTTATCATTCCTGATCTATCAAAGATTAAAGATGAGTTTAATCCAGCTATTGCAGCAGATGGGCATGTAGATGATATTGGTCGCTCCTTTGAAGGTTATCTTGGACAGAAATTGGAAAAAGACTTTGATGCATTTTGTCACGCTCACTCCAATGTTTTAAGTGAAATTGATGGCCTTTCTTTTTCAAAATCAGTAGATAAAAATGAAAAAGATTCATTTATCTTTAATGATAAAGGCAAATGCGCAGATTGGATGGCTTTACCTTCTGGTATTCCTGAACTCTTGGCAGATTTGATTAAAAAGAAAATGATCGAAGCATCTCAATTAGTACATAAAGATGGGGTCTTGCTTCCGTGGATAGATACTTATTTTGGTAAAGAAGGAAATAAAAGCCGTCTATCGCAAGCCATAGATAAACATAAGTTACCTTTGGTGCGTGAACAATTAATTTATGCAGTATGCAACCCTGTATTCGGTGCATTTCCTCAAAAATATACTGGTGCTGCTACTGTGGTTTCAACTTTGGTTAATAAGCAGTTGTTGCGTAATTTTGAATGCGTTAAGAAATTCGCTGAACTGAAAGAATTAACGCGTTATAATTTTATGGCACCAAATCTTGTCTCACTATTAGAAAAAAAGGTAGATTCTTTACTTTCAAATCCTCTGCAAGACTCTAAAAAATTAAGTGATCTTATTCAATTTACAATAAATATAATATCTGACCCTAAAAAAGAAAATTTAGAAGGTTTTAACAACATGGCAACTCGATTGTCAAATAAAAAGCAAAACATTGGATATGATCTAATTGTAAAAGCAATGACTTCAATAATAAGTAAACAAGAACCTATAATAAGTAAAAAAGGACGTGATGCGGCAATGGCGTTAGTTGCAGCAAAAGAACAAGCTGCTAGAGATGCGGCAATGGCGTTAGTTACAGCAAAAGAACAAGCTGTTAGAGATGAAGCTGCTAGAGTTAAAGTTGAGAAAGAACGAGCTCTTCTAGATGCTGATGCTGAAAAACACCGGATCTTAAGAGAAGCAGTGCTAGCTGGTCCTGCGGCAAGGGTAGCTCAACCTGCAATAGAACTAGTTGATGCTGCTGCATTAAGAGAGGTACACGCGGCGAGAGAACAAGCTAAGAGAGCTGAGTTAGCTGCAACTGCCGCACGAGAACAAGCTGAACAAGCTGCAAGAGATGATGCGCTAGCACTTGCCGAAAGAGAACGAGTTGCTCAAGCTGCAAGGGACGCACTCGCTGCTACCGAAAGAGAACAAGCTGCTGCACTAGCTGCAACTGCCGAAAGAGATCGAGTTGCAAAAGAACTAGCCGCAAGAGAACAAGCAGCACAACTCGAAGCTGCAAGGCTCGCCAGACTAAAACCACGTCCAAGTAAATCAGCTGCAAAAGGCTTGGGCGGGTTAGCTGCGAGCAAAAAACCTAAGGTTAGCGCTCGTAGTTCAAGACCTGCAACTGAAGAAAAAGAAATTCCGCAAGAGCACATGGAAACAATAACAAAAGTTTTGTTGCAATTCATCGCAGCTACTACCGAGAAATTTTCTTATGATAAATCTGCAAGGTCTATGCTGAAAGATTTGGGCTTATATAATTTTGAAAAAGCAACTAAGACAAGAACATTTGGAAAGTTTTTCAAGCCTCCTCTTAGTGAGACGATAACTTCAATATTGCCGAAGGCTCATACAGAAGCAAGAACATTAGTCAGATTACCTAAAAATGTTATACGCGAAGAAAGCAAAGAAGAAAAAAGCCCAGCTGTAGATCTAAGCCTGAGCCCAAGCCCAAGTCATGGCCTCGAGTATAATAGAATTAAAGATAAACGACTGCCTAAGGGTACTGCTTCCGATATCATTACTAATACACTTGTGCTCGATACTGAAACAGCTAGTTATAGTGAGCAAATTGACGCAGATGATGTTTATAAATTAGAGGCTCTTGAGCTTGTATCTTCTTTGAAACGTAGCACTATTTTTTCTTCAGTAGAGAGTAAGTCTCCTGGTTTGCTAAAGGACTTTCCAGGCTTGCTAAATGACAGTTCTGAAGTTTATGGTCTAATTACGAAAGAGTTAATAGAAGAATATTTAAATGCATCGCGTCCCCCTCAAGCTAATGAAAATGAGATACTTGCTCAGCAATTATATGAAGCTTTTCGTGAAACATGCAGACAAAATATTCAGATAAGGATTGCTGGAAAAAATATTACATTGGATATAGTAGCAGATGATTACCTCATTTATGCTGATAGAATGGTTGAATCTTTATTAAGTGAGAATGGACCGAATGCCGATATTACTGTTACGAATGGCACAGACCCTTTGATTGCGGAATCATTAATGATTGTATGTGCTGCAAAAGGATTGATTTTTAAAACAGAAGATCGAAAGTTTGATTACGAAAGATATTTATTAGAACATAAAAATGAAATTAAACATATCCAAGAGAATAAGATGGGTAAAGTAGACAAAAAAGGCAACGTGATAGTTAGCAAAGTTATTGACGTAGAAATAGATTCTACGCTTACTGCAGAAGTTGATAAGATGCGTAAGGAGTCTGCACACAGCGTTGGTGGCTTAAAAAAAGCAATGAACTTTGTAGATAAGATTAAAAAAGGAGTTAATTTGTTGGAGGATGAAAGAGAAGACATTAAAATTTTTTTACAAGACTTAAATAAAAAGCCTGTCCCTGTGAATAAAACAAATCCTTTTGCATATCACTAAAACAATCCTAAAAAAGATATAAAAACTTTTTTAGGAAATTATTTTTTGACAACCGAGCCGCAACCGCGTGGGAGTGACTACACGATGTAAGTGACGCTTCCTGACGGTCGCGGCTAGCTATGCAAGTAAATACCCCAGATGTATTAGCAAATACCCTACACAAAAAGCCAGAAAGACATCAATAAATTTCCACATTAATGCAAAATTTATTGTAATGAGGTATACTAAAAGTGCTCGAAATCTTCGAGCTAACTCAAGGAGACTTTAATCATGCCAGTTAAAAAGAAAAAGAAACCTAGCAAGAAGAAGTAACTTGATAAAAGGGGGATGCTTGCATCTCCCTTTTACTTTCCTAGCTTAATTAATCTTTCGCACCATAATCATTTTTAAATAATCAGTTTCGGGAATTGAAAGATGCACAGGATGATCCGGTGCCTGATGACCTCTTTCTACTATCTGCAATTCACAATGTACTTTCAATCCTGCTTTACGAATGGCTTGTGCTAACTCGCTTTCATCCACATGCATGGAGCAAGAGCATGATACTAATAAACCACCTGGATTTAAGAGTTTAAGTGCAGCTTCATTAATGCGTTGATAAGCTAATAAACCTTCTTTTTTATCTTTTAGTTTTTTCACAAAAGCTGGCGGATCAATAATGATGACGTCAAATTTCATGTCTAGTTGCAATAAATTTTTCAAGCCATCAAATGCATCATCGCAAATCACATTGACTTTATCGCGTACGCCATTTAATTCTGCGTTCTCTTCTATGAGTGCAATAGCAGCTGCAGAGGAATCGATACAAGTAACTTCAGCGGCTCCAAATTTGGCAGCTTGTAGGCCCCAAGCCCCTAAATAACTAAAAACATCTAAAACTTTTTTACCTTTAACATAATTTTGCAGGCGCGAACGATTCAAGCGATGATCGTAAAACCAAGCTGTTTTCTGGCCTGTCCACAGTGATGCATAAAATGAGGCGCCATTTTCTTCTATTCTTATTTTTTCAGGCGGTTTACCAAATCCAGCTGCTACATAGTTCTCTAGGCCTTCCTGAAGCCGTGCAGGGCTGTCATTCCGAAAGAGTATAGATTGTAGCTCAGGGATAACTTGACGTAGTGCAGCTACTATCACGTCCTTTTTAAGCTCCATACCCGCTGTATTGATTTGTACCGCGGCATGATCACCAAAACGATCGATGATTAAACCCGGCAAGCCATCGCTTTCACCAAAAACTAATCGATAGAAAGGTTCTGGGTATATTTCAGAACGGAAAGCTAAAGCCGTTTGTATGCGACGGACAAATAGTGGCAAATCCAGACGATTATTAATGCGTCGGCTAATTAAGCGTGCTGATATCAATGAATTAGGGTTGACATAGGCTATGCCCAAAGTGCTTTTGTCATAAGCTTCCACTCGTACTTCTTGCCCTGGTGTAAAACTCTTTAACGGACTGAATTTAATATCAATTTCATTGCTGAAAACCCATAAATGACCGGCTCGTAAACGGCGTTCTTCATTCTTTTTCAGACGTAATGTTGCAAGTTCCATTATGGTATCCAACTTAAGAGATTGCTGAGAAATGTAGTTTGAGTTGATGGGTTACGGTGCAAAAAACGCACCTAACCCACCCTACATGATGTTAAAGAGAGCAAGGGTACCGAGTTTTGGTAGCATACGTCAAATTATATAAATAGATGCTGGGGTGCAGGATAGAAGAATGTGGCTTCATGTTTGTTGTTAAATAGATGAATTACGCGCCCCTGAGGAATAGATTGAAATTTTTCTATCATGGATAAATCTGTTTCACCTTGTAATTTAAGGGTAAAAATCATTCTTTTGGCTTTGCCAGATTGTATCCATTGGGTGACTAGATCAAAAGTTCGCTCAGGATAGCAAGCTACATCGCAGAGCAACCAATCTATGTCTTTGAAACTGTGTGGGTCTAGGGCAAAAGCACTCTGTTTTTGATACTGAATGCGAGGCAGATTGGCAATATGAGGCGCAAGAGGTGCTTTATCAACGGCAATCACGTCAGCCCCTAACATTTGCATGACATAAGTCCACCCACCCGGTGATGCGCCTAAATCTAACGCAAGCTCGCCTTGTGTGGGGTAGGTGCCCCACAGTGATAATGCTTCCCACAGTTTCAAATAAGCACGATTAGGCGGATTTATCTTATCTTCAATAAATTGATAGTCTCCCAGTGGTGCTTTTTTCCAGCGTTTGCTGCTAAAAAGCAAAGTATTCTTGTCTAATAAAGAAAAACACCCTATGGAAGGAATCTCTTCCGTCAGTGGAAAAGCATGCATCAGATTAGGGAGTTTGCGACATTCACTTTCAATTAAGCGCGAACGTCGAATATTTTCTATAGGATGTAAATACCAATATTTTCCCGCTGAACGTAATGCTCGTACTGCCTGAGAAATAGAATCAAAATGAATAATTTGAGGATCTAGCCATGCATCTAACGCAAAACAAACGTCAGATTTTCGGACTGAAGAAAAAAATAAATTATCGATGACATCAGTCACCTGTCCTAACTCTTGCGATAACTCGTTGAGATAATTAGGATCAGCAATATAAATGACTTTGGGCGCATTATCAATTAGCATAAGTAAGGTACAAGCTGAAAAAGCGCATCATAACTTAAAATAATGAAAAATGTAATGGAGCATTTATGATTACCATACGCCATGCACACGACCGCGGACACACTCGTAAAAATTGGCTAGAGTCATGGCATACATTTTCATTTGAAACTTATTATGAACCTAAGCATAAGCATTTTCGAAATCTCCGTGTTATCAACCAAGATATCATCGCACCCAAATTAGGTTTTGGCTTGCATGCGCATAGTGACATGGAAATTATGACCTATGTGTTAAAAGGAAGTCTGACACATCGTGACAGTATGGAGAATGAAGCAATTATCCAACCGGGTGAAATTCAAATTATGAGTGCGGGATCTGGAGTGTCACACAGTGAATTTAATTCTTCACAAACAGAATCCGTGGAATTTTTACAAATTTGGATTCTTCCGGATAAAAAATCTTTAACACCTAGCTATCAACAAAGAAAAATTTTAAAAAAAGAAAATGAATTAACGTTGGTGGCGTCATCTTTAATGAGTAAGTCCTCTGTACTGATACATCAAGATGTAAAAATATTTGTTTGTCAATTATCAGCGGGTCATGAATTAGATTATGTTATTCAAGGCGAACGTTTTATTTGGTTGCAAATTGTGAAAGGAAAATTTTTAATCGATAATGAGTTGGTATCAGCAGGAGATGGTGTGTCAGTCAGCGCGCTGGAAAAAATAAAAATCACAGCGCTTCATGAGGGAGAATTACTCTTGTTCGACTTGAGCTAATTGTGGATTTTCACTATCTTGCCAATAAATATCTTTTCCAAAATGAACCACATCATTTTTGTCTACCCAGTTTGTCATATACACTATGAAAATAGGTAAGGGTACTTTGACTTTTAAAGAACTAATTTTTTCTGTATCCAAACGCTCTTTCACTTTTTCTTCATCTATTCTTTCATCATTTTGAATAAAGTAAGAAACAAGCTCAAAAGGTTTTTCAAGGCGAATACACCCAGAACTTAAATCGCGATCGTCATTAGCAAATAAACTTTTGCTAGGAGTGTCATGCAAAAAAACGTTATGTGAATTTTGAAATTCAAATTTTACTAAACCTAATGCATTATGCATACCAGGGTCTTGTCTGAAACGATAAGGGAAACCATTTTCTGAAGCATTTTGCCAATCCACATCACTACTACTGAGTTCACGTGCATTGTTTTCATGGTTATCCAAAATACGGATTTGATTATTAATTAAAAAATCTGGATCTTGTATTACTTTAGGAATTATATCTTTTTGAGCAATGAGATTAGGAACATTCCAATAAGGATTAAAAATAATGCGTGAAATTGTAGACGAAAGTTCTGGTGTAGGACGTTCAGGTTTTCCTACTATCACTTTCATGGTTAAAACTTCTTGCCCGCTATCGATTAAATGTAATTGATATTCAGGAATATTGACTAAGAGAAAACGATGACCTAATTTTGAATTAATCTGTGACCAGCGTTGCATGTTTAAACGCAACTGACGAATGCGTTCTTCAGGCATGATATTTAATTCCATGCGAGTATCATTGCCGACTACACCATCCACGTCTAAGCCATGACGCCATTGAAAATTTTCTACTGCTCGCCTCAGGTCAGCATCAAACACAGTAGTATCAGGCGCACTCATAGTTAAGTCATGAGAGGCTTTTAAATGTTGTCTTAATAAAAAAACTAAATCATCATTATCTCCAGCTTGCAGTAATTTTCCCATGGTAGGGAAAGCTGGCAAGGGGTTTGAAGCTGCCGTCTCATAAATATTAATCTCATCTTGAAATCGTGTCAGAGTTTTATCTTGCACTATAGCAGGACTTTTGTTTTCCACTGCTATAGGCGTACCAATAAGGTCAGCGGATGCGAAATTCATGGGGGCATAAAAGAAAATAAAGAGCGTGAGTAATGACGCGAATTTTTGCATGAAAAATCTGTGGCGATTACTCATGACATTTCTCCTAAGGAGTCCCAGCTTTCCTCAACTGTTAAGAGAAATGCATTAGGAATCTTTCGCGCTTTTGATTATTTTATCATGAACGTAGTGTGTGCAGTTGAGTATATTTTATGAATGCATTAGTAACACACAGTTTATTGGGGCTTGTTTGTTTGTTGGTATTTGTCTGATTCGATAGTGATATTTAGGCTATTTTTTCAGGAGATTATTGTAAGTTATGGATTGTAGTGATAAGTTTATTTTCATACTTTTGCGTTAGCCTCTCCCAAAGAGGGAGAGGTAACAAAATAAAAAATTAATTTATTTGCTTTTTAGTTTAAGGCAACCCACTCATCGTTCTTGAATTAGATTCTTCAGCTTCATCATACTGATTTTGTTTTTTGCCTTTGCGTGTTTTTCTTGAGTACGCAGTAATTTCAGAAACTGCTTGTTGAGCGACTTCTTCTTTCTGTTCACTAAGATTTTCTTCAGCAACAGTCGTTGGAGTAACAATTAAATGTGGTAATTGTTGTAAAATAGCAGAGTGACTTGAGGCTGCTGGAGAAGTTAACACGTTGTTATCAGGCTTATCATCGTTCACTTTTTCTAAAGCGGCTTTTTCTGCTGCAGCATCTGCGATAATTTTTGCTTGAGCGGCTTGTGCATCTGATTTCACTTTTTCTTCAGCAGCTTTTTTTGCAAGTGCTAAATCTATAACAGCTTTTTCTAATGCTGCTTTCTCTGCTGCTGCTGCCGCAATTAATTTGGCTTGAGC
>DHXK01000298.1:5700-7370 GCA_002413665.1 Legionellales bacterium UBA5158 | reverse complement strand
CTGCTTTCCAACTTTCCCATGCGGCAATAGTGGGAGGAAATTCATGTTGGTCCAAGCGATAATTATATAATTTTTTTAAATTAGGTTGGTATGCCCAAGGTATATCTGGATAGATTTCTGCATCATCAGAAACGTGAGCATTGGAAGATTCGGGAGATGTGAATTGAGTACTATTGGGTCTTTCATGTTTTTGTAATAAGTTTAATTCAGATGCCTTATGCGCTGCGTCTTTATCACCTAATTTTATAAGTTCAAACAAAATTCGCTTACGCTCTTCTGTTTCTGTAGTAATAGGTTTTTTAGCGGAGTTTTTGGATCTTTTGATACTAATATTGAGAATTTTAAGCTCTTCGTTATAATGTTTAACTTCACTTTCTAAATCTTCTTTCATCGCGTTACAAATTTCTGCTGAAGCTGCTCTAATCGCAAAACCATATTTAGATAAATGAATAACTTCTGCTTCTATTACAAGTTTATATTCATCAGCAAAAATATCCAGCTGTTTTCTCCAACTGACTATGGCTAATTTGTAAGATAATTTTTTTGTGGTTTCGAAATCTTTTTTGAAATCGATAATACGTTGTATTTTTATCGATTCTGCATCTTGCTGTGCGTAGGGGTTACCGGGTCCAAAACCTAACCAAGCCCGAGTGCCGTTATAAAAACTAAACCCTATCTTTTTGAAACTGGATTGATTATGTAAGCTATTAAGATAATCATCGAAAATTTTATTTAGTTCTTCTATATTAGGTAATGCCACAATGGATCTCCCTTTCGATATGTCGAAACAAATTGGGTAAATAAAAATAGTGTTTTTAAATTATCAGCAAATTACTTTGATACTATCCAACAAACCTTAAGGAACTCTTAACGGATTTTTTTGATAAACAAAAAAACACACACAACGCCAAGGTATGGCTTGACTCAATTCCGGTCGCTCGTTAACCTGTTGTAATCTTTAACGTTAGGAAAGGAGTCCGTTACTTGAATGTTATTGCGACTTTTGAAATCCCTTATTATCAGTGTTTAAATGAAGCTAGTACCTTAGTTAATACTCTTCCATCTGAATTAAAAAATCCACAAGAATTGTTAAAAATTTATCGCCTAATGGTGTTGTTGCGCACTTTTGATTCTAAAGCGATAGCATTACAGCGTACAGGAAAGTTAGGAACTTATCCATCCACGCGTGGACAAGAAGGAACATTCGTAGGAATAGGTGCAGCTTTACAAAAATCTGATGTCTTTGTTCCTTACTACCGAGATGTAGGAACATTAATACAACGCGGTGTAAAATTATCCGACATACTTCTCTACTGGGGTGGAGATGAGCGAGGAAATTATTCTAGTTCTCATGAAGATTTTCCATACAGTGTGCCTGTAGGTAGCCAACCTTTGCACGCTGTAGGGATAGCAACAGCTTTTAAAATACGCAAACAGGCGCGCGCTGTATTAACTGTGTGTGGTGAAGGGGCGAGTTCACAAGGTGATTTTTATGAAGCGATGAATGTTGCTGGTGTTTGGAAATTACCGGTTGTTTTTGTTGTCAGCAATAATCAGTGGGCAATCTCAGTTCCACGCAGTGCACAAAGCGCCAGTCAAACCATCGCTCAAAAAGCAATTGCCGCAGGATTTTCTGGCGAGCAAGTGGATGGTAATGATGTGATTGCAGT
>DHXK01000298.1:0-5652 GCA_002413665.1 Legionellales bacterium UBA5158 | reverse complement strand
GTAATGATGTGATTGCAGTTTACGAGCGAGTGTCTGCTGCGTTACATAAAGCTCGTGAAAATAATGAACCTACGTTGCTCGAAATTATTACCTATCGACAAAGTGATCACACGACCGCGGATGATGCCAGTCGTTATGAACCACAAGGTGTGCGAGAAGCAGAATGGAAAAAAGAACCTATAGAAAGATTAAAGCGATACCTTATTGATACAAATGCTTGGTCTGAAGAGGAAGAACAGATTTTACAAACTGAATGTGCAACTGACATTGAACAAGTTGTTCAAGACTATTTAAACACGCCTCCTCAAGCTCCCGAATCCATGTTCGATAATCTCTATGCGACATTACCCGAGAATTATGTAGAGCAACGCGAGCATGTACGACAAAAGGAGGCAATGGCTCATGGCTGATATCACATTAGTAGAAGCAATTACCCAAGCATTAGCGTATGAAATGCGGCATGATCCTGATGTTGTGGTATTGGGTGAAGACGTAGGAAAAGATGGCGGTGTATTTCGTGCGACTGTAGGATTACTTGATGAGTTTGGTCCCGAACGTGTTCGTGACACACCGCTTGCTGAATCTATGATTGCAGGTTTAGCGGTAGGCATGGCAGCGCAAGGTTTGAAACCTGTTGCTGAATTTCAATTTATGGGATTTATGTATCCTGGCTATGATCAAATTATTAATCATGCTTCCCGACTTCGTAATCGCACAAGAGGCCGTTTAACCTGTCCTGTTGTTTTTAGAGCACCCTATGGTTGCGGAATACATGCACCTGAACATCATTCAGAAAGTACAGAAGCTATTTTCGCGCATATACCAGGTCTACGTGTAGTGATTCCATCATCGCCATCGCGTGCTTATGGTTTGCTGTTGGCATCCATTCGTGATCCTGATCCCGTTATATTTCTTGAGCCATCGCGCTTATATCGCTGGTCTAAACAAGCTGTACCGGATGATGGCAAAGCACTACCGCTAGATGTTTGTTTTACGCTGCGCGTCGGCACCGATATTACATTAGTGACTTGGGGTGCAATGGTGAAAGAAACAATGGCAGTAGCAGAGACATTAGCAAAAAATGGAGTAAGTGCAGAAGTCATAGACGTAGCCACTATAAAACCTTTAGATATGGAAACGATTTTAGCGTCAGTAGAAAAAACTGGACGTTGCGTTATCATTCACGAAGCTGCACGTACGTGTGGAGTGGGCGCTGATATTTCCGCACAAATTGCAGAACGTGGATTAATGTTTTTACACGCACCCGTTCAGCGAGTCACAGGATATGACACTATCGTTCCCTACGCCCGTTTAGAAAAATTTTATTTACCCAGTGAAAAACAAATATTGGCCGCAGTTAATAACGTAATGGAATTCGCATGAAAACATTTAATTTACCCGATTTAGGTGAAGGATTAGCTGACGCAGAAATTCGTGAATGGCATGTAAACATAGGGGATATCGTTAAAGTCGATCAACCTCTAGTGTGTATGGAAACGGCGAAAGCTGTCGTGGAAGTTCCTTCTCCCCAAACTGGCCGGATCAAAATATTACACGGTAAAGTGGGTGATGTGATAGACACAGGGGCAGCGCTTGTTGAGTTTGAAAACGGGGAAGAATCTGCCAGCAAAGATGCAGGCTCAGTGGTTGGAAATTTAGAAGAAAGTACTGAACGTTTAGAAGAGGGCGATATTCTTATTGGCGCTGCTAAAAAAACGTCTGTCAGTATAAAAGCTATGCCCGCAGTACGTGCGCTAGCTAAACAAATGAATATTGATTTGTCAACAGTGACACCTAGTGGTCCCCAAGGTCAAATTACATTAGACGATGTTAAAAAAAATCAAAAAAATTCAGCACCAACTGAAACAGTAGAAACACTGCATGGTGTCCGTCGAGCAATGGCGAATGTGATGGCGCAATCACATAAAGAAATTGTACCCGTCACTATCATTGAAGATGCTGATCTTTCTGATTTACCTGCAAATAGTGATATTACAGCATGGTTAGTGCGAGCAATGATGGCGGGTATTCATGCTGAACCTAGTTTAAATGCATGGTTCAATGGAAAAACTTTAGAGCGAAAATTATTTAAAGAAATTAACATTGGCTTAGCGATGGATACAACAGAAGGATTATTCGTACCTGTATTGAAAGATGTCGCTCAAGTGGATGCAAAAGAATTACGTGATCGAATTAATGCATTCAAAAAAAGTGTGAGTACGCGAGTCGTATCACCTAGTGATTTACACGGAGCGACAATTACTTTATCTAATTTTGGTATGATTACTGGACGTTATGCAACTCCTATTATTGTGCCGCCTATGGTTGCTATTTTAGGATGTGGAAAAATTCGTGATGCAGTTGTTGCACACGAAGGAAAAATTGAAATTCGAAAAATAGCACCTTTATCATTAACGTTCGATCATCGTGCTGTGACAGGTGGTGAGGCGACACGATTCCTTGGGGCACTCATAAAAAGCTTGGAACAAAAAAATTAATAAAGAGGAATAAATATGACCTCCTATTTAAATTTTAATCTCGGCGAAACCGCTGACATGATACGTGATACCGTCACTCGTTTTGCGGCAACTGAAATCGCACCCCGTGCTGCAGCTATTGATAAAGAGAACATTTTTCCTGCTGATTTATGGACTAAGTTAGGCAAGCTGGGATTACTGGGCATTACAGTAGAAGAAGAGTTTGGTGGCGCGGGTTTAGGTTACATTGAACATGTAATTGTGATGGAAGAAATAAGCCGAGCGTCTGCATCTGTCGGTTTAAGTTATGGTGCTCACTCAAATTTATGTGTTAATCAAATTCGTCTGAATGGAACTATAGCTCAAAAGAAAAAATACTTACCCAAATTATGTAGCGGTGAATTTGTTGGTGCTCTGGCAATGAGTGAAGCACAAGCAGGATCAGATGTTGTGAGTATGCAATTACGCGCCGAGAAAAAAGATAATGTTTACGTTTTAAACGGTACAAAAATGTGGATCACCAATGGTCCTGAAGCAAATGTTTTAGTTGTCTATGCGAAAACCAATAAAGAAGCGAATGCACGAGGTATCACTGCATTTTTAGTCGAAAAAAGTTTTCCTGGATTTTCTACAGCGCAAAAACTTGATAAATTAGGTATGCGTGGTTCAAATACTTGTGAATTAGTTTTTGAGAATTGTGAGGTCCCTGTTGAGAATATATTAGGTGAATTAAATCAGGGTACAAAAGTATTAATGAAAGGTTTGGATATTGAGCGTTTGATTTTAGCTGCTGGTCCTATAGGTATTATGCAAGCCTGCCTAGATTTAGTTTTACCTTATGTGCACGAACGTAAACAATTTAAAAAACCCATTGGTGAATTTCAATTGATACAAGCAAAGTTAGCCGATATGTACGTGGGAATAATGTCATCGCGTGCTTATCTTTATGCAGTGGCCCGTGCTTGTGATCGTGGTGAAGTGACTCGCAAGGATGCAGCAGGCGTTATACTTTATACATCGGAAAAAGCAACGAGTATAGCTTTGCAAACGATACAATGTTTGGGAGGAAATGGTTATGTTAATGAATTTCCTGCGGGCAGATTATTACGAGATGCAAAATTATATGAAATTGGTGCAGGTACGTCTGAAATACGCCGTATGCTAATTGGTAGAGAATTATTTAAAGAAAGTGCGCAATAAAAAAAACACAATAGGGATTTTTTTAAATGACAACATTCCAAACTCAAATTGATCCAACTAGTGAAGTATTCCAACGCAATTCGCAAGCAATGCTAGCTCAAGTTCAAGACCTCAATCAAAAGTTAGCTCGCATCCAAAAAGGTGGCGGTAAAGTGGCACGTGAACGTCATCATCAACATGGAAAATTATTACCTCGTGATCGCATTAAATTATTATTAGATCCTGACACCGAGTTTTTAGAGCTATCTGCTTTGGCTGGATTCGATTTATATTCTGATGAAATTCCTGCTGGCGGTATTATTACCGGCATAGGAAAGATTAACGGTATTGAATGTATGGTTGTTGTAAATGATGCTACGGTGAAAGGTGGAACTTACTATCCCATCACAGTTAAAAAACATTTACGCGCTCAGAAAATAGCATTAGCCAATCATTTGCCTTGTGTTTATTTAGTAGATTCAGGCGGCGCATTTTTACCAAAACAAGATGAAGTATTTCCTGATGAAGATCATTTTGGCCGAATTTTCTTTAATCAAGCCACTATGTCTAGTTTAGGTATACCACAAATTGCAGTCGTGATGGGTTCTTGTACCGCAGGCGGAGCTTATGTTCCTGCCATGGCAGATGAATCTGTCATGGTAAAAGATCAAGCTACTATTTTTTTAGCAGGACCCCCTTTAGTAAAAGCCGCGACAGGTGAAGTCGTCACAGCCGAGGCATTAGGTGGTGCAGCAGTGCATTGTCGTATTTCTGGTGTTTCAGATTATTATGCACAAGATGATACAGATGCATTACAAATCGCACGTCGTATTGTCGGAAATTTAAATTACCAAAAGAAAAATAATTTAAGTCTGCGTGAAATTCAAGAGCCATTACTCGATGGAAAAGATCTTTATGGCATTATTCCTGCGGATGCCCGCTATCCTTTTGACGTACGTGAAATTATTGCACGTTTAGTAGATAGTTCTAACTTCGATGAGTTTAAATCGCAATATGGAAAAACATTAGTTTGCGGTTTTGCTCATTTATATGGGGTACCTATTGGTATTATTGCAAACAATGGAATTTTATTTTCAGAAGCGGCCTTAAAAGGAACGCACTTTATAGAGCTTTGTTGTCAGCGTGGAATTCCGTTGGTGTTTCTACAAAATATCACAGGATTTATGGTGGGTAGCAAAGTGGAAGCAGAAGGTATTGCAAAACATGGCGCAAAATTAGTATCTGCCGTTTCATGCGCAAAAGTGCCTAAATTTACAGTGATTATTGGTGGAAGTTTTGGGGCGGGAAATTATGCTATGTGTGGACGTGCTTATGAGCCGCGATTTTTATGGATGTGGCCAAATGCACGTATTGGTGTAATGGGAGGTGAGCAAGCTGCGAATGTCTTAGCGCAGGTGACTCGTGAGAAAAAAGAAAGATTAGGTGAACCTTGGAGTCAAGAACAAGAAGATTTATTAAAAGCACCTATACTTGCACAATATACCAAGCAAGCACATTCTTATTATTCCAGCGCAAGGTTGTGGGATGATGGTGTGATTGATCCGCTTGATACACGCAAGATTTTAGGCTTAAGCATTTCAGCTGCATTGAATGCACCTATTTTACCGACTCATTTTGGTTTATTTCGGATGTGATTATGACTAAGCAATATGCTACGTTATCTCTGGAAGTTCATTTAGATACGATTTTAGTGGTGACATTAAATCGGCCAAATTCAGGTAATGCAATTAACAGTGAAATGATGGTTGATCTGCAGGAATTATGGCAGGATTTATCTGTTAATGTTGAAAATTATCGGTGTATTATTTTAACGGGTGCTGCAACTGCATTTTGTGCAGGTGCAGATTTAAAAGAAAGAAAAGATATTACATTAGATTTATGGCGCATTCAGCATGTGCCTTTGGAAGAAGCTATGGTAGCAATGATTGAATGTCCCATTCCTATTATTGCTGCTGTAAATGGTGCTGCATTTGGT
>DHXK01000136.1 GCA_002413665.1 Legionellales bacterium UBA5158 | reverse complement strand
AAAGATGTTAATTTTGTGTAAGCAAAAAACTAACAAATAATTAATTAGTGGATAACCTTACTTTTATGTGATAATGGTAAATATTTTTAAGCGACTTTTGCGTCACTTTAACAAAGAAACTAACATTATAAATAGCAATAAAATATTAACAAATAAGTTTTTTAAATAAACGTTGATTATCACAGTAATTTAATAATCAATGAGATAAATAATAAATTTTATTAATTAACTGTTAGTAAATAGTTAAAAACAATATTTTAGTAAAAACGTACCACAACTTTTAAACATAACTAACACACCAATAACAATAGTTTCTTTTTATATAAAAAAATAATTGTTATTAATTAAATTGTTGAAATGGATATCTTCGAAGAAATAAAACTGAAAGGCTATGCCGAGGAATATATAGACCCAACGCTTGACCTTTTTGATGAAATAGAAAAACTTAAAAAACTTAAAAATGCCGTTATACTTGCTCATTACTATCAAGACGGAGATATACAAGACATTGCAGATTATATTGGAGATAGCCTTGGGTTATCGCAACAAGCTGCAAAAACCGACGCCGATATTATTGTTTTCGCCGGTGTACACTTCATGGCCGAAACAGCAAAAATATTATCACCAACAAAAAAGGTTTTATTACCCGATGCAAAAGCAGGCTGTTCATTAGCAGATAGTTGCCCGCCCCATTTGTTTAAAAAGTTTAAGGAGCAATACCCGGACCACCTGGTGATAACTTATGTTAATTGTACTGCCGAGTTAAAAGCTTTAAGCGATATTGTTTGCACATCAAGCAATGCTATACAAATTGTTGAAAGTTTACCTATTGACCAAAAGATAATCTTCGGCCCTGATAAAAATTTAGGGGCCTATGTAGCTAAAAAAACAGGCCGCGATTTGGTACTTTGGAATGGTGCTTGTATGGTGCATGAGATATTTTCGAGAGAAAAAATTACCAAACTAAAAGAAAGGCATCCGGGAGCTAAATTGCTGGCTCATCCGGAGTGTGAGGACGTAATATTGGAAATGGCAGATTATATTGGATCAACCACCGGGATCTTAAAATATGCTACTAATCATCCCGATAAAGAATTTATTGTAGCTACCGAGCCAGGTATTATACACCAGATGCAAAAGGATAACCCTAATAAGGTGTTTATACCCGCGCCACCAAATAATAATTGTGCATGTAATGATTGCCCTCACATGAAAAGAAATACGCTGGAGAAGCTTTATTTATGTCTTAAAAACGAACTACCAGAGATTGAAGTTCCGCAGGATATTATTGAAAGAGCGGTAGTGCCAATTGAAAGGATGTTGGAGATATCGGCAAGAATGGGTTTATAAACCCATTAAGGAGAGCTTTTTAATAACTAATAAATTACTCTACTTCAGGTTGATATAGTGTTTATATTTTTATATTAAAAATATGAGTTTTAATATGTATGTTTAAATAATTAATGTCAATAGAATAGTCACACTTTCGTATGACTAATTTTGTTGGCATTAATTATTTGTGGATACTTGAAATAATAAATTTTTTATTATCCAGTGAATTATACAATTGACTTATTTTTTTAACGCCTAATTTATTTTTTAAATAGGCTAATAAATATCTTTTAGTTTTATTTTCAATGCCAATTATATCGCCATAAATATTCCCAGTAAAAAGATCAGCCATTTGACTTAAATTATTATGAGTATGAGGCTCTATTTTTAAATCAAGTTTTTCAGTATTAGAGTTTAAATATTTAACAAGCTGATTTTTACTAGTTTTAAAATTGACGTAAGGCGCACCTTCTTTTACAATAGGCTCTGGCAAACTATTTTTACGTGGTAGATAAGTGATGAAATCTAAGTAAAAAGCCTTGGCCTTAGTAAGATCTTTTAAATCGTTTAGTGCTTTTCTATAATTGACCCTATATTCAATATCATGAATTAAATTGATATCATCCCTTTTTAAATCATGTATACTATTAATTATTCGTCCGTAGAAATAAATAGAAGGTTCTTTAAAGAAATAATCAATTAAATCTTTAGCAAAAGACAGTTTGTATTTGTCTGTACTTCTAAAACTTAAACGTCTTTTATAATGATTATTTAATCTTAGCTCATTGATATGTCTTTCGACTTTCTCTGGAAAATCTGTGTACATAAATCCTATTACTGAAGGAGCAATAGCAGATAAAGTAAAGTTTGTTTCTTTTACGTGAATATGCTTATAGGTCACCACCTCAGTTTTATAAGGAATTCTCTTAAAAACCGTGACAGAAGCAGTCCCAATACCAAATTGTTTTAAGAATTTGCGTCTATTTTGCATATATCATCTGAGGTAAGAAGGTAATTTGGTTGAATTGTTTATGCGAGCAACTTTAATTTGGTTCCTAGTAATTCCTTTTGCTTTTGATAGGTCAGTTCCGTATAAAATAGTTCCATACAAATTAGCATCGCTTAAATCACTGCCATTTAAATCACAATTGATAAGATTAGCTTCGCTAAGATTCACGAGTTGAAAATTTGAGTTTTTTATAACCGATCCTTTCATAATAGATTGCTCAAAACTGCCACCATAAAAATTTGATTGGGATAAATTTGAATTTGTTAGATTGGTTTTTGAAAAATCCGCCTCCATTCCGCTAACATTTGAAAGATCTGCATTGGTAAAAGTCGATTCAGTAAAAATAGAATTCACCATTTTTGCGTGAGCCAACCTTGCGTTATCAAAATTTGTAGCCTTTAATAAAGAATTTGAAATATTTACCCCATGGTCATCATCTATTAAATAGTCTCTATTGGTTTCCCTAAACGAAATTATACCTACAGCGGCCTGAATTTCTTCAAAAGCATAAGTACTCGTATCCTTTGATTTTTGTCTAATGTATGTTGCAAGAACTTTGTTAACTACGGATATATATTCCTTTGAACCCGAAGCTAGTTTTTCAAGCGAAAAAATGCCACCAAGTCTAATCTGAGGATTATTACTGCCGAGTTGATCTATTGCCTTAGAATACCTATCGGTCAAAAACACCTGTTGTGAGATTGAAATGCTTTCCCTAGTTGCAGACAGTTGACCCCAGGTAAAAAATAAGCCACCCAAAACCAATAATCCTCCGATTGTTTGAGCTACAGTTTTGCGAAATTCATTTTCAAGAGTCAATAATTGATTACGGCTTAAATCTTTTTTGTTTTTTAATTGCCAAATCGGAATTTGCCATAGAAAAAACGTGGAAATCAAAAGAATAGCAGCAATTATTGCATAGGCCATAAATTTTGAGAGAGTTTTTAATAAATTTTGATAAGATGGATTTAATAATAAACTAACGTGAGTTCGGGATAAGCGCGAATAAATTTCGGCTGGATTTTTTTTATTAACTATTTGATTATCAATAAGTAAGCATAATTTGTT
>DHXK01000057.1 GCA_002413665.1 Legionellales bacterium UBA5158 | reverse complement strand
TGATGATTTTGAAAACATTAAAGAAAAAGCAAGTGACACAAGAGATGCAGTCATTACAACTGCGAAACATGCAAAACAAAATGCTTCGGATATAGTATCCCTGTATCGAGACAAATTATCAAAAAATAAAGACGATATAGAAGAAAGTATTAAGTCTAATCCAGGAAAATCAATTGGATTGGCAATTTTTATGGGTATTCTTGCCATCTTTTTATTACGCAAGTAACTCATTTTTTGTTATTAAAATTTTTTTATTTTTTGGTAACGTATTAAGTAATGTATAAGATATTTATTTTAACATAAGAGGAGTAATTAGCATGTCAGATATCCGAGATGTTCCTAGTAGTTTAGTCAGATCAAAAGAGGTGGTGGGGATAGAAGTAAAAAATACTCAAGGAGAATATTTAGGGAAAATAGAAGATGTCGTTATGGATAAACTAACAGGTCAGTCTAGGTATGTTGTTTTATCATTTGGTGGCATTTTTGGACTGGGAGATAAATTATTTGCACTGCCCTGGGGCACACTAAATTATGATACTAATGAGGAATGCTTCATCTTAAATGTAGATAAAGACAAAATGGAAAATGCTCCTGGCTTTGATAAGGATCATTGGCCAAATATGGCTGAGCCAGCTTGGGGTGATAAAATCTATAACTATTATGGTGTGCGTCCCTATAAATAAGCGTGAAGCAACATAGTCGTAGTTGGTTTTAGGATAAAATTCTTTTTAAATTTAAAACTTCAAAGGAGTTTCTATATGAAAAACATATTATTCTCAATCATTCTATTATTACCATTAGCAGGATGCTCTGCATCAATTGGCACTACTCCTCCAGTCGCTACAAGTACAACATATACTACGCCTGCTGTAAGCAGTACACACTATGCTGCTCCAGTTTCAAGAACTACGGTAACAAGAACTTATTAAATTTTATTAGATATAAATATTATATCTAATAAAATTAGATTACATAAATGCTCTTTTGTAAAAGAGCATTTTTTTTGTGCCTACCATAGATAATAAATGTTAGAGTTCATATAAAAAACTACAATTCTCTCTTCCAAAAACGTAATTCTCTGCACATTTTTATAAATCCAGCTGCATCAGTAGGTGCTTCTAAAAGCAAACAACCTTTATCTAAATCTTCATAAATCCCTGCTTTTTTAAATAAGGAAGTTGCTTCAGAAACGTACGCAACAAATTTCATATGAGCAAAAGCATCAGAAATAAAATCACGCACACTGAAATTTTTAGCTAAAGCTTCACTACTTTTTTTAGAAACAAGCAATACGACAGCATCATATAAAACGGAAGGCGCACCTTCAATTCTTTGTGCAGCAGCTATCAATTTACCGTTACTTAATTTCACACTACCAACAGTTGGCGCAATTATCTCAATATCTGCGCCCTCTTTATTTGCCGCATTAATAAAACTATTTAGTATTTCTGCATCTGTCCCATCAGTTATCAATATACCTAATTTACGTCCTTTAAAAGTATTGGGCGCGTTTAGCATAATACTAAGTGATGGTGATTTTTTTAAATTTTGATTAACTGGTTTTGCAGATTTTGCTGGATTAGGAAGATCTTCTAAGCCTAATCCATCACATACTTTTTTCGCTAAATCTAAATCAATATTTAAAAGATGCGAAACCATCTTAATTCGTATAGAAACTTTTTCAACTTTACTTAATTCAAAAATTAGCGCATCTGCAATATGGCTTTGTTCAATGTCGAGCTGACTAATATAAAACTGTCTTGCTTGACTGTAATGATCTGCAAAGCTTTCAGAACGTATACGTGCCTTAACACCTTCCTCATTCTGTGGAAAAGAATGGAAACCTTTTTTCGGATTCTCACGAGGGCCTCCCTCGTCTCCCCACGAGTTAGGTTCGTAATTAGCGCGTCCTTTTGGATTATGCATCGCCATATGCCCGTCTTGTTGAAATAAATGAAATGGACACTTAGGTGCATTAACAGGGATATGAGTAAAATTGGGACTTCCTAATCGTTTAATTTGCGTATCCAAATAAGAAAAATTACGGCCTTGCAACAATGGATCATTAGAGAAATCAATTCCTGGCACTATATTTTGAGTGCAAAACGCAACCTGCTCAGTCTCTGCAAAAAAATTATCTACGCATCGATCTAACACTAAGCGCCCTACTATGCGAACGGGTACATCTTCTTCAGGTATTAATTTCGTTGCGTCTAATACATCAAATGCAAATTTATCTGCAAATTCTTCATCAAAGATTTGCAATCCTAATTCCCATTCTGGAAAGTCACCTTTTTGTATAGCGTTCCATAAATCGCGACGATGAAAATCGGGATCAGCGCCATTAATTTTAACAGCTTCATTCCACATCACTGACTGCAAACCTAATTTAGGTTTCCAATGAAATTTAACAAAGGTAGATTTATTTTTAGCATTAATAAATCTAAATGTATGAACGCCAAAACCTTCCATAAACCTAAAAGATCGAGGAATAGCTCTGTCAGACATCGCCCACATAATCAT
>DHXK01000211.1 GCA_002413665.1 Legionellales bacterium UBA5158 | reverse complement strand
CCCCGATTGCTGTAATACGTGTATAGTTGGGGAATGCCGGATGAAAAATAAAATCATTCACGCCGATTTGGTGAATTGCAGCATTTCCTCCCTCGCAAACAACCCCCGTAATAATATTTGAGCCAAGAGCCACAACCCCGTAATGTGATGCTTTTAAATATCTTACACTACTATTATAAACAGAATAGTTTTTTATTCCGTCGTCAATTATACCGTTCATAATTCCATCAACCGTAACCCTGTAGAGCCCTGCGTTATTGACTATAGAAGAGATGCCGCCTATTCCAAACCCTACCCCGTTATTTCCAAAATCATCATTTAAAGCAGCGTCATAAACCGAAACATAATCTCCTACAGCAATTTTTGCAAGATACCCAGCATCATTGGTGTCAAAATAAGTAATATTAGCCGCTAAGTCAATGTGTAAAAGCGTACCTATGGCTCCGTAGGGTAAAGCCTGTTTTGAATTTAATTTGCGTGTTAATATTGGTGCGCTACTTACCTGGACGTTCAAGTCTTCGTTAGTCGAAAATATAGGCACATAGCCGTTATTGTTATCAGCATGTAAATATTTGATGGTTTTATAATCATCGGTTACAATGTTATTTTGGTTGGGAATATTCACACACATATATGTCGTAGCTGTCTGCATTGCGATCTGATCCAGTTGAGTTCCGTTCAGTAATACAGGCGTACCGTTTGCGCCGCCTTGTACCTGCACCCGTAGACTGTGGTGTGGTGCAACATAGTACCCAAGCCTGCCGCCGTTGAATACTGCGGTGGAGCAGTTGAGCATTGTCAAAGGTTTCTTTATTGCCACGCCATTATCTATGCCATTTAAAAAATCTAAAAAACAATTTGTAAAAAAGAAATTAGAATTTACAGCTCCATAATTTCCGCCTATCATGTAAAGCAATTCGGCGTAAATACGTTGTGCGTATATGTCTTGCCGCCATGCGTTAATTCTATAAACTTCATAAGCGCCGCCTGCAATGTTTAGCCCGTCTATTTCTATAGGTGCTACAATACCCTGTCCGTATTGCCCGCTAAAAAACGTTCTGTTATTTACCCACATGAAATTATCACGTGCAATGTTGTTGCGTGTTTGCGAGTTCCCAAAGCCTATGCAGTCGGTATTGCAGTTGAAATAACATCTTTCAACTATCATGCCTTCGCCGCTTTGTGTTGTGCCTGACGTACTTACGGCTATAGCACAATTAAAATAATTAAATACACAGTTTTCAACTTTAAAATCAGTGTTGCCGCCGCCGACTGCAAAATATTTTGCGCCGCGTGTCGGGTATTGATCGCCGCCTGCTATGGCTGCGCTCCCGTAAGGGTCGAAAGATATTGCGCAATGGGGTGAATGTATGTTATCCCTTGTGCCGTTGGTAGTCCAATTTGTTGCAGGGTTTGCAATTTCGTACAGGTGAAAGTTTTGCAAGCCAGAATTCATACCTACGAAATTTATATTTTTTATTGTGCATCCTTTTCCGTACTGTATGCCAAAAATAAAGTCGCTGGCATTGTTCGTGCGTATCTGTGTACCACCGCCGATCGCAGGGTCGTAGCTATTGCTATCGCCCTGTATTGTCAGCATTATAAAATTATAATCTGTACTTCCGCCATTGGGCTTATCAAAAGAAATCCCTTTGCTTAAAAAATATTTTCCGGCGGGAATAAAAAGTGTTGCAATTTTATTTGCAATAACATAATCCGACGCTGCCTGGAACGCTGCGTAGTCGTCCGTTGCATCGTCACCAACGGCACCGAATTTTTTTACATCTACTAAGCTTATTTTTGTATTACTCATGCTGTATAAAATTTGTCATTGTCTGCGTTAACTAAAAAATCATCGTCATAATTAACTAAAAAATTATTTCCGGGTACTGGGCCACCTGCTTTTTTCAACCAGGCATACAAAAGGTCGTCGGTAGTACTTTTATAAATATTTTCAACATCATCAATCGTTCCACCAAGCTGTAATAAAATTGCAAATAACAGATCATTGGTACTGTTGTTTTGCACACCTGCAGTATCTGCAAGATCGCCGCCCAAAACTTTTAAAATGGCATACAATAAATTATTTGTTGTGCTGCCAAATTTCTTTTCGTCAATATCTGCATCTGAACCGCCAAGCTGTAATAATATTGAGTAAAGCAGGTCGCTTGTTGTATCCTGGTATTTACTTTTATTTTCTGCCATGCCTCCACTGTTTATAAAAATTTGATCTAAAAGATCAAGCGTTGTACTGTTATATTTTTCTGTAACGACTGCCACATTTTTATTTTTTAGAAGTGCCAGCCATTAGTAAATAAGTTGCGTATAGAGCCGCCAATATCATCAAGAAAATTATGAGTGTTTGGGGCTGAACCTGGTTGAGTAAATCCTGCTGCAAAGGGGTTGTTACTGAACTTTTTTTTTACATCATTTAGCCCGTTTTTATTTTTAAAATTTTGAACATATCTATTAAACACTGTGCGTACACTGCTTTTTGTAATTATACCGTTAATTGCATAATCCGGATTTTGAGTAACTACTTTGCCGCCTCTGGAAATAACATAACTATCCGGTTTACCAATTGCGACGGGCCAAAATACGGCGCAATACCAATCAAATGGATCGTTTGTTTGTTTTAGCTTAGATAGATAAGGAGAAAAATATTTTACGATTAATGGAAACTGCTCAATGATGCTCATGTTCTTTACCTGCTGCGTTGTATAGCCCCAGGTTGATAAAAGTTTTGGCATAAATTGAATGAGTCCAGTCGCGTTGCTCCTGCCGTTTTGTGCATAGGGTTTTAATCCACTTTCCATCACCATCACATTAACTAAGGCATCATGCGGTATTCCTTGTTGCTGCTCAAAATTATTTATTAATGATGCTGAAGCCAGTACGTTTACGTCTCCCATAAAAATTATTTTGTGTGCTTGTGTATTAATTGTGATAGTAACAAACAAATAGTTACAACGATGACAGCCGCAATGCTTATTCTTATAATGCTGTGATCGTCTATTGTTACCGTAAAGGGAACATCGGGAATATTGCCATCTAATAAATTTTGTAAAAATGTTTTGTTGCTATCTGCTGCCATAAAAAATATTTTAATCAATAGTTATCTGTTCCTGGTAAGTCGGGCGTTGCTGCCTGCGAATATGAGGCTGCCGCCTGTGCTAATTTTGAAAAATCAAATCCTGCTGCGAAAGGGTTATTATTTGTAACCGGTGCATATTGCTGCTCTTCCTCTGCACTGCTATAGTCTATCCAATTAAAATCAGCTCCTAAATTTGGGACTGGTGGCTGACGAAGTTGCTCTTGTAATTTCTTTCTCAAAAACAATATCACCAACAACACCACTACCACGGCTATTAATAAAAAAATAATTTTACTCTTACTCATACATTTTTTTTACCAACCAAAAATATTTGCAAATATTCCGGTAGTTACATTTCCTGCCAATATTTTATAGTACATCGCATTACTTATAGTGGTAACCCCAAGTTTTTTTGCTACGGCAGTATTTGTTTGGCTTCCCCAAACTCCGTCAGCGGTAACACCAACATATCTTTGCACTACCTTAACTTCATCGCCACGGCTTCCCATATACAAGGGAAATTTTGCTGCTGTTGCTATTGTTGTTGCTGCTGTTATTGTACCGCTATTACCGATTGTGCCCGGAGTTGGTGTAACCATTGGGCCAACCTTTTTCGCTGCTTTATTTTTATTCTGATTAATAATAAACAGAACCACTGCACCAACGGCAAGCAATGCAAAAAGTATTTTTAAACTATTTTTATTTTTCATTCCGGATCGTTCTTTGGGTTTACAATATTTTTTACAATGGTTCTATGCATAATTATTGATATAACTACCGATGATACAACAGCCACAATAACGGCTATGATAATTTCTTTTTTCATCAAGATTGAAGTAATGTTAAATATTCTGTTTGAAGTCTTGTCCTATCGGTGTTATCAAATGCTTTGCTAATTACATCGCCTAATGTTTCTCCGGCATTTTCTTTATAGAACTCATCCAGCATGGCAACCTCTTTCGTATTTCCCATCCCGTTAATGGCATCAATAAATTTATCCTCGTCATAATCTCTTACCAGCAATAGCACATACCAATTTCTTGTAACTGCGTTATCCCATAAATTTTTTGCAGTTGCTCTTATAGAAGCAACTCTCACGGTTGCAATTCCTGTTTGCATAGATAGTGCTTCGTTACCTAATGTATCACCGATGGATTGTGCGCCAAGTTTCAGCGATTTAAAAATTTTTACAGCAACTATAATAACGAGCACGATCAAAAATGCATTTAGTATCCACGCATTTTTACCGAGTGCTTTATTGGCTCCTTGTCTTACATCTTTAAACATAATTTTTATTTTAGAGATCTTCCACCGCTATTTTTTACGATGATTGATCAGTGTTTACTTTTTCTTCTTTTTTACAACCATTAATATCACTACTACAAATGCAATTGCAATAATTATATATAACTGATTTTGTGATTGTTTTTTTGCAACGGCGGCTGCATCCGGTACCGGTGTAGCTGTACTGCTTTGTGCTGTTGTAGGATATGAATAATAACCTCCGTTACTTGTCGGTAATGCCGTTGTAATTGCGGCGGCTGTTGCACCAAGAGAATTATTTGTATTGTTTGCAATTACAGGCGGTGTATTAAATGCCGGTGGCGCTCCTGTAAGTATAATATTATCTATTGGCGGCGGCGTAACTAAAAGCGGCGGTATTGTATCGCCATTGCCTAAAACTCCGCTATCATTGGCTATTGGGTTACGGTCTATAACAATACCATCAGGAGCGCTAATAGGAACAGGGTTTCTTATTGTTCCGTTCGGCAACTGTATTGTACCATCGTCAAAAATTATTGTTCCGTCTGGTAATTGTTTCACCATAAATAAATTTTATTTCCTGTTCAATAAAAAAATAATCACGATCACAAAAATTAAAACACCTCCAATTACGTAAGGCAAATTTTTTGCATTGAAAGGGCTGTCAACATTGTTTGTATAAATTGATTTATCAACCATGCCGTTTTGTTGCGCCGCTAATTGCGCCCGCTGCCCGGCCACTCCCAGTGATTGATTTGTTTGAGCATCTACAGCACTCTCTGCGCTGGTTGTTGATTTGCCGCCAAGCAAGCCGCCGGTTAATCCTGTAAATCCTGATATAACTGATCCCACAATGCTTGCGATTGGCTGCAATGCTTGTGCAGCACCGCTTGGCGCTGCTATTCCTTGTTGTGATAAATTAATCTTTGCCTCATTCCTTGTTTTTATTTTTTCTAATGCAAATCCCCTCCTATCAGCTTTTCTTTTTGCTGCCCTGTCTGCACTGGCCTTTGATAAATGAATGCCCAAAAAATTGCTGTACTGCAATTCTTTGTCAGGGTCTATAAGCCTGCCATTTTCGTTTACGATTAAATTTGATCCTGATGCTCTTCTTACCATTTCATTTTTTGTTTTGCACTGTTGAAATATGCAGTGTCATTTTTTTTTAATTCACTTTTTATCACTTCCACACTATCGTATTGATCTCTGTACGAAGCCTTATTTTTATTATGCTGCCAATCGTATTGCAAACTTCTTTCGTACTGCGCCCAGGCCCTTGCAATGTGAACAGGATTATTTCTATCCAGGTGATCTTCCAATGCTTTTATACTCCCTGTAATTGAAAACCCTGCTGCCATATATCTTTCGCTTGCGTGCTGGTCGGCTAACATTTCATCCTCTGTATTATAAAGTATATGGCCTTCCTCATGCGCCAAAATATAAAACTGATGCTCAGGCTTTATTTTATTCCAGTAATAAAGATTAAGAACTAATTCACCTGTTTGTCTTTGAGATTTTGCAATCCCTTCTTTTTTATCGTTGATAAAACGCATACTGGTGAAGCATGGAAAATCAACATTATTTATATCAATTGTTCCTGCGTGCATCGCTGTTTATTGTGGTACTGCAGCAGTAACATTTGTTATAAAAATTCCGAATGCTTTATCAATCGCCTCCTGTGCAATTTCTTTTGTAATTACTGCAAACGACAAAAGTTGTGTTAGCATAATATCTCCTTCTTCGGCTAAACGATCTTTTAAAAACTTGTCGGAAATATCGCCGCTAATCCTGTACGCTGCAAGGTTGCTTAATTCGGTTTCGGAACTCAATAAATAATCTGTTACCGTCTGCTGAATTCCGGCAACATGAAAAGGCAATAGCAATGCCATTGCTCCTTTCATCTGTGCTAAAATTGATTTTATGTCGATCATTGTAAAAATTATTTAAATGATGATTCGCTTACCAGGCGTGGTTTTATAACCCTTCGCATTTGCAATTTGTAAATTGTCAATTCTGCATTGTTTAAATTCCTTGCCCGGTGATCTGATTTATATTTTTCAAAAAACTTTTTAATTATGTTGTCCTGGGTAACTAAATTTTTTGAGTGAGGCCGCAGCATGTCTGCATTGGTTATGCTATCAATTTTTGCATCAATAGAATTGTACCGGTTTTCGTATGGAGAAAAACTTTTGTCAGGGGATACAATAACTGCATCGTATAAATCTTCTGTGTCATTTCCCACGTCTACAATTGTAGAATTTATTTGTGCAGACTTTTGCGGCACTAACGAATAATTACAACCGGCAAGGGTTGTAATAAATAAAAGAGATAACAAATATTTTTTCATTTTAAATTATATTAAGTCGTTTTTGTCTTTAGTGGCTTGCACATCAATTTTTACATCCTGTACCTGTTGATGCTG
>DHXK01000028.1:6899-7292 GCA_002413665.1 Legionellales bacterium UBA5158 | reverse complement strand
ATAATTATCGTGCAAAATAGACCATCAAATTGTGTGATCACGCTCAGTGTGGTGAGTTTGATGCTGACGCATAGACAGGATATAACATCAGAGAATAAATGCTCGTCATTAGCGCTTTTAAATTTGCCTTTGCCACTACTCATTAAATTTTTTATTACAGCGATTACTTATCCCAAATCAGCAATTCAGTTAAAGAACTTAGCCTTCTTAAAGTTTCTCTACATCCGAGATTCGGGAATCTCGACAGATACCTGGAGCGAAGTGACTGAGGCATTACTTAAAAATTTAGCCAGTACAAAATCCACTTTTGATAATCCTTCATTTACGCAAATTAAAACTTCTTGTTTAGCATTACAAAAAAATATTGATTATAAAATTTCAAATATCACGGCT
>DHXK01000028.1:5910-6817 GCA_002413665.1 Legionellales bacterium UBA5158 | reverse complement strand
TCAATGGTCACTTTGGCGTGCATGCACCAATCCTCTTTGGTCTTTTTTTCGAATTCAAGGTAGAACAATTCTTTTAAAAAATGCTAAGGGAAAAATACTTGCTATCAAAGTTAAAAAAGAAAATGAACATAGAAGAGAATTAGAAATAGAATTTAAAACCACTATAAATTATTACAATAAAAAAAATGAGATTAAGCTTTTAAGCTATGTGCCTAAGCCTATTGTTATTCAATCTCTTTCACATATTTTACCTTGGCTTTGGAATAAAGTTCCGAATGACGAATATAATGATTTTGCCAATAGGGTAGGAGTGCAATTCAATCATGCGGTTTATGTGTATAAAGTTGATAAAGATCATGATAATTATTTTACATACTTACATCAAGTTGAAGTGACGGATAAAGCTTTTATAAATGCAAATCGCATTATTATAACGGATCTATGTCAGTTATTTAGTGCAGGCATTATATATTCGAAACTTGCTGATATTTTTCATAATACAGAAGAAGATCAAGAGCGTCGTCCTGACAGAGGACGTTATACTGTATTAACTAATTTGTTGTCACCTATGGCAGTTGAGCATAATCAGAAAACCGGTTCTGGACGATTAGATAATTGGAAAAATGCGGTTGCGTACCCCAATGTGCGTGGTAGTGGTCTTGCTGATTTTGGAGATTGGGAATTACTAAGTGAGTGGACTACAAGTAATAGCATTCTGCAAAAGAGGTATTATTACCCAGCTTATGAGAAATATGGCCATAAGTTAGGAAATTATTTAGTAGCTAATATACTTGCTGAGTACCAATATATATTATTTTTAGTGGCAGGAAAAAGGGCTTCCGATCTTAACACGCTTGCAGAAAAGAATGGGAAATCGCCAGATGAAATTATGCAAATATGGCAGAAT
>DHXK01000028.1:0-5706 GCA_002413665.1 Legionellales bacterium UBA5158 | reverse complement strand
TAATTAATAATTGCGCGCTAATGATTTGTCAATTGACTTCTTGGAGCGAAAAGATAGGGCGAGAATTTTTACTTGCTATGATTGATGTTCAACGCTTAGCTAGGCAAATGAAGTTTTGGATGACATGTGATTATATCCCTCATGTTATGGCGAACAAAATACCTGAAAATATTTATGAAGACGGTGCAGAAATAATTGTCGAATTAAGAAATATTCGGCGGGGTACTTTTTCTCCCCATATTGGTTTCTCAATAGATAGGAAAAACCCTGATCTAGGACCCGTGAATGGCCAAGAACCCATAAAAGAATGTAATAAATTATTATATTGGATGGTAAATGCAATAGTGATTGCTTATCTTCAAAATAATTTGACACGTATAGGTTTGTATAATTTTTTTCACGAGAAAGATAATATTAAAGCTGAGGAAATATCTGAAGAGATTTTTTCGCATTTGCCTCCTAAAGAATATCATGGACTTATGTTTTCATTAACAAAACGAAAGCTTGTTAATAACCAAGTTAAACCTGCGGAACAAAAGCAATTGTTATTAAAAGCATATCAGCATAAGCGAGAGTATAATGCTGCTATAATTCAGCGGTTCTGGAGAAGTTATAATAAAATATCAGCTGTAGAAAGTTGTAATTTATCATCAGCAAGTAGTTCGTATAACCACTCTAATTTTTCTGTTAATAACAAGTAGGGGTGAAGAAACATATAATAGGTTGAATTAAAAAATGAATTCAACCTATTATATTGTCTGGATTTATAAACGCATAGCCTGAAGTCGACTGACTAGTTGTTCCGTTTCTACGTTAGCTAACGCCGAGTCCTTCTCTGTCACTAACATTTTTTGTTGAGAAGAAGGTTCAGGTTGTAAACTTATTTCCGCTACTTCTGTAAACGCAACAGGAGCATGATGATCTTCATCAATTGGCATTAGTTTTTGCATCAAAGCATAACTGCTTGGAGTGTATGTTTTATTATTTCAATATTCTGTTCACCAGCCGTTTTTAATGCTAGTTGGGTTTCTGTTAATTGTTTAATGAAATGTTCTAGGTAAGCTCATTGTTTCTCCTTGATTGGCTATAGCCTTCTTTGAAGCGTCTCCAGAATGCACTGGCTTATCTTCTAAAGACATGTAAAAAATACCGAGCTTATAAGAATTTAATACTAACTGCTATTGTTTGTTATAGTAGAAGATAGAAAATGCGAATTTGATTGGGGTAGGAAATTTTTATTATTTAGATAAAGTGAATAATCAATAACAAAGTTAAAAAAAAGCCGCCTATGACAGCGGCTTTCATAGAGTGCTTCATTAGTCTTGTAAATTTTTAACATACTCAACTGCATTAGCTTCTAAGGCATACTTCTTAAAGAAGTCATAGGTCATATAAAAATTGCCTTTATCTCCAGCGTCTTCGCCCCAGGAATTTCTTAAGGTAAATAATCCGGTATGCTTGGTGCCATCTTTATCTTGCGCTATAGACTGATCGTCATATCCCGTTATAACCATTTCATGACCACCAAACTCTGGGTTTTTATCGCTATTAATTTCAGACGTTAACGCCCAAGTATCATTTTTCTCTTTGAACTTTGCACATGCCCCGGCGCTACAATGACGATAAGGTAGCAATGTACCAAACACAACACGAACTGAGATATTATCATCTTTGGTGGCTAGTGATTTTTTAACTTCACTCAAAACATTATCCATTTTGGCATCAGATTCTTTTTCGGACCATATCATTCTTTGAGTATCAGATAACATTGCGACATGAACAATATGATCATTCAAATCTTCACTATCTTGCTTATATTCATCCAACGTCATTGGATTTCCAACATTAGTTTCCTCATCCCTAGGGTATGCTGTCATACCACTGCATGATTTTGTTTTTTGCGTTTTTGTGTTAACAATCCCAAACTCTAGCAGTTGATTTAAAACAAGTTCACCATAGGAACCATCCCAGCCACTTGGTACGTAACTTCTTTTTTCAAGGTAGCTACCCAGTTCCAAACTACATAATTGGCTGACGTAATCACCTTTACCTAATAAAGCATCTACCGCTGCAGTCATCGCAAAGGTCACACAGGTGCCGTGTTGACCTTGATCAAGCACAGGCACATTATTCATGCCTAATTGAACGCGCTTTGGTTCCGAACCTGAAGCTGCATTTAATGTTATTTTGTTTGTAGGATCAAATTGAATAAATTTATTTTTTTGGGCAGGGGTTAATTTTATATTCATTAAATAAACTGGCTTCGTTTGTTGTTCTTGAGCAATAGCCATATTTTGATTATGTACGGGGATAGTCGTCACTATGGGTCTCGTAAACTCAGTTGCATTCGCATTACATGCCAAGGCAACTGTTAACATCGTGGAGAGCGACAAAGCTAGTCTGGTCATAAATTATCCTTTAGGATTAATGTTGAGTAACGTCAAACCATGACGCTAGAACTTCATATTATACTCAGATAGACGTATTCGCCAAGTACAACAAGTGATGAAAAGTTCAGCCTTGCTGGTTGACAAAGACACTAATTTCAGAATATCTCCCGTTAAGGTGTGCATAACATCTGGTCAGAAAGGTAACTGAGAGTTTGGCCTAGCTACCAGTTTTTTATATTAACTAAGCATGAAGACAGGTTTTCTTTTGGTTTTTTTTATCTCACTAGGAATAGTAGATTCTATTTTTTTTACATTTGTCTTTGATGAAACCAAAGCAGATTTTGGAATATCAAACAAACGTTGATACTGAGTTAAAAACATCGCATCATCACTTATAGGATTTGTAGTGATGGAATCTCGTTGCGTGCTAGCAGCAAGGTTTTGTTTTTCTTCAAAATATAATAAATTAAGAATATCAGCTTGCGTAGTATTCGCCTGTGGTTTAGCTACGGCTATCAGCTCTTTTCCAATCTGCAAATATGGCGAGCGTTCTAAAGATGATGCTCCTTCTTGTAAAATAGCTTCTTGTGTATTTAGTTTTGGGTACACTGAAACTTGTAATTGATTAAGATCTGATTGTTCTAATGATGTCTGCTCTGGAATGGCTATGGTGCTAACAGTTTTTAAATTATCAAAGGCGGTGTCTATTTTTTTCCACTGTATTAAGTCCACACTGGATGGGAACCATATACTAACCTTAGTTAAACTATCCACTAAAGTATTTTCAGTAAAAGATTTAGCTATTCCTAGCATTCCATAGATAACATCTTTATGCATAGTTTTGCTATTTGCAAGTGCTGTATTTAAAATGAGTAGATCAGGAGATAAAATAATTTCTTCGGATTGCGATAAATCTTTCTGTGATTCAATTAAGCTAGTAACCCACTGTGCTATATGGGGATATTTTGTATTCTCTTTACCTTCTTTATTCAAGTATTCTTTAGCTTTGGCGGACGCTGCGAGAATAACAGAAGTATCTAAATCAAAGCGTTTAGCTGTTGCTTCAGCATTCATAGACAGCATAATGATTTTGGCACAGATAAATATATTGCGTCTTACACTATTGCTTAACCATCTACGCCATGCTGGTCTGTCTATATAAGAAGTCATTAGCTGAATAAGGGCAGGTAAGTAATTCGAAACCGCCATTTTTTCAGTTGTATGATGATACCAATTTTCTTTGCAAGCGTGCATTGCCAGCTCATCAAATATTTTTAGAGCGTAGAGTTTAGCCTTTTTTGACTTAAATACTTTAAGTTTAATTCTTAGTTCATTTGATAATTTTCTAGTTTGTTCTTTTGAAAGCAACGCTTTTTTGGAGGGATATTTATTTAGAATAGCTAGTAATATTATATTTTCATCTCTTTCTAATGCGTCAGATTGTTTTGTAGAATTATTTTCTATCAATTGACTGCTAGTGGATATAGCTAGTCTGGCAGGTTGTGATTGTAAATCTAAAATAAATTGTTTAGTAATTTCTTTTAGCTCGTTGACTGCGTCTGCTTTAGCTTGAGGTAAATATGTTTTCTCCGAAAATGCATTGATCATGCTATATAATTGATGTATATCAATTATCGTTGGATGCTCTTTATCATAACTGGTCACTGCAACCTCATATAACTGAATCGTATCTTCCAACAATCTATCAAAGGTCTGGGATATTTTAATGGCTGGTAATATACAACTTTTCTCACCAAATATGATGGCTTTTTTATAAGCTTCTAGAGCAATTTCATCTTTATTTAAAAATCCTAAATATTTGTATAATTGACGCAGTAAGTGAGTACTTTGAATATCATTTTCTTTATATTGAGTTAATACAATCTGACTCATCAACTCAATTAATTCAATGTATAGATCACAAGTTTCATCATCTTGAATTGAAAAAATGATATCTTTACCAAAGTTAAATTTATCGCTAGTGAATATTTTAACGAGAACTTCTTGAGCTATAAATTTCAGATTCCCTAATATAAAAAACAATAACCTTGAAGAAGGATGTTTCAAAGTAGCTTCTACATGAAAAAACGTTAAGATATAATTCATCAAAATAACTTGGTCTTCAGTATTTGCTTTTTGCATTAAATCGAATAAAAGAACCAAAATAGATTCTTTTCGTTCAGCTTCATCAGGAGGATAGTGTGTAACAATAGACTGCACAGTTGCTTGCATATCAGCAATGACATTAGACTGATCAAGAATATTAGTTTGGGCAATATAACACCGTGCTATGAAGGATTGCGCATATGCAATGGAGGCTAATGTTTTATCTTGAGTCGCTGCATTTTCAAAAGCTTTTACGGCATAATAATTATTTTTTGGAGTATTTTCCAAGCCATATAAATATTGTAAACCCATAATCATCTCTGACGTTTTTTGATTCTGAGGTGAAGAACTTAAATGTTGTGCATATAAACTTTCTAATGGTAAGTCTTTTATTTTTGATAAATAAGTTAAATAGACTGAACTTTTTTCAGGATCTAAATGTGGTCCTGATTTAAATAATGAAATTCGATGTAAGATTTGCTCAATACCATTATTATTGATAGTAGGCACATGCTGCGAAAATAATATTAAAAATTGGGTATCGCTATCTTCAAATTTTATATTTTGTTTATGACTTATCTCTTTAGCTTTGTGAAACCATTTTTGTGCACTAGAGTAATGTATAGGATGGAATGGGTGTAAAATACTGAGTAGTAATGAGAGTCGTCCTAATGCCAAAGTGGCAAGTAATGCATTTTTTGCTTCTTTTGGATTCTTAGAATGTTGTTTGCTTGAAATTAATTCTTTAAATACTTTACTAATATTTTCACATTTTGGTCGTTGAATAAATAGAGATGAACAATACGCCATTTCTAATTCTGAAATAAGTTTAGGAAGATCATCTTCGCTGGGGGAATAATCCTTTAGTAGCATCGCAACCACTTCAACTTGCTCGCAAGCTATAGCAAAACGTAGTGCAGTTGTTCTAAATTCAACCGTGAGGCTAAGATCTATATCTTGAGGCTTAATTAAGCTTTTTATTAAATTGATTTGTCCATTTTCAATAGCTGTCGTTAACTCTTTGAATTCAGACTTAATGGTTATATTGTGAGGGTATTTAATTGGCATACGCTTACCTTTATTAAAAAAATTGGTAACTATTCAACTTAAGTAATTGTAATTCGTCATTGCGAGCGAGAGCGCGGCAACCCAGGCTTTAATGTCACCTGCCTGTTGCAAAAGCAATGGACATTAAAGCCTGGGTTGCCGC
>DHXK01000092.1 GCA_002413665.1 Legionellales bacterium UBA5158 | reverse complement strand
AGTAAAAGATATGCGCTATTGCAATATCTTTTAAAAGCAATGCCGCAATGGTGGAAAAAACAAGTTATTGATTCAAAGTTAGATACGCAATTTGCAAAAATTGCTAAACAATTTATCGCTGATGGCGAGGTAGATAGTTCAATGTTTAAACGCACATGGTCATGTACTGATTTGCAGGGTTCTTTATTTTTAGCACCTAACGAAGTTCGTACTTGCTGCAAACGTTTTTTTGTTGATGGTGAAATGAAAGGTGACGTTAAATTAGTTGATGCTAAAGATGCCACACCTGGGAAAATATTAGAGGCCAAAAAATCATTGATTGCAAGCATTAACAAAGGTGAAAAAAACGATTGCTCAGGTTGTAATTTTATGGAATTTAAAGAATGGGAGCCTATCGAGCCCTTAAAAATTAAATATTTATCAATGGAACATCATTCTGTATGTAACATGAAATGCTCATACTGCTCTGATGAATATTACGGCGGAAAGAAAGCTGAATATGACGTGCTAGGCCTTGTTAAAAATTTATCTGATAATGGCTCATTGGATAATTTGCATACTACAGTATGGGGTGGTGGAGAGCCTACAGTTGGAAAGGATTTTAATGATATTTTATCTTTCCTAGATAACCATACAAATTCTAAACATAGAATTTTAACCAATTCGTTGAAATATTCGCATAATGTGCAAGAATCGCTAGATGACGGTATTGCAACAATCGTCACTAGTATAGATGCCGGTACTCAAGAAACGTTCACAAAAGTACGTGGCATGGGTAAATTAGAAACGGTGCTGAATAACTTGAAATTATATTCACTCGAAAATCCCCATCTTATCACGATAAAATATATATTTACTGAGGATAATTCAACAAGTGATGAAATTATAAGTTATGTAAAATTAATTGCAGAATACGGATTAACCGAATGTAATTTCCAGATAAGCGTTGATTTTAAGCAAGAAGAATCGACTATTGAGCAATTAAAATGTGCTATTGATATACACTCACTATTAAGACAAGTTGGTTGCAAAGTGGTGTTTTTAGATGATCTCGCAATGCAAAGATTGAATAAACTTACAAGTAAGTTGCCAGAACATCAAGTATTCATGCATTTAACAGAAAACCCATACATATATAAATCCATTGTAATCTTCGGAACTGGCGAAATGACTAAGTGGATGCTTAAGCATTCATTATTCTTAACGAAATGTAATATACATATAGAAGGATTTGAAAGATATGTTAAAGACGTGTCAGTGTTAATCACTGGATCTCAAGGTTATGGTGACGCATATAGAAGAGCTATTGCATGCGGTGTGCCTGAATATTTGATAATTAAAGGAGTAGTTCTGTAATGATAACTATTGAACGATTAAAAAAGGATATGGAATCTAATGGACTGCACATAATATGCAGTCCCTCAAATGAAATATTTCTAACTGCATTGCTATCTATAATAAATAGATATTTATCGACATCCAGCCAAAGAAGCCTCTAATTCTGACTCATACTTAAACTGATATACACGATCAAGCAATAGAGCAATAATCGCGCTGTAGTCTGACATGGCCTTAATTTCAGTGTCTGTATGTAACTTAGGCTTAACTGGTTCGTCAACAATACAGGTAACGGTGATGGGAATATCAACTTTCTGAATGTCATGTTTCAATATTGGCGCTGCACAGCCAATTAATAACATACCGCATAATATAAATAATGAAAAAATAGGTATTAATGTTGCATGAATTTTTTTCATGATTGTGATCTCCATTTAGACAAAGCTGATTTACATTCAGTATTATCTGGTTTATTTAATTGAATTACTAGCCAGGCAGCTTTATCAATCAATATTTTATTATTGACTTGCGCTTGCGCTAAAGCCTTTGTACTTTTGTCAAGTCTAGCTACTGAATCTGAATGTAGTTTAACAATGGCATTATTTTGATCTTCAACTGAAGCTTGCAATGTTTTATAAGATGCTTCGCTATCGTTTAATTTAGTTGTAAGTGAATCTTTATCACCTTGCAACTTGGCTACTTTACCTTGTGCGCTACCAACTTCATACTTTAGAGCACCTACATAACCAAGTGCCATCATAAATAAAATACCGACAGCTATTTGTTTCCAATAAGTCCTTGCAAATCCTAAAATTAATAACATTTTATTCTCCTAATTTTTAGTATCATCGCTTTGTGGCTCAGTTTTACTTTTAACGGCGACTCCTGCAGCGATTGCAAGCAAGCCACCCATCAATGCGGTAAATCCGGTGCCGTATGTTACATAATCTAGCGATCCGTTTTTAATAAGCGAGACTATCGCCCCGGCAAGATATACTGATATAGCTAATATGGCGCTCGGATATCCTATAACCTTTAGGGAATCGTATGTCTTACCATCAAGACAAGTTACGCCATCATGTATTATGGTTTTAAATAATTGCCACATTTTAGATTCCTAATGCTAATTTAGACGAATCAAGTAATAATTTTCTATCATCCAATCCATTTAATCCACCGTTTATTTTTTTGGTGATCGCTATTAAATTATCAGCATCGGCCAATTCATTTAATTTGCGTATTGACCAAAACCATGCTGCAGATAATGCAGCATTCTGCGGAACTTCAAGCAATTCAGGGCTATTGATAAAATCAATTCCGAGTGCATCACCACAAGATTTATAATTGGTTCTTCCTGTTACTTGTATAAGGCCGCGTCCTTTAAATCTCCTACCATCACCGACCTCAGTATTTCCTAAATCTTTTCTACCTTCATAATCGCTACCAGATGCAATCTCATGAGTATAAATTAATCGTCCTGATTCATGACCAATTTGAGCTAGAAAATGAGCCTCGCGCAATGGCGTATTTATATCAAATTGAAACATCGCGGCATTAATGCAATCCACCCATTTTTCAGCACGAGCGATTGGACATCGTAATGATTGCGTCAATTGATTAATCGTTATCATTCTATTATTCCTTCGTCTGGTAATTTTTCAGATAAATCCAGCTTATTAATCCATGACGCATAACTTTTTTCTTGTCCTGAATCTGGCATGCATAATAAGCAGTAGCCATCTGAAATTTCATCCTCGTCATAAGGCGAACCACAAGATTTACATAATGCTATTTTCATTACTCATCCTTTATTGAAGCATTGATATATCGCAACGATGGCGCTCAACTTCGCCGTATTCTTTATGCAATACAATTAATCGCATATCACGGCCAGCGCGGTAACCCATTCCCGAATGCCATGCATCACGTGCTGCCAATGTTCTGAAATATTCGACAACACCTCCACGATATTCCTTCGTGTCCTGATGGTGGACGTGACCAACGTACCAATAACGATATGACGTGTTCCCCCACTCGGCAGGCTTATCGGCGGCCATAATCCCAACCATATCCGGCCCCTTAATCGTATCGCCATGTGTTGAACCGATTAATACTTTACCAAATTGATAATACCAAGTTACGGCTGGCGAAAGATCAACAGTAACCCTTCGCTCATTTTGAAAATAACAAGATAAA
>DHXK01000266.1:360-25057 GCA_002413665.1 Legionellales bacterium UBA5158 | reverse complement strand
GCCCACTGTTTTTCAACTTCATATCGCAAGGGAAAATCATTAAACACACGACCCAGCGCAACAGGATGGCTAGTTTCTGCAGTAGTGACACAACCGTGCATAGCGTCTAACAAAATCTTATTTTTTTGATGACTATACACCGCTAAATTTTTTAAATACTCTACAAACCTAGTTTTCATTGTAAATTTTTCATTCCTATTAAAAATTTTGTGCATTGTAATCGGCAATTGAAAAAGCACCAACCACTATATTTAATTCATTATTAATTTTATCTTAAGGTATACACCTTATTTTATCTAAACATAATGTAAATACGGGGGAATATCTTAATGAGCTCTACTCGATATGAACGTTTTGGCTTATGGGTAAAAAATAAATCTCAATCAACTCCTGCTCAATGGATAGGTAGCTTAGGCCGCGGATTTATTAACTGAATTAGAAGATGAGTTTGTCATGATTCATCCGCCTGTTAAAATTGAAAAGTCTATGGACGTTAGCTTAACAGTACAGTCGGATTCGTTATCTGGTTTTGGTCTATTTTCTCAGAGGGATGGAGAAGAAAGAAAAGAACCGTTATTGCAAAATATTAGTGATCCTTATATCGAAACAGAAGTCTCTAACTCGCGACTTTAACGTAATTAAATAATAAATTAGGTCTCTTTGGAGACCCAATATTTTGTAGAGGCAAACTTCAAAAAAACTTATTGAAGCTCAATGAATCCAGTACGTTTTACGACAGCGTCGAGCTCTTGCATGCATCGTAGCAATGCTTCCAATTTATCAAATGGCCACATGTTAGGCCCATCGGAAGGAGCTGCATCAGGATTAGGGTGCGCTTCCATAAAAATTCCGGATACGCCTGCCGCAATAGCTGCGCGTGCAAGTACGGGTACAAACTCACGTTGACCACCTGACACCGTCCCTTGTCCACCGGGAAGCTGTACGGAATGAGTTGCATCAAAAACAACTGGGCAATTTGTTTCTCGCATAATGGCAAGTGATCGCATATCAGAAACTAAATTATTATAACCAAAGCTGACTCCACGCTCGCATACTAATATTTGCTTATTGCCAGTCTCTAGAGCTTTTTCCACTACGTTTTTCATCTCCCAAGGAGAAAGAAATTGCCCTTTTTTAATGTTCACCGGAATATTTTGTTTTGCTACGCGCTGGATAAAATTGGTTTGCCTACATAAAAAAGCGGGTGTTTGTAAAAAATCCACGACAGAGGCAACTTCTTCGATTGGGCTATCTTCGTGTACGTCAGTTAAGACAGGTACGTTTATTGTTTTTTTAACTAATTCTAAAATACGTAAACCTTCTTCTACACCCAAGCCACGAAAACTTTTACTAGAAGTGCGATTAGCTTTATCAAAAGAAGATTTATAAACAAAGTTAATATTTAGGCGTTTTGCAATTTCTTTTAATTGACCTGCGGTATCCAATGCAAATTGTTCACTTTCAATTACACAAGGCCCAGCAATTAAAAAAAAAGGTTGATCCAATCCTATTTCGAAACCACAAACTTGCATTCCCTACTCCCACTTAAGTTAGACATGAATTGAATGTTACTTTTTTTTTTGATAAGCGTGTGCTGCACGAATAAAACCAGAAAACAACGGATGTCCGTAACGAGGAGTAGACGTAAACTCTGGATGAAACTGACATCCCACAAACCATGGATGATCGGGGAGCTCTATCATTTCAACCAAACTGCCTTGCTCTGATCGACCAGACACTTTTAAACCAGCTGCTTCTATCGCAGGTAATAATGTATTATTCACCTCGTAGCGATGACGATGACGTTCTATGATAGTGTCTTGACCATACAATTCTCTAGCCAATGTTCCATCAACTAGTTTACAAATTTGGCCACCTAATCGCATGGTGCCACCTTTATCCGAATGCTCATGACGCACTTCTTTGACGCCCGCTTGACTCACCCATTCTGTGACTAAGGCAACAATAGGGTAAGGTGTTTCTTTATTAAATTCTGTGCTGTTGGCTCCTGGCATATTTGCTTTGTGCCGCGCGAATTCTATCAAGGCGATTTGCATGCCTAAACAAATTCCCAAATAAGGAATTTTATTTTCTCGTGCATATTGAGCGGCTAAAATCTTACCTTCCACACCGCGCTTACCAAAACCACCGGGTACAATAATGGCATCCATATTTTCTAACAGTTGAGTGCCATCTTTTTCAATTTCTTCAGAGTCTATGTAGATAATATTCACTCGTTTGCGAGTTTGTATGCCTGCATGTAACAATGATTCAGAAAGAGATTTGTAGGACTCTGTCAGATCCATGTATTTGCCTACCATGCCAATAGTCACTTCAGCATCGGGATGTCGGAAAGCATCTACCACGCCTTCCCACTCGCTGAGATCAGCTTTTTTAGCTTCAATTCCTAACATATCAATGACAATGTCATCTAATCCTTGGCTGTGCAGCTCTAGCGGGATTTGATAAATAAAATCAACATCAAGCAAAGGAATGACGGCGCGTTTTTCAACATTGGTAAATAAAGCGATTTTTGATCTTGCAGATTCTAGCAACGGTCTATCACATCGACATAATAAAATATCTGGCTGTATACCAATGGAGCGCATTTCTTTAACGGAGTGCTGTGTAGGTTTAGTTTTCACTTCTCCGGCAGTTTGTATATAGGGCACTAAAGTAAGGTGGATAAACAGTGCATGTTTACGACCCAATTCTACCCGCATTTGTCGAATCGCTTCTAAAAAAGGAAGTGACTCTATATCTCCGACAGTGCCGCCGATTTCAATCATAGCTATATCTGCATCTCCGGCACCCGCAATAATGCAACGACGGATTTCATCAGTGATGTGAGGGATAACCTGTACAGTGCCACCCAGGTAATCACCCCGTCGTTCATTGCGAATGACATTTGCGTATACACGTCCGCTCGTAAAATTATTCGCTTTAGACATAGTGATGCGTACAAATCGTTCGTAATGACCTAAATCTAAGTCCGTTTCAGCGCCATCTTCTGTCACAAACACTTCACCATGCTGCAGGGGGTTCATCGTACCTGGGTCAACATTGATGTAGGGATCTAGTTTCATTAGTGTCACTTTGAGGCCGCGAGCCTCTAAAATAGACCCTAGAGAGGCTGATGCTATGCCCTTTCCTAGCGACGAAACTACACCACCTGTAACAAAAATATATCGTGTCATAACAGCTCATTCATAATAATTTGGGTTGGTGGGACTTTAGCAAAATCGACTACCGCCCGCAATGTGCTTCTCACCGTATGGCCCTTCCTTTCATTAAAGACATAGCCTAAGACCAAGAAAGATTGACTCTTAATCCATCTCGCTTTACCCTAACTAATCTAGGAAGAATATAATTTACACCCCAACACCCAAGGAGAAAGTTAATGATTTGCAGAATATTTATTGCGTTTATTGTTATTGTTGCCGTTATTGTCGGTGTACTTGCTCTTAGCCTACCTCGTGAAGATTTAATCCGTTTAATCATGTTCCGTGATTTTTTTGATGTTTCATTACCTATTTTAGGATTTGGTGCTCTTGTTAAATATCTATGCTCCTGCAAAGCTCGCTGCTGTTGCGGTGACGCAAGCTGCCCACCACCAAAAATGTAATAGCTAATCAAAATAAAAAGGCTAACTTAAGTTAGTCTTTTTATTTATCTAATTTCATTAAATACCCCATCTCACCTTCATTTGCTGCATATTTATCGTCTATAAAATAACCTACGGCTGCAATCAAGGTATCACCTGTGTAAATTAAAGGTATTCGATCTCGCTCCCAGTGAGGAACGCTCCAACCCTGGAAGAGCTTCTTAAGACTATGATGACAGGCTCTGTTAGGCAAATGACAATGCTCCCCACCTTGCCGAAAGCGCACTGTAATATCCGTTAAATTTGTGCTCAACCCCTTGTTTTCTCGTGTGGCTTGCAACGTACCTAAGCCGGCAATGCAAAGAGGAATAGCTAAATCCTCCCAGGGCAATATTTGTTTTGCATCATGAAAACTAGCGGAAGGTCGCACATAAACATCATCTTGATAGCGCCTTAATTCAGCTCCTTTCCAAAGAAGCAACGGCATGCGATCAGGGCCCGCAAGAAGAACATTTTGGACAATTTGTTGTAGTTTAGTGGTAGAGGGACTTAATAAACCAGATTGCTTAAACCATAATCTTAATAACTGATGGAGTCGAGCCCGATCCAGCTCTACTATTTTTTTCACCGATAACGTGTTGGGAGCCTGCCCTTTGCAGCTTTGCAAATCTTGCTCTGCCATATTTTCAAGTAAAGCCTGGGCTTCTGCACAATGCAATGATGAGCGCGCAAAGGTTTTAGTGACTTGAGGCCACTGTTTTTTTAAAAGAGGAATTACTTTTTGGCGCAGATAATTGCGTGAAAAATCTATGTTTTCATTCGATTCATCTTCTACCCATTTTAGTTGATTATCCTGAGCATATAACATTAAATCAACACGGGCATAGCCAAGCAAAGGTCTAGCATGAAAACCTTTGCTAAGCGCTTTAAAAGAAGGCATAGCAGATAAACCCTTAGGGCCCGAACCTCGCAAAAGCTGTAACAAGACAGTTTCTGCTTGATCGTCTTGGTGATGAGCGGTCAGTAGCAAATCATTAGCTGCTAACAACTTGGCAAAAACTGCATATCGAGATTCACGAGCAACCTCTTCTGGGCTCTCACCTACTTTCGATTTTGCATTTACCTTTTGATGAAAAAATTCAACCTTAAGTTGTTCACATACATGTTTACAATGCGCAACCCATTCATCTGCGTGAGTACTGAGGCCATGATTAACATGTATGGCACATATTTTTATAGGATGCATTTCTCTTAATTTCGCAAAAAGATGCAATAAAACATGAGAATCTAAACCACCACTATAGGCCAACCAATAGGTGGGTTCGTGGCCATGCTTGAAATAAAAGTGCTCTAAAGTATTAATCATGCAGAACGAAGCCATAACTTAATTGAACTGTGTTGCTCTATATTACTCGATTCCATAAGCCATAATGCGCTTATAGCGTAAATCCACTAGCTGTTCAATCGAATAACGTTGCAATTCTTTTAGTTGATCTGCCAAACTATTTTTTAAAGTAGCAGCCATCATGTCATAGTTACGATGCGCGCCACCCAAAGGTTCAGGCAAAACTTTATCGACCAACCCTAGCTTGAAAATTTGTTCAGCTGTCACGCCCATCGCTTCTGCGGCTTGCGGTGCTTTGTCTGCACTCTTCCAGAGTATGGACGCACAACCTTCAGGCGAAATAACTGAATAAATTGAATACTGCAGCATTAATACACGATCGCCTACACCAATTGCCAACGCACCACCCGAACCCCCCTCTCCAATGACTGTACAAATTATGGGAGTTTTCAACTTTGAAAGCACAAATAAGTTACGAGCAATCGCTTCACTCTGATTACGTTCTTCCGCCCCTATGCCAGGATAAGCCCCAGGAGTGTCAATAAACGTAAAAATAGGCAGCTTAAAACGCTCTGCCATCAGCATTAACCGCAGCGCCTTGCGATAGTCTTCAGGATTGGGCATACCAAAATTGCGTTCGACCTTCTCTTGCGTTTTGCGGCCTTTTTCATGACCAATCACCATCACCGGCTGGCCTTCGAAACGGGCTACTCCTGCCACGATAGAAGCGCCTTTGGACACTGCTCTATCGCCTTGTAATTCATCAAACTCTGTGAAAATACGACTAATGTAATCGACAGTGTGAGGACGCTGAGAATGTCTAGCTAATTGGGTTACCTGCCAAGGTGTCAGGCGAGAAAAAAGATCTTTCGTTAATTGATTACTTTTTAGTTCTAGCCTTGCGATTTCATCGCTAATATTGATGTCACTATCTTTGTCTACCATACGCAGCTCTTCTATCTTTGCTTCTAGCTCTGCGATAGGTTGTTCAAAATCAAGAAAGTTTAAATTCATGTGTTGCCTCAACTTTACTTTTAAAATATTTTTCCCACAAGGGTAGAAGGGAAATAGCTATGGCTTTTTAGCACAATATGATAGCTCATCTAGGGGTTTTATGCCTATAATTTCTGCCAGCATTCATCATTAAGGCAACTCAATGGATCCGCGCTTTATCCACCTACGCATTCATTCGGAATACTCGCTAATTGACGGCATTGTTAAAATAAAGCCGTTGATTGCAGAAACCGTGAAACACAACATGCCCGCTATCGGTTTAACCGATCAGGGGAATTTATTTGGCGTGGTTAAATTCTATCAAGCTGCTTTACAAGCTGGTGTTAAGCCTATAATTGGTGCAGATATCTGGTTATTCAACGAGTTAGAGCCTAAAAAGCCTTTTCGATTGACCCTTTTCTGTCAAACTAATCAAGGCTATAAAAACTTACTGCATATCCTTTCACGCAGCTATTTGGAAGGCCAATTGCACGATAAAGCAATGGTCAAACGTGAATGGTTAACCACTCATTCGACAGGCTTGCTAGCACTTTCTGGTGGACAACACGGTGACATTGGACAAGCTTTGCTCGCTGAAGATTCCGCTCGCATTGACGAACTGTTAGATTTTTGGTTAACACTTTTTCCCGAAAGCTATTACCTGGAATTACAACGTACAGGACATGCACAATCTGAAAAATACCTTCAAGCTGCCTTATCCTTAGCTGAAACCCGCATCATTCCCGTTGTGGCAACGAATAATGTATGCTTTTTGTTCAAAGATGATTTTGATGCACACGAAGCACGAGTCTGCATACATGAGGGCTGCACCTTAGCCGATCCACGCCGAACGCGAGCTTATACTGAACAACAATATTTTCGCACACCTGAAGAAATGATAGAGCTGTTTGCTGATATCCCTTCGGCACTAGAGAATTCTGTCGAAATTGCTAAACGTTGCAACGTAAATCTTACACTAGGTCAAAGTTGCTTGCCTCAGCTGCCTGTGCCTGAAGGTTTCACCACAGAAAGCTATTTATGCACAGTGGCGCAAGAAGGGCTAGAAGAACGTTTAAAAGTTTCTTTCGATACTGAATCACCTACTTTTACAGCACAACGCCATGCTTATGATTTACGCTTACAAGCAGAGCTGGACGTCATCAACAAAATGGGCTTTCCGGGTTATTTTTTAATTGTGGCTGATTTTATACGATGGGCAAGACAAAATGATGTGCCTGTAGGACCAGGTCGAGGATCAGGACCAGGATCACTAGTTGCATATGCATTAAAAATTACTGACCTCGATCCGTTAGCACATGAATTATTATTTGAGCGTTTTCTCAACCCAGAACGTGTGTCCATGCCTGACTTTGATATCGATTTTTGCATGGAAGGACGTGATCGCGTGATCGATTATGTCATGCGCACACATGGCCACGAAAGCGTCGCGCAAATTATCACTTACGGAAGCATGGCAGCAAAAGCAGTCGTGCGCGATGTCGGGCGCGTACTAGGAATGAGTTATGGTTTCGTTGATAAACTTGCAAAATTAATTCCATTCGAAATTGGTATCACGCTAGATAAAGCACTAGAACAAGAAGCAGTTCTTCGTGATCGTTACGAAAAAGAAGACGATGTCCGCACCCTGCTTGACCTTGCTTTAAAATTAGAAGGTACAGTACGTAATGTAGGTAAACATGCTGGTGGCGTAGTGATTGCACCAGGAAAACTCACTGACTTCACACCACTTTATTGTGAAGCGGGTCAATCCGATCACATCGTAACGCAATTTGATAAAGATGATGTGGAGGCAGTTGGCTTAGTTAAATTTGACTTTTTAGGATTAAGAACATTAACCATCATAGATTGGGCCGTCAAAAATATTAATAAATTACGAAAATTACAAGATGAGCCAGCTTTAGATATTCATATATTACCTATGCATGACGTTCAGACTTTTACATTATTGAAAGCATGCAAAACCACCGCTGTATTTCAGCTAGAATCACGCGGCATGAAAGATTTAGTCAAACGATTACAACCCGATTGTTTTGAAGATATTGTTGCATTGGTCGCACTGTTTCGACCTGGACCTTTGCAATCTGGAATGGTCGATGACTTTATCAATCGTAAACATGGACGTTCTAAAGTTATTTATCCGCATCCAAAGTTAGAACCGATTTTACGTCCGACCTATGGCGTTATTGTTTATCAAGAACAAGTCATGCAGATCGCACAATCACTAGCGGGTTACTCGCTGGGAGCGGCAGATTTATTACGCCGTGCAATGGGAAAGAAAAAAGCTGAAGAGATGGCCGCACAACGCGAATTATTTTGCAAAGGTTCGGTTGAACGAGGCGTTGAGCTAGAAAATGCAACATACATTTTTGACTTGATGGAAAAATTTGCCGGCTATGGTTTTAATAAATCTCACTCAGCCGCTTATGCTTTAATTGCTTATCAAACCGCTTGGCTAAAAGCACATTATACCGCAGCATATATGGCAGCAGTTTTATCTTCGGATATGGACAACACCGATAAAGTAGTTAACTTTATTGACGAATGCAAAGCGTTAAACTTGCATGTATCCCCGCCCAATGTGAATCAGAGTGGTTACATGTTTCTTGTATTAGATCAAACACACTTAGCTTATGGGTTAGGTGCTGTCAAAGGCGCTGGGCAAGCAGCAATTGAAGCTATCATTTTAGAGCGTGAACAGAATGGGAATTATTTAGATTTATTTGATTTCTGTCGACGTATTGATTTACGTAAAATGAATAAACGGGTTTTAGAAGCTCTAATTAAATCAGGCGCCTTTGATACTATAGGTCCGCATCGCGCAAGCATTCTGGGATCGCTTCCAGTTGCTTTGCAACAAGCAGAACAAGATTTGCGAAATCAAACATTAGGACAACATGATTTGTTTGGCAATGCGAATCCTGAAACACCCGATATGAAATATGTAACAGCTGCGCCGTGGAGTGATCATGACCGTTTATTGGGTGAGAGAGAAACCTTAGGTTTATATCTTACAGGACATCCCATTCATAAGTTTGCAAATGAATTACCTCATTTTACGACGAGTAAAATTGCTGACTTACGACCATCAGGCCAAAAAAAATCTGTGACTGTCGCAGGAATTATTTCTGGCGTGCGCTCTATACAAACCAAACGTGGCGATCGCATGGCTATTGTTAGCATAGAAGATGGTAATGGACAAATTGATATCTTATGTTTTGCAGAAATTTACAATCTTTATCGTGAGTTACTCATAAAAGATCAGTTAATTATCGTTGATGGTGAAGTTAGCATAGATGAATTCAACGATAGTTATCGTATGACATGTAAAGATATTTTTTCCATCGAACAAGCACGCGCACGTCATGCAAAATATTTAAAAATATGCTTACCTAAACAACAAGCAGACTCGCTGGAAAAACTTGCAACTATATTGGGAAAATTTAGCGGTGGACGTTGTCATGTTGTGATTGATTATTTTCGTGAAGATGCTGCAGCCACTTTAAAATTAAATGAGAAATGGTGCATACATCCAACTGAATTGTTATTGCAAACATTGCGAGATATGTTTGCAAATACCAGTGTAGAAATGGTTTATTAAAATAGTGAACAATGTAGGTTGGATTGAGCGTAGCGAAACCCAACATTTCGCACCGCTGGGTTTCGCTACGCTCAACACCAACCTAATCAGTTTGCTAAAATTGTTAAATTTATTTATACGAATATTTCCTATATTAAATAGTATTAGCCCCTAATTCATTTAAAGTAACCGAGACTTAATGTATTGAAAAATTCTCAATCAGATATAGGGGTGATATAGGCATGCTTAAAACGATGGTTAGAGTTGTTTTTAATCAGATGTTTCGCTTAAGTCAAGGTTTACACAAAAATATTTTTATATTCTTAATATTTAATTAGGTTCTAACGCTTTGGTCTGTAAAATAAGAACCATCTTCAAATTACCCGGAGGTCTCTGTGAAGCATACACTTTCTAATTTTTTCAAATTTTTATTGATATTAACCACACTTTCTTTTTTTCCCGCCCTATGTAATGCGTCATCCCAAAATCCATACGATCAAATTATTTTTTTTGGGGATAGCTTAACGGATAACGGTAATTTATATAAATTTGATTTAGGCATAATGCCCAAATCGCCTCCTTATTTTCAAGGACGTTTTTCTAATGGAACGACATGGGCTGATAAAGTCAGTGAATATTTGGGTGCCAAAACTGCTATCAAAACGGCTAACTATGCTGTGGGAGGAGAAACCACTATTTTTCATGATCCGGTAGAAGGTTTTCTTCCTTACACCTTAACCTCATCAACAGATGATTATTTATTTCGTAATTCGTTTTATGACAAGTCGCACAGCCTATTTATTATTTGGATAGGCGCCAATGATTATTTACCTCAAAAAAATCTTGATGAAAAATTAGTTGATAATGTCATTAGTGCGATTAGCAATAACATTGAAAAATTAATTCAAAACCATGGTATGAATTTTTTAATTGTTAACTTGCCTGATCTTTCTTTAACGCCACGTGGCAGAACTATTGAAACATCAAAAATCTTAGCACAGCTCAGCGCATTACATAATGAAAAATTAGCAATGGCTGTTTCTGATCTACAAAATAAGCATATTAATGTCAATATATCGTTATACGATATAAATGATGTATTTAATAAGCTAATTGAAAATCCAGATGTATTTAATAAAAAATATCATGTGAACATTACTAATACGACAACAGGGTGTTGGACGGGTGGATATACTCTACAACAACTGCAGAATCAAAAATCTTCAATCAAAGCTGAGCTTGATCAACAAATTAAATATAATCTCTTAGCAAAAAATATTGATACAACAGCTCTAGCAGATCATATTACAGCTACGCCTGACTTAGCAGAAGCTTATGCAGTCAGTAAAAGTTATGCGAATGGTGGAACGGCTTGTGCCACACCCAATGAATATTTATTTTGGGATTCAGTACATCCTTCGGATGTGACACATCAATTATTAGCACAAGGGTTTATTAAATATATTGACGAACATTTCATTCGCGGGTAGAAAATAATTCGGGGCAGAGAACCTGCCCCGAGATTGTTTATTTGATTTATGATTTCTTTATCGAGGATAGTTCAACAGGCAGAAGTAAGTCATTTGCTTTTTCATAAACTCTCGGAAAGAAAGATTTATCATCTTCTGGCGCACGGATAGGTCTATGACTTCCGCCGATAAAAACAGTTCTCATGAGACGAGCCATCTCTAATTCAACAGCAATCAAATTAAAAATATCTCTACACAGCTCACTACCCACTTGGGTTCCGGAATAACCTACATATGAAACATTAGCGATACTTTTCAAAAACCCTTCAGAGGTGCCATCAAAGGTATCTAAAATAGCTCGGCATTGTATAGATCTGTCTCTGCCTTTCTCACCCTTAAACAGACCTCCATGACTCGATAGATGCCTAAAAAAATATCCTATCTTACTTTCAGTTGGCTTGCGTGTAGGATTTTTTTCGTCGTATTTATTCAATATCACTTCTAGACTTGTTTTTAAATCTTTCAAAGGTCGGATAGGCATATTTTTTCTCTTACATCAGTGGTTAATCTTGGGCGAACAATAGCATAAGCAATTGCTAATTTCCACTTTCTTGGTTTATTTTTATACTTTCACATAGAAGAAGTAACGAATAAGTTATTTTTTAAGCAGTTTCCGTTTCAATATAACGTGCAACAGGGGCATAGGAACGGCGATGAATACTACATATACCGTGCATTTCTAAGGCAGCCAAATGTTCTTTAGTGCCATAACCTTTATGTTTAGCAAAACCATACTGAGGAAACTGTTTATCTAACAATACCATTTCACGATCCCGCGTAACTTTCGCCAATATAGAGGCTGCACTGATAGCCGGCTCTGTGCGGTCACCTTGTATAATGGTTTGAGTTTTACAAGCGAGTTTAGGGGCACAATTTCCATCAATTAAAGCTAGCGTAGGAAAAATTTTTAAGCCATTGATCGCTCTTTGCATCGCTAATAAGGTGGCTTGCAGTATATTGATGTGATCAATCTCATGAACTTCAGCGCGGCCTACGGCCCAAGCCAATGCTTTTTCTTGAATGAGCACGAACAACGATTCGCGTTTTTTTTCCGACAATAATTTAGAATCATTTAAACCGATAATGGGATTCAATGGATCTAGAATGACTGCAGCTGCTACTACCGCTCCAGCTAAAGGTCCTCGCCCTGCTTCATCAACACCAGCTATCCATATATGCTCTTGTGTTATCATTTTATTTTTTCGCTTTTATTATTTTTCTTTTATCGTAACTCTTCAATACGAAAGAGTTTGTTTTTTATTTTTTATTCAATAAATTTAAAACAGCTTCTGCAGCACGCTCATTTGCATTGCATCGCAGCTGTTGATGAATGTCTAAAAAAATATTTTGTATCTGCTGCATTTTTTCCGGATGATCTAAAAAATCTAATAGTGCCTGTGCCAAATTGTTAGGTGTTGCATTATCTTGAATAAATTCTGGAACAATTTCTTGTTTGGCTAATACATTAGGTAACCCAAAATAAGGAATTTTTACTAAGTGTCGTGCAATTTGATAAGTTAAATTTGCCATTCGATAAGCAATGACCATGGGTCGCTTAAACAACATAGTTTCTAGCGTCGCAGTACCACACGCAACGAGTACTACATCAGAAGCTGCCATGACATCGTGTGAATGACCTGTCACAAAATGTATCGGTAACTCGGGTGCTAGACGTTGGCAATAATCTTGGAATTCTTTATCACGTTCTGAATTTGCTGCCGCCGTAATAAATTTTAATTTTGAATTTTCTTGCCAACAAATTAAAGCAGACTGAATAAAAACTTCTGCTAAATAATGGACTTCGTTTTTTCGACTTCCTGGTAAAATTGCGACATACACATCATCAGAATTTAAATTCAATATTTCACGGGCAGCTTTTTTATCGGGATGTAACGGAATTGCATCCGCTAATGGATGTCCTACAAAACTCGCAGGAACATTATGCTCATGATAAAACTCAGTTTCAAATGGAAATAAAGTGAGAACTAAATCAGTGGCAAGTGCAATTTTATGAATACGCTTTTTACGCCATGCCCATACCGATGGACTGACATAGTGCACAGTAGGAATATTTAGCTTACGAAGCTTCAACTCTAACCCTAAATTAAAATCAGGTGCGTCTATGCCTATAAAGACGTCTGGTTTATTTTTAGAAAAATGTTGATATAAACCCCTACGCATTTTAATTAGCTCAGGCAGGCGACGCAATGGCTCTATCAAGCCCATAACTGCTAAGCGTTCCATATCATATAAACTGGTGCAACCAGCCTCTATCATTTTGGGGCCAGCAACACCTGACAAGTGGAGATTTTTTTTTACTTTAGTTTCTAGAGAGTGAATCAAGCCGGCGCCAAGTGAATCACCAGAGATTTCTCCTGCGACTATGCCTATATTTAATGAGGTGCTTTTGTTCAATTCTAGTCCTAGCGAACGATTCCACGTTCTGACGCCTGAATAAAATCTATTAAAATTTGCACATCAGGACACTCAGCTACCATCACTTGTAAATGCTCTATTGCTTTGCGAACTGTAAAACCTTTACGATAAATAATTTTATAAGCTCGACGTAAATTAACTAATGTCTCTATGCTAAAACCCCTACGCTTCATGCCAACTGTATTCAGTCCAAAAGGTTTGGCATAATATCCAGAGACTTTTACAAAAGGTGGTACATCTTTTTCTATCATAGAACCCATTGCTGCAAAACTATGAATGCCTACTCGACATGATTGAAATACACCAGAAAAGCCGCCCAAAATCACATAATCTTCCACAATGACATGACCTGCAAGAGATGCATTATTTGCAAAAATAGTATAATTCCCTACAATACAATCATGCGCAATATGGACATAAGCCATAAATAAATTGTCATCACCAATTTTGGTGTGAGACTTATCTTGTGCCGTGCCTCTGTTAAACGTACATGATTCGCGAATAATATTTCTGTCACCAATTTCTAAAAAAGTTTCTTCACCCCGAAATTTTTTATCTTGAGGTATTTCACCAATCGATGAAAATTGAAAAATTTTATTGTCGCGACCAATTTTAGTAGGACCTTGAATAACAACATGCGGTCCTATCCAAGTGCCCTCACCAATTTCTACATGAGGACCGATAATAGTCCAAGGACCAATATGCACATTTGCACCAATACGAGCAGTGGGATGAACAATCGCTTGTTCATGAATCATGCTTTCCCTCACTGGATCAACCTCTTCTTGCGCTGAGCAGTTCTGCGGAGCAAGCCAATTCGCCGTCAACATATGCAGTGCCTCCTAACTTCCAAACATCACGCTTAGATCGTATAACCTTCACTTCCAAGTGAAGCTGATCGCCCGGTTCAACAACACGACGAAAACGTGCATGATCAATTCCTGCAAAATAATATAACACTCCCTCACTAGGAAGCGTGTTAGTGGACTTATATGCAAGTACAGCTGCGGCCTGTGCAAGCGCTTCCAGAATTAAAACGCCCGGCATGACAGGACGATTAGGAAAATGACCCACAAAATAGGCTTCATTAACCGTCACATTTTTAAGTGCCACTAGTGATTTGCCTTCCTCCATTTCTAAGACCCTATCTATTAATAAAAAAGGGTGGCGATGTGGAAGGTATTTTAGTATTTCATGAATATCCATTACATATTTCATGTGACTTTACTCTTTAGTTAACTCTTTAAGGACAGATTCTAATAATTTAACACGTTTAAACAATTCATCTAAATGATGCAATCGAGCACTATTTTTACGCCAGTTCAGGTTAGGCACCACACCACCTGCACCGGATGAATAAATACCTGGCTCTTGAATAGGTCGAGTAATAGCAGACCAAGCAGTTATCACCACGTTATCCGCGAGGGTAATATGCCCACCAATTCCTGCACCTCCACCAATTAAGCAGTTTTCACCAATGACCGCACTTCCTGCTATACCCACGCAACCCGCGATGGCCGTGTGTTTACCTATTTGAACATTGTGTCCAACTTGGATTAAGTTATCTAGTTTAACCCCTAAGCCAATGATAGTGTCTTCAATCGCGCCTCGATCAATGCAGCAATTTGCGCCTATTTCTACATCATCTTCAACAATAACACCACCCAATTGAGGAACCTTATGCCACGCACCTTTATGCTTAGCTATCCCAAAACCATCACTGCCTATCACAACTCCGCTAGCTATTTTCACGCGTTTTTTAATTATCACATTATGATAAATCGTTACACCTGCATCTATATGAGTATCATCTGCAACGGAGCTATTATCTCCTAAGGTACAATTTGGCCCTATCACTACCCCTGCGCCTATGGCGACATTCTCACCCAACACACAGTTGGGTGCTATGCTAGCAGTTGTATCAATATGACAGTTATTCCCAATAATAGCCGAAGGATGTATACCGACTACTGACTGTTGGTGTGTTACAAAATAAGCTGCAATCTTAGCATATGTATAATAGGGATCTTTACTAATGATCGCGGCAACAGGGCATGCACTTGAATCTTCTTTTGTTAAAATAACAGCAGCAGCTTTTGTAGTTGCGAGATATTTTTTATAACGAGGATTCATTAAAAATGTAACTTGTGCAGATGATGCCTGTGAAATAGTCGCTAGACCTGTCACAACACTCTCTAAATCACCTTGAACAGTTACATCCAAGCCTTTGATGAGCTCAGCTAATGTATATTGAATTTTGGATGCGTTTGCTGTCATTGACAATCACTTAAAAAAGCTCTGCTGTAAAAAGAAAAAGACCGAGGTACTTCTTTTGAAAGAAATACCTAGGTCTTTAAGTAGCAGTAAACTTATTCTTTGTTAAAATCTTTAGCGACTAATTTAGTAATGTCTGTAGCATCACTAGCATAAACAACTGCCTGTGAATCAAGCACTAAAGAGTAATCATTTTTCTTAGCCATTTCGGAAATGATTTTGTTTAATTGAGCAAGTATGGTTTGCATTGCTTTATTTTGTTCTTCACTCACTTGCTTTTGGAAAGCACCAGCATCTTTTAAGAACATTGCTTTTTCATCAGCAATTTTCTTATCTGTAGCATCACGATCTTTTTGACTCATCGTGGCGGATTCTTTGTTAAATTTATCGAGCTCTTCTTGCAAAGATTTTTGTTGAGCTGTTAGTTTTTCTTGACGTGGTTTGAATTGATCTTGTAATTTTGTATTTACTTTTGCAACTCTTGGAGACTGCAAGAGCACTTGTTGTACATTTACTACAGCTACTTTATTTGCTTGAGCAGCAGTGTCTGCCGCATAGGCTTGACTTGCAGCAACAAGAAGAATAGAGCTTAAAAAAATAAATATTTTCTTCATAACTTTCTCCAAAAAATTTAATTAATTTCCTATTTAAAACAGACCGATGGGGTAACCATGCGTTCGTCTAGTATGTCACGTTTATCCAAAATTTGCACCCATGGAAAATTGAAATATTTCTAAATCATCACCAGGCGTTGTAGAAGTTCTACGCTTTGGATTAATTGCTTTAGCTAAACTTAAATTGATGGGACCCATTGGTGATAACCATTCAGCTTGCACACCTGCAGAATAACGCAATGGACCCGATGCAGTTCCACCAAACTTTCGATTATCGAAAGTTTGGAAAACATTACCGCCATCTACATAGACTGTTGTACGTATATTATCAGATACAAAGTTTGGTAAGATCAAACCTACGCTGGCATCAATAAGAAAGTTACCACCAGTTGATTGCGTTGTATTATCTTTTGGTCCTAAGGTATTACCTTGATATCCGCGTACAGAATCCATACCACCTGCATAAAAATTCTTAAAGAATGGATATTGTTGAGCACCACCATTAAAACTCGATCCATAGGCTGCAGCACCACGTGCTGTAAAAATAAAGTTTTTTACGAGTGGATGATACAACGCACTATTATAATTCACAGTGTAATAACGTAAAGAATCGCCTGTCGCAGGCAAGAAAAGATTTACGCCTAGCAGTTGCCTAGATCCTGTTGTGGGGAAAATAGCTTTATCACGACTGTCTCGTGATATTCCTGCAATCAGATCAATCTGTTGGAAATGACGACCATGTGTATTTATATATTGTTGAACGTAATTTGAGATAGCACCATTAGTCATGGTGATTAATGTATTTTGATAACCATAACCCAAATCAAGACGACTACTTGCTGAAGTTTCTTGTCCCATAGGAATGCTAAAGATGTCACTGACATCGTACTCATTACTTCTGTAACTATTCGTTAAATCGGCTCTTGATGGTAAAAATTTTGATAAAGAAATACTAGTGCTACGACTAATTCCATCAGAAGTAAAATATGGGTCAGTATAACTTGCACTATAGACACGAGAGTACGCACTACGTTCAGCATTAAGGCCAATTGTTTTGCCGGTACCTAAAAAGTTTTTTTGATTAACTCCCGCACCCACTAATATGCCATCTAACTGCGAATAACCTACTCGACCTGTTAATTCAGCAGAATTATTTTCTGTCACTTTATAATTTATATCGACTTGATCATCAAGAGCTGGGATAGGATCCACAGACATTTGCACATCTTTTATGTAGGGAAGTAAACTTAACCGACGCTTAGATTCATCTAACCGTAGTGTGGAAATAGGTGCAGCTTCTAATTGCTGCATTTCCCTACGCAACACTTCATCATTTGTTTTTGCATTATCAGAAAAATAAATATGACGAACATATGTTTTTTTACCGGGCTTCACTACAAAATCTAAAAATATTTCTTTATTTTTATCGTCAACTTTAGGTGTTAATGCAACATTTGCATAAAGATATCCTTTGCTGCCCAATAAATCGGTAATTGCTTTTTCTGAATCTAACACCGCTTGCCGAGAAAAAGTTTGTCCCGGATGGATTTTAATTAATTTGGTTATCTCATCTCGTGGCACAACAAAATCGCCTGCTAATGAATAGCCCTTTATTGTGTATGGAACACCTTCATCAACAACTATAGTAACGTAAACAGATTTACGATCTGGTGTGATCGACACCTGTGAAGATTTTATTGCCATTTTAATGTAGCCACGATCTAAATAAAAATTTCGTAACCCTTCTAAGCTGGCCTCTAATTTTTCTTGAGAATATTGATCCGACTGAGTGAAAAAAGTAAATAATCCTGGCGTACTTATACTGAATTGGCTTACTAGCTGGCTATCGGTGAAATGATTATTCCCGATGATATTGATACGACGAATTTTTGCAACCAAGCCTTCAGATATATCAATTTTTACTTGTACTCTGTTACGTGTTAACGGTGTCACGATAACATCGATTCTGGCGTTATAACGACCTAATTGATAATACTGACTCAACAAACTTTGCTTGATTCTATCTAAAATGGCCCGGTTGTAAACTCTGCCTTCTGCAATGTCTAAGCCTTTCATGACCGTAGTGAGTTTATCGGTAGGAATAACACTATTGCCGCTAATTTTTAGCTGACCTATAGTTTGACGTTCCACCACATTGATGACTAAGGTATTACCTTGTCTTGATAAATTAATGTGTTCAAAAAACCCTGTTTTATAGAGTGCTTTAATGATTGCTGCGGTGTTATCAGACCTTAATGTATCACCTCGCTTAACAGGCAGGTAACTATAAACAGCTTCTGGAGCTACGCGTTGCAAGCCTTGGATATCGATTTTTTTTATAACAAATGCATTTGCAGCCCAGACAGGCGAGATCAAACTATTCAGCAATAAAACAGATAATAAAGTTATTTTTTTCATGTCACCAACGTTTGATAGAAATATTTTTGTCAAACTTTCAGGAGCGCCAATTATCCAAGCTTTGTCTGCGCAAATCCAGTCTTAATTCGATTGTTTTGACTAGGCAAGCTGCTGAGAACAAATTTAAAAAAAAATTTAGTTAACATTTTAGCCTAAAAAAAACAGCATATTGATCATTCAAGATTTAAGTCATTTTAGCAATAAGCCAGCTACCCAGCGCAAAAACAGGTGCCGCGGCAGTTAAGCTATCAATGCGATCTAATAGGCCTCCATGACCCGGAATGAGAGTACCCGAATCTTTTACTCCTGCATTTCGCTTTAACATGCTTTCAAACAAATCACCCACGACAGAAAATATAACAGTCGCAAAAGAAAGCATCAAAATAGCGGGCCACATACGTGAGGGTGAAGGTATTAAATACAATACTCCCCCGACGATGACCGTAGTCGTTGCGAGTGCACCATACAATCCTTGGCGTGTTTTACCTGGACTAACTTTGGGAGCTAATTTATTTTTTCCCCACTTTTTTCCTGCAAAATAAGCCCCGGAATCAGCGCCCCATATCAACACAAATAAAAATAATAAACTCCAAACTCCAAAGTTTGATCGAATAAAATTAACTGCTATCCAGGTGGGGATTAAAACAATGCATCCCATTAATCCACGAAAAAATATTCCTCTACCCCAAATGAAACTGATCTTGGGATAAATCACAATCAAAATAGTAGCAAACACCCACCAAAAAAAAGTTGCGCACAATACATTCGGAATAAATAATGTGGATACCTTTGACATAAATAAAGTATTTAACAAAATAAAAATGAAAAACAAATAACACCAACGATGAGATCTTTTTTTCAAACCCATCAACAATGACCATTCCCAAGCACCTACCATCATCAGCATAGCTGTTAATAGCGCAAACATGGGGGCTGGAAGCGTTATGACAAGAGCAACAAAAATCGGAATAAGAATAACGGCAGTAAGAATACGTTTTTTAAGCATGATCAGTTCTCAATTGTTCGCTAGTGCAACCAAAGCGACGCTCTCTTTGGGCAAAGGAAGTTAGCGCTTTTTCAAATTCAAGCGCATTAAAGTCGGGCCATAAACATTCTGTAAAATACAATTCGCTATAAGCTAATTGCCATATCATAAAATTACTAATGCGCATCTCACCGCTAGTACGAATAAAAAGATCAGGCAATGGAAGATCAGCTAACATTAATTTTGTCTGGATTAAGCTAGCATTTATTTCTGCGCTAGAAATATTACCTTTCTCTACCTCTAATGCTAATTGCTGACAAGCTTGAGCAATATCCCATTGGCCACCATAATTCGCAGCGATGACAACTTTTAAACCGGTATTATTTTCAGTGAGACTTTCTGCTCTTATCATTTGCTTTTGAAGTGTTTCATTAAAACGCGAGCGATCACCGACAATACGAAGTTGAATATTCTGGTGGTGAAGTTTTTTAGCTTCACGCTGAAGAGCCGCCACAAAAAGTTCCATCAAGTAACTGACTTCTGCTTCAGGGCGTTGCCAATTTTCACTACTAAAAGCAAACAAAGTGACAACTTCAATTTTTTTGGTCGCACATTGCCTTATGGTTTCACGCACAGCTTTTACGCCAGCCTTGTGACCCATTATTCTAGGTAAATTACGCAGTTTGGCCCAACGTCCATTGCCATCCATAATGATAGCAACATGGCGCGGTAGAGATGTTGTGTCCATGAGAGCTTAACTCAAATTATTTTAGCATTGCCTGTAATCCTGGGTTTCGTGAAGAGCACTCAACCCAACTTACATTTTTTACTTTTGCGAGTTGCGTTGACGACTAGGGCGCTAACGGTCGCAGCTCAGTAGCATGACGAGCATTATTTTTATATCACCATTAACTCTGCTTCTTTAGCAGCAAGCAAATGATCTACTTCTATAATAAATTTGTCAGTTAATTTTTGAATAAGATCTGCTAATTTATGTTCTTCATCTTCAGCGATTTCTTTTTTCTTCGCCATTTCTTTAAGAACAGTATTTGCATCGCGACGAATGCTTCTTACGCTAACACGAGCAGTTTCTGCTTCACCACGTACGATTTTAGTTAAATCTTTACGACGTTCTTCTGTGAGGGCTGGCAAAGGCACGCGAATAACGGGGCCGTTAGTCGCTGGATTTAAACCGAGGTTCGATGTCATGATTGCCTTTTCGATAACAGGAATCATATTCTTTTCCCAAGGCGTAATCATTAACGTTCGGGAGTCACCAACGGAAACATTTGCCACTTGACTTAAAGGCGTTTGATTACCGTAATAATCTATCGTTATATGATCCAACAAACTAGGATGCGCACGACCAGTTCGCACTTTTGACATATCTAATTTAAAAGCCTCTATGCATTTTTGCATACGTACTTCTGTGTCTTTAATAATTTTATCCATTAACCTTGTTCTCCAGCATGGATTAATGTACCCACATCTTCGCCTACGACTATACGCTGTAACGCACCTTGCTTACTCATGTTAAATACTCGCAAAGGTAAAGCGTGATCGCGGCATAATAAAATTGCATTTAAATCCATAATTCCTAAACGTTGCTCTAACACCTCATCATAAGACAATTTATCATAGCGTTGCGCTTTTGGATTTTTAACAGGATCTGCTGCAAACACGCCATCAACTTTTGTTGCTTTAATAACGATGTCTGCACCAACTTCAATACCGCGCAAAGCAGCTGCTGAGTCAGTCGTCACTAAAGGATTTCCGGTACCCGCTACAAAGATCATTACCTTGCCTTCTTGCAACTTCTGTTTAGCTTGACGTCTATCATAAAATTCTACTAATCCAGGAATAGCAATAGAAGACATGACAGAAGCTGGAACGCCACGTCTATCTAACGCATCTAGCAATGCCAATCCATTAATCACTGTTGCTAACATACCCATGTGATCTGCAGTGACACGATCTAAACCTGTGACGCAAAGATCTGCGCCACGAATTAGATTTCCACCACCTACCACTAAAGCCACTTGCACACCGAGTTTGACAACATTTGCAATTTCTTGACTGATGCGTGTTAGTTTTGTTGCGTCAATCCCAAACAAATGATCCCCTTGCAAAGCTTCACCGCTGAGCTTCAACAACACACGCTTATACATAGGTTGACTTGATATAGTATCCATAGAGGTTAGCTACTTTTAACTTGAGACATAACGGCTTCAACAAAATCTTCTGTTTCTTTCTCAATACCTTCACCCACTTCAAAACGCGAAAATGCTAATACTTTTGCACGGTTTTTACTAAGCAAGGTAGAAATAGTGACATCAGGATCTTTGACGAAGGGTTGACCTATTAAACTAATTTCATCTAAATATTTTTTCAATCTTCCAGCAACCATTTTTTCAATGATTTCTTGTGGCTTGCCACTGCTGGCTGCTTGAGCAAGATAAATTTCTTTTTCTTTTTCAACGAGATCAGCAGGCACTTCATCAGGCGATACTACTATCGGTTTACTCGCTGCAATATGCATTGCGATATCTTTTGCGAGATCCTTATTATCTACATCTAATTCCACACACACGCCAATGCGGTTTCCATGTGTATAAGTACCGATGCTGCTGGCTGCGGGATTTGTGAAATAAATACGGCGTATATGAATGTTCTCGCCAACTTTTGCAACTAATGTTTGACGCGCTTCTTCTACGGTTTGTCCGTCATAACCCATCAATTCTAAGTTTGCTAATTCCAGTACATCATCAACATTAGATTCTATGGAAGTTTTTGCCACCATTTCAACAAAATTTAAGAAGTTAGCATCACGAGCTACAAAATCGGTTTCGCTATTCACTTCAATTAAAACTGCACGAGTAGCATCATCATTACCGCGTATCATTACGATACCTTCAGCCGCTATACGACCTGATTTTTTATCCGCTTTTGCTCGGCCTGACTTGCGCAATTCTTCTATAGCTAATTCCATATCGCCATTAGCTAATTCTAAAGCTTTTTTACAGTCCATCATGCCAACGCTCGTGCGTTCGCGTAGTTCTTTTACTTGTGCTGCAGTAATCATTGCCATAATAACCATCCTCACTTCTAAATTGAATTGTACGAAATTCAAAGATAAGGATGGGTTGAGACACAAGTGTCTTCCCATCCTACTGTTTTTAACGTTTTCAATTTGATACTGATTAGCTAGCTTTGTCTTCGCCAGTCACTGGTGTTTCCGCGCTTACTTCTACAAAATCATTATTTTCGATGTCGGCAATATCAGGATTACTTGCACGAGCTTCTAAAATAGCATCAGCGATGCAGGAAGCATAAAGTTGTATGGCACGTAGAGAGTCATCATTACCAGGAATAATATAGCTAACGCCAGCAGGATTATGGTTAGTATCAACTACACCAATAACAGGGATACTGAGTCGGTTGGCTTCAGCGATTGCAATATTTTCATGACCTACGTCAATCACAAATAAAGCATCTGGCAAGCCGCCCATGTTTTTAATACCGCCCAAGCTACGATCTAATTTGGTTTTTTCGCGAGTTAATTCTAAAATTTCTTTTTTGACTAAACGACCAAAGCTGCTCTTTTCGAACATCGCTTCTAGTTCTTTTAGACGTTTAATGGATTGACGTATTGTTTTATAGTTAGTCAACATTCCGCCTAACCATCGGTGGTCGACGAACGGCATACGACAACGCTCAGCTTCAGCTCTAATAATTTCACGAGCTGCAGTTTTTGTACCAACAAACAAAACCTTTCCTTTATTTGCAGCAATTTTACCAACAAAATTGTAGGCATCTTGCAACATAGGCATGGTTTTTTCTAAGTTGATAATATGAATTTTGTTACGGGCACCGTAGATATAGGTTCCCATTTTAGGATTCCAATAACGGGTTTGATGGCCAAAATGGACGCCCGCTTTCAACATATCACGCATAGTAACTGGTAAAGCCATAACAATAGTTCCTCTTTAGTTTGGGTTATTCCTCCACATATCCCATCAGCCAACCTTGTCCTCTAGAAAGAAGAAAAGCACCCAGCAGATGGTATAAATACGTGTGCGGGATTAGTAAATCTTTAACAAGAAATTTCATTTGCTTATTAAAACTGGCCTTTATACCATAGACAGCCACTTCCAACAATAATTTAGTTAACTGGTATACTTAAACAATGAGTGAACTTATCGAAATTACTATCAAAAGCCCCGCTGAGATTGAAAAAATGCGGGTAGCAGGTCGTTTAGCCGCTGAAGTATTAGACATGATTGTCCCTCATGTTAAAGCTGGCATAACAACCGATGAACTTGACAAAATCTGTCATGATTACATTATTAATGAACAACATGCAATCCCCGCACCGCTAAATTATAATGGCTTTCCTAAATCCATTTGTACCTCGGTTAACCACCAAGTCTGCCATGGTATTCCTAGCCAGAAAGTATTAAAAGATGGAGATATCATCAATATCGATATTACTGTCATCAAAGATGAGTACCACGGTGATACTAGCAAAATGTTTTCCATAGGCAAGCCATCTATACTAGCAGACAGGTTGATCAAGGTCACCCAGGAATGTTTGTACATGGGGATCGAAATGATCAAACCTGGCGCACATTTTGGTGATATAGGCGCTATTATTCAACAACATGCTGAAGCCAAGCGTTTTTCTGTTGTGCGAGAATATTGTGGGCATGGCATAGGAAAAATATTTCATGAGCCACCAAATGTTTTACATTATGGCACGGCTGGCTCAGGTTCTGCTCTAAAAACAGGCATGATCTTCACAATTGAACCAATGATTAATGCTGGCAAACGTTTTGTAAAATTATTACCCGATGGCTGGACAGTGGTGACAAAAGATCACAGCTTATCTGCTCAATGGGAAC
>DHXK01000266.1:0-199 GCA_002413665.1 Legionellales bacterium UBA5158 | reverse complement strand
TACGATATTAGTCACTGAGACTGGTTTTGAAGTATTAACAAAGCGCACAGAAGAAGCTTTTTAACTTTTCATAGATAATATTTAGTCAAAATTTACATGTATTAAAAATTTGTCATTCTCACTCACAAGCATTGCTTTTCGCCTGCGTGAGAATGACTCCGTCTTTATTTAATTAAGGAAAATCAAATGACCCATACCT
>DHXK01000119.1 GCA_002413665.1 Legionellales bacterium UBA5158 | reverse complement strand
AAGAGAATGACCAATTTGAGCGTCTGGGGCGCTTATTACCCGCTGATCTTCGTAAGGCTATCGACCAGGAGATTGATCAGAAAATTGAGGCTGCACTTCAGTTCGCTGAAGAATCACCTTTTCCAGATCATAAGGAGCTTTTTGACAATGTATACGCAAAATAATCAATCCACGCGTTCACTCAAGTTCGTTGAAGCGCTCAACGAAGCGGTTACGCAGGAGATGGAAAGAGATCCAAATGTTTTCGTGATGGGGCTTGATGTTGATGATCCAAAATCTATTTTGGGCTCAACCTCTGGCATGCTTCAAAAATTTGGTTCAGAGCGAATTTTTACGACGCCTCTTTCGGAAGATGCGATGACGGGTATAGCCATTGGAGCGGCGGTTGCTGGAATGCGCCCAATCCATGTGCATATTCGAGTCGACTTTCTTATGTTGTGTATGAATCAACTCGTCAACATAGCGGCTAAAAGTCACTACATGTTCGGCGGTAGGGTTAAAGTCCCCTTGGTTGTTAGAAGTATTATAGGAAAATCTTGGGGGCAAGGTGCACAGCATTCTCAGTCGCTCCAATCAATGTTTATGCATGTTCCAGGCCTTAAGGTTGTCATGCCATCCAACGCTTATGATGCAAAAGGATGTATGCTTGCAGCGATTCGAGATAATAATCCGGTGATTTTTCTCGAACATAGACTTCTCTATGAGGTTCCAAGCTTTGTTCCAGAAGAGCAATATGTAGTTGAATTTGGTAAAGCTCGTGTTTGTACCACTGGAAGTGATCTGACTATCGTTGGTATTTCATTGATGCAATTAGAGTGCATGAGAGCGCATGAGTTGCTTCTAGAGCAAGGAATCCAATCTGAAGTAATTGATCCCATCTCACTTGTGCCACTCGACATTGAAACGATTATTAAATCAGTGAAGAAAACAGGACGCTTACTCGTGGTTGATAATGCGTGGACTAATTGTGGCGCAAGCGCCGAAATTATCGCGCGAGTAGCCGAAGCGCTTGCTGATCAAAAACAAGTTCAATTTAAGCGTATTGGATTTGCACCGACCAGCTGTCCACCCACACCGAATCTAGAGAAGGTCTTTTACCCTGATTCGGCAGTGGTAGCAAATACAGCCTTTACGATGGTTCATCCTGGTAAAACCTGGGAAGCAGATGCTTCTCGATTTGATCGATCTAAAACAAATCCATTTCGTGGGCCATTTTGATGGAGTCTACAGTTTTCTTAAAGTAGGCTAACTCTTCACGGATATTGAATTGGTGGTTACCAACAAAAAAAGCCTTATCATGAATGCGATCTGCATTTTTGAGGGTTCCGTGAATTTCGTGATCAATCCATTTAATGACTGGGTTGCGGGTAAAATTACCCGCGACGACCGGGCGGCATTCAATATTGTTTTTCATTAATATGTCAGTAAGCTCTTTGCGGGTGAAGTTCGCTTCATCGGTAAGGGTGAGTGCGAAACCAAACCAACTGCTATTACCGATTTCTTTTTGGATTTTAAAACGGCGATCATTTCCAAAAAGTTCTTGAAAGAAAACTGCATTCTTACGACGTTCTTCAACAAAATTAGGAAGTTTTTCGAGTTGCTTAATGCCTATAGCGCCACTCATTTCTAATGGTCGCAGGTTATAGCCCGGAAGCACAAATCTAAATGATTCGAAAAATGAATCATCGCTTAAAGTCCCACAGATGTGATTTGATTTCGGTAGACTGCGGGTCCAGCCGTGGGCACGAAGTGACACGAGAATTTGAGCTAACTCTTCATCATCCGTGACGATCATTCCGCCTTCCATGGTTGATATATGATGGCTGAAAAAACAGCTAAAAGTGCCCATGATGCCAAAGGTACCGGTTTGCTTGCCTTCGTAAGTTGCACCCATAGATTCGCAGTTGTCTTCGATGAGGGTAATGGGGCGAGTCCCAATGAGTTGTTTAATTGCCTGGAAATCGTTTGAGTTCCCCAAAAGATTAACGGCCATGATCATGCGGGTTTTGTCTGTGATCGCGCTTTCAAGTGCGACAAGATCATAATTGAGAGTTTCAGGGTCAATATCAACGAACTTAAGCTTAAGACCGTACTGAGAGCATGGATAGTAAGTTGTAGACCAGGACACAGCAGGAACAATCACTTCATCACCGCGATTTAATCGGTCTTTAGATCGAAACATAAGTGCGGCGACTGCAAGAAGGTTTGCGGAAGAACCTGAATTAACCATCACACAATATGCGCTACCGGTATACTTTGCGAATGCCTTTTCAAAGCGAAATACGTTTTCGCCCATTGTGTAGATGCCAGAGCTAATAACGGATTGAATTGCATCTAGTTCAGATTGATCCCAAGCGCTGCTTGCTAAACGATATTTTTCCATAATTGTTACCTTCTGTTTGGGGCAAATTGATTTAAATAATAATCACAGGTTAATTTCAGACCTTTTTCTAGCGACGTAAGTGCCTTCCAGCCCCACGCGGTTAGGTGCGCTGTATCCACGATTTTTTGGGGCATGCCTGATGGTTTTGTCACGTCATGAATAAATTTCCCCGTATAATGTAAAGCCTTAGCAACCAATTCGTAATATTCGTTAATGGTGTTTTCGATGCCATTGCCTGCATTCGCGAGAGCTGGAAGTGTTTCAAAGTTTTCGACTGCGCGCCAAATACAGTCGGCGAAGTCTGCAGTAAACATAAATTCGCGTTTTGCAAGACCGTCACCCCAAATCTCTACGGTCGGAAGATTTGCCTTTTGGGCGGCATAAACTTTTGAAATAATAGCCGCCACTAAATGTGAGTTTTCTGAATCAAAGTGGTCATAAGGCCCGTAAAGATTAGAGCCAATCAAAGTCTTATATTTCACTGATGGCGATTCTTTAGAAATATATTGGCAAAGGCGTTGAGCTACAATTCGTGAAAGTGCATAGCCTTCGTTTGTGGGTTCAAGAGCTCCGGTGAGTATGCTCTTTTCCTGCATCGGCATGGAAGTCTCGCGAGGGTACATGCAAGAGCAAGAAAGGTTTAAAAAATTTTGACAGCCTTGCTGATAGGCTGTCATGATCAAATTTCGATGAATATCAATATTCTCAATTAAGAATTTTACTGGATTTTGAATATTCGCGTGAATTCCACCTACCACTCCCGCCGCATGGATAATAAGATCAGGCTTGTGTTTGGCAATGTAAGCTTCTACTTGGTCTCGTTTAAGGAGATCAAGTTCACTTCGTTTAGGGGCGAGAACATCATGTTTTTTAGATTTGTGATGTTCCAGTAAATGCTTTCCAAGCATGCCGCTAGCGCCCGTGATTAGGACTTTCATGCAACACCCAGGCTAACTAGATGGTTCGAGATAGTCTGAGTTTTTTCTCCGTGACCCAGTTCGGCATCGACCATTTCGTGAACCAATTGCTTGAATGATGTCTTGTGATGCCATTTTAATTGATTTCTAGCTTTGCTCGGATCACCTAAGAGAATCTCAACTTCAGTTGGACGGAAATAAGCGGGGTCAATTTTAATCAAAGTTTCTCCAGTCGCTTCGTCAATCCCTCTTTCGTCGACGCCAGTTCCGCGCCAATTGATCTTACGGCCTACGCGTTCGAATGAAAGCTCTACGAATTCACGAACTGAGTGCGTTTCGCCAGTTGCGAGCACATAGTCGCTAGGTATTTGCTGTTGCAGCATGAGCCACATTCCGTAAACGTAGTCGCGAGCATGCCCCCAGTCACGTTGAGCGTTTAAGTTCCCAAGGTAGATGCATTTTTCAAGACCTTTTTCAATCGCAGCTACTGCACGAGCAATTTTACGAGTAACGAAGGTTTCACCGCGGATTGGACTTTCGTGATTAAAAAGAATTCCACAAGAAGCGTGCATGCCGTACGCTTCTCGATAATTGACAGTGATCCAGTGAGCGTAAAGTTTTGCTACTCCATAAGGACTTCGTGGATAAAAAGGAGTTGTTTCTTTTTGTGGGATTTCTTGCACTTTCCCGTAAAGCTCGGAAGTAGACGCTTGGTAAAAGCGTACTTTATCTTGAATTTTGAGAATTCGAATTGCTTCTAAAATACGAAGCGCACCTACTGCATCAGCATTGGCTGTGTATTCTGGTGTTTCAAAACTTACGGCCACGTGACTCTGAGCGCCCAGGTTATAGATCTCATCTGGCTGCACTTCTTGAATAATGCGAATAAGGTTAGTAGAGTCGGTCAAATCGCCGTAGTGTAAAAAAAACTTTGAATCAGCTTCATGTCTATCTGTGTAAAGGTGAGAAAGCCGTCCTGTATTGAATGATGACGAGCGTCTTTTTATACCATGAACAATGTAGCCTTTTTTTAAGAGTAATTCTGAGAGGTATGCGCCGTCTTGGCCGGTGATTCCGGTGATCAATGCTACAGGTGCCATGGTAATAAATCCTTTTTAAGATATTAAAAATGCAGTTGTTATGTAAATAAGAAAATAAAAAAAGTATATACTATATTCAAGAACTTGATATTAATCCTTGTTTAACTATCTACTATTACTGTAAAAATTAGGCCAAATCCATAACGCGAACCTTTTCAAAAGCTCATCATCATTAACAACAACTTTGCTGACTGTTTACGTACTTATAAATTATTTTTTTGTTTATGCTCTAACCAATAAAGCAACCCCAAATAAAATAAATAACAGTGCTATAACATGTTGTGGTCCAAAGGGCTCATTCCATAAAAAATGGGCAATGAGTGCCACAGCAACGTAGCTTAACGAAACAGATGGAAATGCGACGGATACCGGGATTTGTTTTAAACAATACATATAAAATAGCGCTGAAGTGAAATAGCAGGCCAGCCCTAGAATGATGTAGGGTTGTAATAAAAGAAAGCTGGATTCACTTGCTGCATTGAGCGAGCCTGTTTTAATGGCGATTTGTCCGCCGATGCCGATTAAAATAGCGATGAATAAGCAGGCATAGTAAATTATCATGTTGACCTCAGGCTGAAATAAAAAAGCTGTGATTTTAACAAAAAATATTAATAAGAAGCGACAGCTAAAGTTTTACAATATATTGAAGTGTATTACAATCGGGTTCGTCAGCTTCGGAAACAGTTTGCTTTGGCGCAATAGGATGGCAACCAAACAATAGTATCTGCTATTACCACAAGTAAAGATGAGCATTACCGCTTTATGCTAACTCAAGCACGTCCATAAATATCACCAAACCGGACAATGTCATCTTCTCCCAAATATTCTCCGGTCTGTACTTCAATCAAAATAAGATCTACTAAGCCTGGGTTTTCTAAACGGTGTAGGTGCCCAGCCGGAATAAAGGTAGATTCATTCGTGTTAAGCTTAAAAGCTTTATCGCCATTTGTTACCTGAGCTACACCACTCACAACAATCCAATGCTCGCTACGATGATGGTGCATTTGTAAAGAAAGCGACGCTCCTGCTTTCACAACAATACGCTTCATTTTGAAACGATCACCTTCTTCTAAAACCGTATAGGTCCCCCAAGGGCGAGACGCCGTTCGATGAACTTTATAAGCTTCGTGTTTATGGTGTTTTAATTGATTCACTATTTTTTTAACATCCTGGACATGCTTATTATCTATTACTAATAAAGCATCCGGCGTATCCACGATAATTAAGTCTTTTAAGCCGATAGTAGCAACTAATCGATCATTACTTTGGATGTAAGTATTAATGGTATCTATCACAACGGCTTCGCCTACAATACGATTACCGTTTTCATCCGCTGTTACTAGATTACTCATTGCGGTCCAAGAACCTACATCACTCCAAGCAAAATCGCAGGGTATCACAATGACATCCTTTGCCTTTTCCATAACAGCGTAATCTAAAGATATACTAGGGATTTTGCCAAAAGAATCCGCATTAATTTCAAATTTATCCGTAAGCGCACCTTGTTGTTTAGAGATGTCCCAACAATTTAAAGTTGCTTGATAAATAGCAGGGCTTAATTTTTCTAAATGACTTAAAATAATTTCAGCCTTAAAACAAAACATACCTGAATTCCACAAATAATCGTCAGAGGATACAAATTGCTCCGCCAATTCTAAATGAGGTTTTTCAATAAATTGCTCGACCTCATAAACCCCCGACGGCAATGGACGATTCCTAGCAACTCTAATATATCCATAACCGGTTTCAGGCGAGGTTGGCTTAATGCCAAAAGTAATTAACTTATCAGTCTTTGCTATCTCGTAGGCAAGCTTGGCAGCCTCTATAAATAACTCTTGAGGTTCAATTAAATGATCAGCAGGTGTAACCAAGAGGACACTTTCAGGCCCAAACTTCTCTAAGGCATACAGAGCCGCCATTCCAACCGCTGCAGCAGTATTGCGACCAAAAGGTTCGAGCAAGAAGCTGGTTTTTATAGCGCTTTTTTTAACTAAATCATAATCGTTTATTGTTTTAAAATAATATTCATGATTGGTTACGGTTAATATTTCAGCAACATTCTCTAACTCAGTCGCGCGAATCAGGGACTTTTGCAATAAACTTTGTCCGTCGCTCAAATTGATGAAAGGTTTAGGATGGAGCTCACGAGAAATTGGCCATAAACGTGTGCCAGTGCCTCCGCACAAAATAACGGGAATAAACAAATTAGACTCCTGTCGAGCATGTTTTTTTAGGTACAAATAATATAGAAGCGCAGTATAGCTTTTCTAGAAAGTAAAAGAAAAAGAAACTGATCTTGCCCTGATTTTGCAACAGAGCAACGTTGGTATCGAATATTAAGCAACGCAGTAAAAAAATATTTATAAGGTCGACTGTTGCAGCGTAAACGTTCGGCCATCCTTTCAATTACCCACATTTTTTATCGCCAAATTAAATGGGCGTGTAATTTAAACTGTGT
>DHXK01000228.1:4367-4679 GCA_002413665.1 Legionellales bacterium UBA5158 | reverse complement strand
CATGAGACCGGAGAAGTGCCAATCCTTTTCATCAATATATGATAGAGAAATTAAATTTATTCCTAACTCCTTTGTTACATTGAAATAGCTTAAAGTGATTGTAGGTTTATTAATCTAGACTTCGTTTTATCCAATCTAGAGCATGGGTTGGATTCGGTTTTGGTATTTGACTATGTTATTTAAATTAAATGACGTTCTAGCAACTACAGAAGTTAAGTTATTGTTTTTTAAATCTTAACTCGCCAATACTTGGTTTTTCTAAATATTTAATGATAAATTTTTTAATTTCTGCAATGAATCATTCAGTAAGAC
>DHXK01000228.1:0-4260 GCA_002413665.1 Legionellales bacterium UBA5158 | reverse complement strand
GAATCATTCAGTAAGACTGGTATAGTGGCAACATTGAATTTTTTAAAAAATTGTGATGTTTGATTAATTAAATTAAATCAAATCGTTACATTAATTAGCACGATCGTTATATTTAATAACAGGGAGCAACAATATGCCAAATGAATTAAAAGGTGCATCTGATAATAATTATATGTCAAAAGCTATTAATGGCGTTGCCTCATTATATCGTTTTTCTTCTAATACCTTCTTTGCCTTCATGTCAGTCCCAAGAGCATTTATAGATACTTATAAAATTTGGAAAAATCCGGAACATTTTATTTTAAATGACCTCTATGGACGAGCAAAAAAAAGCAGCATAAGCTTTGGAGATATAGGATTACCCTCCAGTTGTTTACCAAAACTAGTTCTTGTGGCTGGCAGTAGAAGTAACGTATTGCAAGTCGCTGACTATGGCGAAAAAAATGGCGATACTGCAGCTCGCGCGCTCTTTGCCGATGTTGTCAAGATGACGGGTATAAAGACAATTGCAAATTTACAAGGTAAGGAAGCATCCGAACAACGTGGTAAACTTAAGCCTCACATCACCGGAGAATTATCCTTATCGAATGCAATATCGGTGACGCAAGAAGTTTTTCATCGCGGAATTCAAAAATGGGAATATGACAAATCATTTCAAGATAATATTACCCACATGATAGTAAACATTCTTGGGCAAACTGTTTATAGTATTCCTTCTGTTGAAATGAAATATATTCCTCTTCTTAGAAATGCTAGCAGTTTACTTTTTGCAAACGATTCTAAATCACAAAAGTTTAAAGAAACAATAAAAGACATGGCAGCAATGAATGATGATCTTCTTGCACGACATGGACAGGATATATTTAATTCCGAAAATTATATAAAAGATCAAGTGACACTGGATGGCACAGAAACGTCTTCTGAACAAATTAAAAAAGTGTTAGACACGCGTGGAGCTTCAGGATTGTTAGTGGAAGGTAATCTTTCCGGCATTACGATGGTTGCCATAGCCTACATTAATCTACAAACAGAAATCAAAGATAATCTACTTGCAGAACTTCAAGACTACCAAGATACCCACCACGAAATTAAACAGCGAGCGCTTTTGGATAATAAAACTTTTCCGTATCTGGACTCTGTTTACAAAGAAGCATTACGCTTTCTCTCGCCTCACGCAGTTCTTGCTCGTAAAACATCTATGCCAACTACCTTAAAGATAAAAGATGGAAATGGAAATATGAGTTCTCATGTTATTCCTAGACATTCTGTATTATTTTCCCCTATACGCGTTATTCATCACGACCCACGATATTGGGAGCGCCCAGAATGCTTTAATCCATCGCGTTTTTCCAAAAATTCTGAAGCGAATTCTGGATATGCTGATGAGCATTTGTTCCCATTTTCTATAGGCAAACGGTCATGTCCGGCTGTCTCAGGATTTGCTGAAGTTGTATTTAAATCCTTAATATTAGAAAGTTTGAAATATGATATTAAGTTAGACCAAGAGCTTGAGGATATTCCAGTTAATGTAATGCACGCACATTGGAAGAAAGAGTATTTCACGAAAGAAATTAAATTCCAATATACAACGGAAGTAGTCAGAAATAATATGAGAATGTGATGTACCTGTTTAACAAAACAGAGTTTAATATTAAAAATTAAAGGTGGTCTATAACAATGCCGCAACATAATTTTTTTCAATTGCACCGAGACGGTTTTTCAGTTAACGGTTGGAGCTCACGAATTGGTAATCTAAGCTTTCAGAATTTAACTAATAATGTCCATAGCAGTTTTAGTTATATGACAAGCAAAAGTAGTGTGATTTTATGGGGTGTGTTGTCGGCTTTGATGGTAAGCGCTACGGAAGAAGACAATGAAAATTTTCAATTAGTCGATAAGCATGGACATGATTATTTATTAAGAACGTATGGCAAAGGAATTGTGCAACAAAATGCAATTAGTGCAGCGCAAAATGCTTGTATAGATCACTCATGGATGAAATATTTCTCAGAAATAAAAGGTGAATTACCTTCTGTTAAAGGTGTATTAGGAAGTACATGTCATAAATTTTTTCAGGGTGGGTTAACTTTCAAAGCTACAGTTTTTCAGCTATCAGAAGGTTTTGATTCTAAGTATGTCAATTGTTTTACGAAACAACTTAACCTATCCTGTGGCGAACCTGGCAGTTTAATTTCAAATGAAAAAATAGCAGTAATGACTCTTGCGGCCTTGCTGGCACTCTATGCTTTTCGCAAAGAGATTTTTTTAGCTGCGTATAGAAAGATTGTTATTAATAAATCAGCAAATGATACAGACAGGCGTTATGAAAAAATAAAAGAAAGTGTTAATGGTATGATAGAGCAGTCAAAAGGTCGTGCAAAAATATTGAAATCATTAGAAAGTTTTAATCAAGACTTAAATGATTTTTATGAGACCTATAAATGCCCTATCGGTTTAAACATTATGATGCAGCCTGTTTCACTGAATACGGGTGTTACGTTTGATTTAGAAAACATTACAAGATGGTTGAAGTTTTCGAAAACTTGCCCAGAATCTGGAAAGCCTATCACCGAAGATATTACAAAAATTGATGAAAACAGAATTATTAAAAGTGAAATTCAAGCAAAATTAAGTATCCTTGAAGATAGGCTTATTATTCAGGAAGAGCTATTCATAAAAAATAAACCCAGAGTGTATAACTTGCGTCACTGAGTTTCAAAAAAACTTGATTATAAGCAATATCGACACAAGCGATTTTGAGAACTTTGCATTTAGTACTTACCCTGGCGCCCATGCTGGTATAGGTGGTGTGATCACATTGCAGTCCAGCTTGCAACATGGGCTGGTGCTGATGTTTATACAACTATGATAGCGAGTCAGATTTGACTAAGACAATGCAAGACCAATTGTTTATTTTTTTACAAAAAGCAAAGGGTACTCTACGCATACCCCATGGAATATCTATATCTAGCATCCATGAATTTAAAGAATACTTATTTGTCAGCATGAAAGAGTTATCTTCTTCTTCCTTAAAAAATAGTGTGCTTGCTCAATCTCTACAAAGGGATACATTCCTGGGTGAGAGTATAAAAAGAGGAACATTAAATAAAATTATAAAAATATTGTCAAAAGAAAAGATGGAAGATGATTTAGGAAATACGGATATTATGGCGCTGTGTAATAAATCTAAAATAGATACAAATGATAAAACATTAATTCAAAAAATTGAAAAATACCATCATGGTTTATTTGTGAAATTAGTCAATTTTGAACGACTGCAAAATTCGGTAAATGTAAAAGACCATCGGTTTATCACAGGCGTAGCTTCAGTAAATAAGAAAGAGTATGTTGGACCTCAAAACAATGATGATTATATGTCGAACGGATTGTAGACTAAAGCATGCATCCAGATTGTGAGATTATGTATTAATGACACAAACACGCAAAACATTAAAAGATTTTTAGTCACAGATTATGTGGTTGCATGTTAGCTCAAAGAACAGATGGAGTTGATAATTTACATCCAAATTTTCTTTTTCAGTCGTTAATTGATCATGCTAAAGATAAAACCAACGCCTATAATGGATTTTATGCCAAAGGAATAATCATGGGTTTTTTTGATAAAGTAAAAGAAAAATTTCAATCTGTAAAAGAATCCGCAAAAGAGATGGCTCAGGATATCGGTGAAGATGCTTCTGGGATCGCTAGGGGTATCCAATCAAATGTAAGATACCAAGAACTGCAGCATGCATTGTATACGCCTGTAGGAGCTACACTTCAGCAACAAAAAATATTTGCATTAAAAGCTTGTAATGACTATATACAATATTTGACAAACCATAATGCGGTTGATCTTTTTATTAAATTAAATTCTGAGCCCAGTTTGAAATACATACGCGAAGAAAATGGGTTCTATAGATTGTTTGGAGTGTATGGGCATACCAGTACTTATAAAAAAATCTTGGGTCTTCTTAAAGCTCGCGTGAATGAAAATTATCAAAGACATACAGACTCAAGCACTAGACTGTTGGGTGATCATTTCGCGGAAGACAAAGAAATTAAAGAGTTAATCATGAGTCGACGTGGCCGTATGCCAAATTTATTGGCAATGATTGGTATAGATGTCGGTGAAACAGGAAAATATATGAGGGAATATGAAGATAGATACAAATCAAGATAGTCTATTATGCTCTGAATAGATTTTTATGTTCTTCAGTGCCACTTTGGAAAACTTAAGAATGGGCGTGTAATTTAAACTGT
>DHXK01000159.1 GCA_002413665.1 Legionellales bacterium UBA5158 | reverse complement strand
ATACTACAATATTATCATTCTGAGTGACTTTTTTATAATGACTGCTAAGTAGCAACACTCAATGAGTAATCTATCCATGCCGAAAAAAAACAACATTTTTTTGCTAATATTTTCGTGTCGTTAATAAAATAAATTTAAAATTGATTCATTTAAACTTTTTTATATTAACTTACTCAAACTCCTACTTTAATGATTTCTATAAATTAAATCAATAATAAACACAATCGAGAGTAGACTTTTCTAGCAAAAGAATGTTAAATTTTACAGTCTTGAAAAATATCTAAATGAGGAAAGTTAATAATGGCACGTAAAAAAGTTGCAAAAGTTACTAAAACAAAAAAAGCAAATACTAAATCTCAATCAAAATCTATTACGTTATCTGCTGTAGACGTAATGGAAAAAGAATTTAACGCAACCCCTGCTAAAATAATTTCACAATCACGAAAAGATTTAACTGCTTTAAAAATGCAAGAAAAAAAGCTAAAGAGTGAACTGAAGAAAGCACAAGTTCAAAAGAAAGTTGCAAAAAACAAACGTGTTACCCTAACAACTAAATCCAAAGCAAAAACCACAGCAACTAGCAAAAAACTTTTAACTGCGGCTAAACAAGCTTATGACAAAATAACTCTTACTTTAACGGAAGTGTCTGGCCGTTACGATGCTATTAAAAAGCAAACTAAAGAATTAGCAGCAAAAGTAGCTCGTTTTTCAGCTCTTCATAAACTCATCAGCCAATTTGAAAAACAATGGGGATTGAAAGCAAAGAAATCATCTACGGTCTCTAAGCCTAAAAAAACCACCAAAAAAACTAAACTCGCTCCTTTTACTCCAAACGATAAAACCTCATTGAAAACAACCCATGAGGCGCCTGTTGTTGCTGAGCGTGAAGAGCCTGTAGAAGCATAATTAAAAAAAGAGCAACAAATGAATGAGTGTTATTTCTACTTTCATTCCTAAGGAGTAGCTATGAATAAGTCTCAGCTTATTTCTGCAATAGCAAGTAAAGCCGAAATACCGCAGTCTAAAGCTGAAAAAGTACTTGCTGCTGCATTAGAAAGCATTGTAAATACACTTACGAATGGCGAAGCTGTATCTTTAGTGGGTTTTGGTAGTTTTGGGATAAGAAAACGTGCTGCTCGTAAAGTACGAAATCCCCAAACCGGCATAGAAATGATGATTAAAGCTGCTTTAGTACCTTTCTTTAAAGCAGGTAAAAATCTTAAAGATATAGTGGATTCTAAAGACTCTTAATTTAATACTGTTCAATATACAATAAGCTCTCATAAAATATGAGAGCTTATTTAAATTATTAGTCTTCCTCATTATTACAATTCGCTATCCTATTTAGCACAAGTCATTAAATGGAGTTTGTATGGTAGATAAAATAGCTACAGCAGAAACATTAGATAGTATTACGCTAAGGCAAGCAGTTAAAGATACATTGCGTAATTATTTTTCAAATATTGGATCAGAACAGCCAGTAGATTTTTACTCAATTTTACTTGAAGAAATAGAACGTCCTCTATTAGAAACACTTATTAATCACACACACTATAATCAAGTTAAAATGGCAACTATCCTCGGTATATCTCGTGGAACACTACGTAAAAAACTCAAGCAATACGGCATGTTAGATTAATTTTTATTATAAATAATCTTGCTAACGTTTTTAATTTAGAGACGTTAGGAAGATTATTTAAAATCTAATGTGGAACTATCATGGATACATTTCAAGGAATTCTTGCGCACACTGAAAATATCACTATTCGATGGAGTGATATGGATGCCTTTGGACATGTCAATAATAGTGTCTTCTTTACCTATTTCGAATCTACAAGAATCTCATGGTGGAAAACGGTAACACCTAACGACGTGAGTTGGCAAGACGTTGGGCCTGTTATCATTAATGCTGCCTGTACTTTCTTTAAACCTATTATCTATCCTGAAATAATTTCCGTACAACTCTTTGTGTGCCCTCCTGGTCGTAGTAGTTATGAATGCTATTACAAAATCGTTGCTCAAGATAATCTATCTTTAATCTATGCAGAAGGATCAACAAAAGTTGTTTGGGTAAATCGCAAAGCAAATAAGTCCATCCCCTTACCCGAATACATTTTAAAAAATCTGCCTAACCATAAAGTAGGATAGGGAAAATTAATGACACTTCCTATAGATATTCATCAACTCAAACAATGTGGTTTGACAGAACAACAAGCAAATAATTGTGTGTTAAAGTTGAATGATTTTTTATTTCAACTATCATCTAAACAAGCCTGGAAAGGAATTTCTACCCAAATTCTCAATCAATCTATGCCTTTTACTCTACATCTTTTTTTATTTTCTCATCTATTTCCACAATGGCAAACTCATCCAGAAACTGCCCCTGCTTGGAGTCCTGAAAATGAACTTGTGAATAATTCAAATATTTCACGGTTCATGAAAGAATTACATATCACATCAGTAAAAGAATTACATGAGTGGTCCGTGGAGAATTATGCGGAGTTTTGGCGTCGTGTTATTAAAAAAATACAAATTGTATTTCGTACACCTTTTACTGACATTTGTAACATAGAAAAAGGAATAGAAAACCCTCAGTGGTTCCTTCCAGCATCATTAAATATCGTTGACTCATGTTTCCAAGCACCTCCATCAGACATAGCTATTATCTTTTTAGACAAACACAATAAAATACAAAATATGTCATATGAAGAACTTCGGCAATTGACTCATCGCGTTTCGAATAGCTTAGTGAATCATGGATTTCTGGCGGGCGATGCAATTGCAATAGATATGCCCATGACATGGGAAGCAGTAGTAATTTATTTAGGGATTGTTTCAATGGGGGGTATTGTTGTCTCTATTGCTGATAGCTTTTCTACAGAAGAAATTGCAATCCGATTACAAATTACCAACACCAAAGCTGTTTTTACACAAGATTATATGT
>DHXK01000108.1:34692-45390 GCA_002413665.1 Legionellales bacterium UBA5158 | reverse complement strand
ATTAGCGCGAATGAATGTCGACCAATTACTTGAACAAACAACTAATGGAACTCAAGACCAATTCACTTCATTATGGGGTGATATTCTTCCCACCACTAAGCCTGTCATATACTTTCAGTCTTTATTAAGCGATGTAAAGTTTGACAAAGATGCCAAAATACTCGTAGATGCTCAAGAAGACGCTATTTTTGAAATGCGTCAGAATAAAAAATATCGCGATAAATTTACGATATTCCAAGGTAATGATCCCGTTAATTTTTTACGATGGGTTGTTGGCAAAAAAAAATCACTCGCAAGTAAAATCGGGCGCACCGAAAGCTGGGAGCACGCATATGAACTTGGTCTACATGCAAAGAAATTTAGAAAATCAATTAAAGATTCACTTGCTCAAGATCCCAAATTAAATTTAACAACAGCGCAAGAAAAAAACCTAAAGCTTAATCGAATGGCCATTAGTGCGCTGGTCAATTTACGTGATAAAGACGAAATCACTTCGCGAAATAGGGCTGCTTTTAAAGCTGCTTACATGGGTCTATTAGTAGAAAGCATGGGTGGCACCGTTATTAGTAATTGTAAAAGCGGAAAAGATCGCACAGGCTTAGACGAGTTATATCGGCATGCTATGAGAATGTATTTTGAACTTTATGGAACACTCCCTCTCTATGATGACAATTCTAAAAAACGCAAAAATTTTATTTCTATCTTCGTTCAATTATTTAATACCATGAAAACACAAGATGCAGCAGCAGCCAACACACCTGGTTCATTTGGCATTAAGGATTCTGCGATAATGTTATGTTTAGATATTAATCGTGCTTTAAAAAAATCTTACGATGCATCTTGTGACAGATCTAACATTAACAAACCTAAGCAATTTACTAGAAATGAATCTGAAGAAAAAAAAGCATTACAAGCAAATGATGCTGAATATAACATAGCTCAAAGTAAATTATATCAATTAGTAAATGAAGAATTAGCTACATTACCCACGTCATCTGTATCTTGCAATATACAAGCTTTTAGGAATGCTTATCTTGGAATATTAAAGAAAAATAATGAGGGGGGAGGACCAAAAAGTGTTGATCCTGCTACCCCTACTACTCGCTTAGATAATTTATATCAGGAGGCTATGCTACTTTATTTCAAGGAAAATAATTTAATACCTAAACATGATGACCCACCACAAAAACGAAAATTATTTGTTGCAATATTTGTTAAATTGTTCACTTCCATAAAGACACATAACGAAGCTTTTACAGGTATTCAATATTCTTTCGGAATCAAACCTGATAAAAGCAACATCTGCCCTGACATTGCTGTAGCATTAAGTGAACCTTATAGATCTCTATCCGAAAAAAGCAATCACTCTACTGCTCCGTTAAATTTAGGTGGTTTATCTGCTCGTAAAGCTGCAACAACTACTACAACACTTTTCGCTCCACCGCAAATTCTTGATTTCACAGCATTTACTAAAACATATAACATTGAACGATTTTCAATTACTAGAGATGAACTGAAGGATAATACTGGCGACATTTATACTAGGAAAGTTGGGACACCCTACAGCGCTCCACTTAAACCTGGAGAACTTGCTATTAACTTTGTAAAAAACTCTATTAATCCCGCTCTACCAAAAGCAGTTTATTTAGAAGAACGTGATAAGAACGGTCACTATAAAGTCACAGGGTTAAAATTACCTGCTGATATGGAGAAAGGATTTATTTTTGGAAATTTATTAGCTAAATCAGACTTGATTAATAACATCACATCTGGGAATAATTTTTCAATTTGGGATAATTATCCTGACCATATGCCTACACTTGAGGGTGTAAAAAAACATTTACAAAGCTCTGGCGTAAGTTTTAAAAAACCCCTTGATGAATTAGCTAAGCTATTAATGGCTGAATATGCAGAAAAAACAACACAAACGGTTACACAAACGGTTAATGGCAAAAATGTCGAACAAATTATTCCTAGCCCTAGCTATTTGGAATTTGCTTACAAACAATATCTATCCTTTCAAGCACAAAATGGCAAGATTCCACTCAGCATTGTTGCCGGCGTAGATCCACTGCTAGCCTCATCCTATGAAGTAATTTGTCAGTCCCATAAGTATAACTACTCTAAGTCAGACCAGAGTCGAAAACTCACACTATCAACTGAAGCTACAACCCATGTAAAAAATTTCTGCGATGCATTTTCACCGGCTTCATCTAAAAAACCACCTGCTAGTGTCCACTCACTCAGGCCCCAAGGGTCCCAAGGGGCCTAGTTCCCCAGCGCTTTAATTATAAAATTGCAAATCATTAAAGCAAATGTTAACTTTTACTCTACGACTAACTCAATATGGAAGTCCCTATGAAAATTAATTTTACTTTAATTGCACTGATTGCTGCAATCTGTACTATTGCTGGTTGCTCGACTTATTCTACTCCCCCAAAAAATACTGATTCACCTAAATTTAATTTGTTTAATCAAGCCACACCTATGCCAGGCACCGCTCCTACTGAAGAAGTTAAGGGAGTTTCTGCAGGCGGATCCATCAGAAAATCTATGGATAACGAAGATGTTACGAAAATGTCTAGAGCCATGGATAAATCACCAGGCAAATCTACCCATTGGGTAAATGGTATCAGTGGCACCACTTACACTGTCACGCCTATACGCCCAGTAGCTGTCAAGGGTAGCCAATACTGTCGCGCGTATAAGCTAACTGCGACTAACGGCAGCAGGACGAGAGAGACCTCTGGAGTAGCTTGTGTAGGTGCAGATACCAATTGGAAAGATGTTAGAAATTAATAGTCTGTAGACCCTGCTAAAAGGTGGACACAGCTAACCGTGCCCACCTACTTCTAAACCACATACAAATTCATTTCGGGTTTTATGCTCCCATTATGAGAACTTCAAATCCTACCTTGAATTCAGATCGATCCACCTACTCCTGCAGGCTTAACACTTGGAATGAATCCGGGGTAACTCGTACCTATTGTTTCAATAAATTTTAATATGTTGAACGAGGGATATTGCATTTCTAATATTTGGTTTTTATCTGAATTTAGCTTTGTAATATCCATTACCATTCCGTGCATACCTTGACCTGTACGCGTACTGTCTAATAAATATTGGTGGCCCTCTTCGGATACGTATACCACCACTGCGTGAGGAACCAAACCTGAGCGATACAGCGAAGAATGTTTTGTTAATATTAAATCAGAACGAAAACGATAAACTTTTTCATGAGAGTCAGGATTAAGATGGCCGATCAATCTTCTTAATAAATATCCCGTCAATAATGCCGCATGACGACATACACCTGTTTTTTCTTTGACGAAATATTCTAATGGAATAATCGCTTTATATTTTTCTGGAACGCCAGGCTGCGACTTTTCGATCAATGCATTTATTTTTTCTTGCGCGGGAATATTATTAGATTTTTCAAAAAATACATGCGCTACATAACTTACAATCACTTGTAGTAATTCAGGAATTTTTTTGGCAATTATATTTTTTTGTTCTGCCAAAGGCTGCGATTCATCATCTGAATCATCGGGCTCAGTTAATGCCTCTTCACTTTCCATACAATCTAAAAAGTGCTCAAAATACTCATTCAAAACATCCGACTTCATGTCTAATAAAATCATTTCTCTAGTCGAACCACAACAAATATACCGTCCATCCAAAGCTAAAGCCATATCATGTTTTAATTGCAAATAGGATACATCTTTAAAGCTAATAGGAGATGTTCCATGCACAGCTTGAGCGAGTTCCGAGCGAGTTTTTTTAAGTGCACTCAATGCAGTCGCTGCGCTAGCTAAATTCGCTGAAGAAAGCATATCAATTACCTGTTAACGAAAAGGAAACTATTATAATCTAAAATAATTAGCGGTACCATTCAACCAATCTTCACGAGCGGGTGTGAAAAAATCGATATCGATAGTGTCTTCTAAGGCATAAAATTCATGGGGCACATTCGGTGGAATAATCAAAATTCCACCTGCTTTGACAATAAATTCTTTGCCTTGCGATAATACTTTTACAGAACCTTTAGTAATCCAGGTAACCTGCTCATTTGGGTGAAAATGAAGTGAAATAATGGCGCCTTTCTTTAATGTCCACTTCACTAACATAGACTGAGCACCCATTACATACTGACGCGTAATTTTATCGGAAATGCTTTCTTTTTTGACGGTAGTAAAATCATACTGATTGGGCAATGCTGTGTAATGCTGAGAGACTTCTTTAGCATGAGCTGCCATGTCATTTGATTGAGCGGTCGCCATCATAGAAAGCAACAAACACACAAATAATAAAAAATATTTCAAAATACGCTCCTTTTAGTTAACAGCAATGACGACTTTTCCTTGGGCTTTTCCAGATTCGAGATAAGCATGCGCAGCACTAACGTCTTCTAAGCTAAATAGAGTGGGGTCTATCAAAGGTTTTAGCATGCCTTGATCAATGACCTTAGCCAACGCCGTCAACGTCTCTCCGTGGGTCTCGCGGCCTATGTTTGATAGCAAGGGCAATAACACGAACACTACATGCAAACTTAATCCTTTGCTGTGCATAGGAGATAGATCATGCGTGGAACGAGCAGCAGTCGTCACCACAGCACCATTATTAGCTGCGGCCAGCAATGAACGATCCAAGTTGGGCCCACCCACCGTATCAAACACTACATCAAAACCATTACCGTGGGTGAGACGTTGGATGTAATGCTCTGCTTCCTCTTCTTTGGCATTGATCACATTGCTTGCCCCAAATTTTTTCGCTAAAGCAATATCTTGTTCTTTTAAAATAGTTGTAGTAACTTGCGCACCGGCCCAGTGTGCCAACTGAACAGCCACATGTCCTACTCCACCAACGCCACCATGGATCAATATAGATTGGTCTTTCATTAGATTTGCCCGTTTGAACAAGGCACTCCATGCGGTAATTCCCACTACAGGCAATGCCGCAGCTTGTAACATAGACAATGATTTAGGTTTCATCGCTAATAATTTTGCATCCGCAAGCATATATTCCGCCAATGCTCCCCCTAGACCTCTAACGCCTCCTGCATAGCCAAATACTTCATCACCATTTTTAAAATGCTTAACATCGTCCGCCACTTCGACCACCACGCCAGCTATATCACCCTGCAAGATAGCAGGAAATTCTGGCGCAACATCCTTCACAGTGCCATTTCGAATTTTACAATCTATAGGGTTTACACTGGTAGCATGAACTTTTATTAACACGTAACCAGGCTTGAGCTGGGGCTTAGCAACATCTTGCATTTTAAAGACTGATGGATCACCAAATTGAGTAATTACTTGTGCTTTCATAGGAACTCCCGGGGAAATACTAAAATAAGTATATAACCCCTGGGAGCAAAACCAAACTATTTGATGACTTATATAACTATTAATAAAATAAAATGTCTATCACGGCGATATTATTTTTTAAATTGCAAATAAAAATTTAATAATTCTTTATCCGAAATTAAACCTAATTGTAAAGCATAAGCACGCGTATCATCATGACTTAGTAACTGAGCTTGCACTCCTTGTGGCAAACCTTTTATAGCAACCAGCTCAAGCAATGTTTCCCATCCTACCCAAACTGGCGTTCTTTCAAAATTAGTCATATCATTAATATGGGTACGTCGCATTAATTGTTTATGCTGTTTATCCCAAAAAAATAGGGGTGATGTATTGATATATTCGGAACTACGCGTTAACAATTCTAAGTCTGGAACAAAGGGAAAAACTTTATCGCTAGTAGGATTTTTGCCATCAGTATAAACGGCAAATACTTCATCAGCAGAAGTTTGCAACGCTTGTTGAAGCAAATCACGATTAACTTGATTACGTGCATCTAAGTAACAAGTATCACCATAGGCTTTCCATTTATCGCCTCTGTGATTGGTAACAAGAAGACCTGATTGATTATCTTCATTATGCATATAGTTTGTTAATATTGATCCTAATGTGGAAGGAAACACTAAACTCGATAACAGATAATGAGGAGTTCGCATGTGACCTGAAGAAAATAAATCTGATAAATAATGGCAAGCAAAAGCATTCATTGCATAAGCTTCTTCTAATTTTTTAATATCATTTTCGTTATGCGCTTCTATTGCTTTTGCCAGCGCAACACTATGACCTGCTGTATAACTCATCCAAGCAAACTCTTCAAAATGATCATAGTCTGTGTCAGATAATTTTAAATAACGACCTTGTTTTAAAAAAAATATTTTATGAATAGCATCCTTAGGTAATCCAGGTGAGTCCGATGCACAAAAACCCCCTGTAATACAGTTCCATTCAACCGTATGATCTGTTGCTATACGCGCATAAATATCTCTAGGATTTTCACCTTTGTCTATTCCTTCTTGAACCTGCAGCATTTCTAATTTTATATCTGCGAGAATTTTGGGAACTTCCAATAGTGCGTTAGGATCGATAGCCAACGTAGCATAAGCATTTTCGAAACGTTTTTTTCTATCATCAGGAAATTGACCAAGTGCGATGGGTTTTTCTACCACGCCATAAAAATCGCCACCTAAAGTCATTATCTCTGCATAAGTTAATATGACACCATTAGGTAAGGTAAATAAAAATTTATTTGTTTTAGCAGTGTCGGGAGAAAATTGCAGGAATATATTTTCACCTATGGTGATATGCTCAGGTGATTCGAAACCTATTGGTGAGGCAGTTATCTCTTGCGCATAATTTAAGGTACTCAAAAGGCTGATGACAATAATAAATAATAATTTAAACATGAGGGCTTCCAGAAAGAATGAAAAAACAAATGGTCTTAGATAGTATAGAGAAAATGAGTAGCTTTCTACTTTCATTTTCTCTAAAACTGTTGTGAACTAACGAGGCTTGAATGTATCTTTTAATAAGGTAACAACTACTTTAGCGGCTTCTTCTTGCGAGTCTTCTAATAATTTATGAGACTCCTTGCTCAATAACATTTGTTTAGCATCCGCTTTTTTAGTAGGGCTAAAGGAAGAAAGCATTCTACTATTTTTGACACAAGCTTCAATATGCGTACCTGCTAAAAAAACTCCACCTGAATGTGTCTCAGCATTAGCAGGACGGCTTATCATAGCTGACAACCGTTGGATTTTTTTTTCGCTGCGATCATCAGGATAGAAAAATTTATATGGATTTTCACTTGTATAGGTTGCAATAGCTTCAGTCGTTTTTTTATCTGCACTACTACTTGCTACAGATTCAAAACCACAACCAGATACGTATAATTGCGATATATTACAATGACTATTAGTCAAAGCTAAATTTACACAATAGGGTATTAACTTTCCTTTCATAGGAGAATAATCGACGTCCTGCTCACTCGGATAGAAAGGCCCGAAAGCTTTATATTCAGAAACAATATTTAAATCTGCTTCAAAATCTGATGAATGACCAACATATTCAGGGGCAGCTAGTAATTTCGTATTCTGATCAATTTTATAATTCGTATTAAAGATATCTGCTTCAGAAGGTGCTATGTACGCACCAGCACAAATCCCTACATAGTTAAATTGATTTCCAAAATGGCTTTTCATTTTCTCCATTCTTGGTTTTAATTCCATTCCCATACCCATTGCCTGCCCGCCTGGGATAATAAATGTAATGTCACGACCATTGAGCCCATCAACATTAAAATTAAAATCACTCTCCATCACATTAACAGATTCAAAAATTCCATAACTTGTAAAAAGCTCTTTTAAATCTGAAATCGATTCCTGGGCGGTGAAAGAACTTTTATAAATAAATACTTTTGGCATGTGCTTACCTATTGTTTATGTTTGTATTGTAACCTCATATTAAATAAGCTTTTTTAATTCAGCAATTTAAATGTATTTACATTTTAAGCTATTTTGTATAAATTGTAAACAGATTTGAATGGACTTTAGACGCAATTCAGTCGACAAACGGATTTTGACGATGCATGACCTGACCTTATACATTTTTAGCCGATTTGTTGTAATAATATTTGATAGTTTCAACATTATTGTATATAGTATGCACACATTACACCTGAAGACAGACCCCTATGCCTATCCAAATTACTGAAAACTATACTCTATTGAATTTAAATTCTGATTCATCCCAAGCAGACATTATTAAAGTATTGGACGATTTGAAATATAATGAAAAATTCAATGAATTGTCAAAAATTGCTGCTATGCAACACATAGGAGGCAGCACAGCCATCCTATCCAATTTAGCCAAAATAAGATTATTTGAAGCATTGGCTATCGCAATCACAAAATTAGATGATGAAAAGCTAAATGAGATTGCAAATGGTGCGGCTTATTTTATGGCTTGGCAAAAAGTTCTTTGCAATAATAATGACTATATTATTTCAGCGTCAGAAGCAGTTAATTTTTTAATTATTTGCAACATTCAAAAAACATTACGCAAAGAAACTATCACTCCACCAGAAGTCACACAAGGTCCTTTACCTGAAAATAAAGCGTCAAAACTCTTAGCGTTTATCTATACTGAAACCAATAAAAACAATGCCACCTACAAGACGAATAACCGAAATGAAATTTTAGTTACCATTAATCAGCAAGAATTTAATATAAGTTATTTATTGGGTGAAGCGGACTTAACACAATTTCTTATACATTCTAATTCTGAAAGCTCAGATGGTGCAGATCAAGAAGTAACTCTACTTAATGACGAAATAGTCGCTTTGCAAAACTATACAGGCGAAAAATATAAAGAAATTAATTTACTGTTACGAACAGGAAAACTAAAAGGTTTTATTGCTGATCCTAAATCAATTTTCATGCAAGCTTGCAATATAGCCCATGCACTCAATAAATATTCTTGGAAAGTTGAAAATGATTTATTAAATCGTTTTGAGATAGCAAAGTTAAAATATCTAGCTCTGTCAGGATATGAGCCATGCCCTGATAGAAAATATCTTCCTCAAATTTTAATCTATTCGCAATCACAAGGGATTCTAACTTTAGCAGAATGCAATAAGCTAGTTGAATTTCATTTTTTAGGCTCTATCCGAAAATCAGATTTCGTTCCAGATAAGCTTGGTTTTAATGAAGGTTTCATGAGTTCAGCTCAAGGAAAAATTGCAGATTCTTTTGTCACTAAAACACATACTGTTTGGTCTAACCAGGGAATGTCAGTGCGCGCACTTTCTGTATATGATAGAGAAGCAGAAGTCATGACCCAATCAGGAAGACAACATTATTTCACCAGAGGTGATGATAAAGTAGTTTACGCCTTTCCCATAAATACACCTTCGCTAATAAAGCCGAAAGACTATCCATGGTTAAGGGCGGTTCAAGTTTCGCATGATGAATACTTAAGTAAACCCTATCAAGACATTCATCTGAGTAGCGCTGATCTTAAATTTCAAGGGATAGAAAGACCCAATCATGGCTTAGCTCACACGATACGTAAAATACATTATGTAGAACCTGTCATTACTTTTTTTGCGAAACATGCAAAAAACGTAGTTCTAAGAAAAATTTTCAAAAAACTTACCCACGATGAATGTGATAAATTAAAAATAACAATGGCATTTTATGTTTCGGGAAGACAAAGCGAAGTCAGTTTTCGTACGCATGATGAAGACATCACTCGTTACAGAAATGCCTCCGTAGCAAACTTCAAAAAACATGTCGAACAAGATCCGCTATGGACAAAAAAAGAAATTGAAAAATATTCGCAACTATTAATTTATTACAAAGAAGATTTTAGAAATCACAAATTATTTTGTCTTGATAAAATTGTTGACCTATGTCATCAACTAGATCTAGCACGGTGCTATGGTGCTGCAGAAATGAAAGAAGCAGTAGACGAACGTTGTTTGCCGGAAAAAAGCCCTGATCTAAATGCGGCTAAAGAAGATTGGATTACATTAAAAAAATGGTCTATAGAATGTATTCGTGCAACGGGCGATAGACTAGTTAGTCAAGTTGATGCAAACGGTGACTATGTCAGCGCCACTCAGAGCTATGTCGATACTACTTTTCAAAAAGCCAGCAGAGATCCATTAGACTGCCTTAAATTATTACGTGCAGGCCCTTTAGCGCCAAGCTTTACAGAAACTCCACCTAATCAACTATCTGTCGTACAAGTTTCACATTTTCAATATCAAGAAGCTGCCGTTAGCATGGTTATTGCAGTTCCCAGCTATGCTCCAGCGTATTCAGCTTCTGCTCATCCAGTAACACCAATCCCAGGCTTTACTTTAAAAGATAAATATAATTTTAAACAAGAAAAATTGAATCCTATCTTCAATCAGAATCAGTCTTTCATCACGTATGCGATTGAGAATAAAAATTTACAGTTATTTGAGCAATTACTAAATAAAAAATCACTCACTCAGACCAACAATTTATCCTCATTATTTAATCCTAAGGAAAAAGAGGCAACTGAAGATCTCTTATTTGAAAAGACTGTCTCTTCTATTCATACTCTTTCGAAAAAACAGCAAGCAGAGCTAGCTTCGTTTATTCTAAAACACTATATTTTAAAAAAACTTACCACGCTGTCTAAAGAAAAAATAAAATATGCATACAAACAAATTGGGCCGTATTTATTGCACAGTGATATAGAGGATCAACTCAATAGTTTAAAAGATTCTTTAATAATCAATCATTTTTCTCTAAAGCTTTCTAAATATGAAGTAGCGGAGGAAACAAATGTAGAATTATTGATATCG
>DHXK01000108.1:33692-34585 GCA_002413665.1 Legionellales bacterium UBA5158 | reverse complement strand
CGAGAATTATTGATATCTCTGCTATCAAAGTCGATAGTAGCTTTTAATAACGCATTAGATGAAATTTCTATTTTTTCTAACGAATCAAATGCTGAAGAAGATGCCTCAAATTTAAAACAAATGATGAAAGAATATTTTTCTTCAGGCGCACTTTCTGATAAAAAACCTAATCAAAAGATCCCTCTATTGCTTAAGGAATCAAATCTTGAAAATGAAGAAGCTGATTATCCTTCTTCATTTTTAATTAACATTGAACCGTATACATCTGCAGCAGCCGCTTCAGGAAAAAAACTAAAATTAATACAGACTCATTCTTCTTCAGCTCTATCTGATTATAAAAAGCTAGTTGAAATAATTTATCTTCTTACTGAGTCATCAGCATCGGCAAAAAAACAAAGCGCCGGTTTAATATTACAAAAACTAATAGAGATCTACCATTCATTAGCAGAATCAGAACTAGATCCAATATTAAACCTTCTAGGAAAATATTTGAAAAAAGACGAAATTGAATTGACCATAACATGTTTAAAACTTGAATTAAAAAAAGTATTAAAAGCTTCAGGCTATTCTTCAGTTAATTCAGATATATATTTAATTGAAAAACTGCTAATCGATAAGCCGATAATAGATTATGAATCATCTATCACTAAACTAAAGATGATGATATCGATACTCTCAGAATTCAAAAAATTACTTCCTTCTGAAAAACCGCTTAATCAGTATCTGAGTTTCTTTAGTTCTCAAAATAAGATTGAAAAGATTTCAACTAATCAATTGTTGCACTCTTCAATTCAAGGATACTTTAATAAGTGTGGATATTAATGAGTAAATTAATTTAAAAAGAGCAACAAACTCACCCCCATGGCACGCTTTTCCGCCTCTCCCACAAGGGG
>DHXK01000108.1:27213-33624 GCA_002413665.1 Legionellales bacterium UBA5158 | reverse complement strand
GCCTCTCCCACAAGGGGAGAGGCAAAAAGCTAAAGACAAATTAGCAGAATCACCCCCTCTCCTCCCGCGCTTTATGCGGAAGGAGAGGGGCAGTGCTGGATCAAGCCTCTGCCAAATTCTCCACGATAAGCTGCACGTTTCTCCGTCCGCGAAATTCATTCACATCCAAACGAAATGCGATATGAACTTGTTTGCAACGATGATTAGGCCATTTTTCTATATCAATATTAAATGCGATTGCATCAACAGTTTGTTCATTGCCTATCAGTAACATTTTTAAATGTTTGTTTCCTACTAAACGTTGATCTAATAATTCAAAAACACCATCAAACATAGGCTCAGGGAATGCTTGCCCCCAAGGCCCTGCTGCACGTAACACTTCTGCAACTTCTAAATTTAATTCATTACTTTGTAGCTCACCATCGCTCATTAAAAAATTATTTAATTGCTCGTCAGTAATATACTGCGAAACCACTTCATCAAATCGCTGAGTAAATTCTTTAAACGCTGCACGTGGCATACTTAATCCTGCAGCCATAGCATGCCCACCAAACTTATCAATTAAGTGTGGATACTTTGCCGCAATATGCGCTAACACATCGCGTATATGCAAACCTGACACAGAACGCGCTGACCCTTTTATTTCATTTTCATTTGATAATGCAAAAGCTATCACAGGACGATGAAAACGATCTTTAATACGTGAGGCTAAAATACCAATCACACCTTGATGCCATTGAGGATCAAATAAACAAATGCCTTTGGGTAATTCAGTCTGCTTATCGGGTTTTATTTTGGCAAGTATTTCTAAAGCTTGTCCTTGCATATCTTGTTCTATCAGTCGGCGCTCATCATTCATCTCATTTAATGTCATCGCCATTTTCATAGCTTCTGCCGCATTGTCTGTTAGCAAGCATGCGATACCAAATGACATATCATCTAAACGGCCTGCTGCATTTAACCGTGGGCCAACGGCAAAACCTAAATCTGATGCAACTAGTCGTGCTTGATTACGATTTGCAATTTCTAATAATGCAGAGATGCCTGGTACACAGAGCCCTGCTCGTATGCGTCGTAAGCCTTGCTGAACTAACACACGATTGTTGTGATCTAATGCGACGACATCGGCAACGGTTCCTAGCGCCACTAGATCTAATAAATGTGACATATTAGGTTCGTGAATATTTTTCTCTTTAAACCAACCTATGTCACTTAAATGTCTTCGCAAAGCTAACATCACATAAAAAATAACACCGACCCCAGCAATATTTTTACTAACAAATTTATCGCCGGGTTGGTTCGGATTTACGATTACATCCGCATCAGGCAATGTTAATCCTGGTAAATGGTGATCGGTGACTATTACTTTTATACCTAACGCCTTAGCTGCTGCAACACCTGCATTATTCGCAATGCCATTATCCACTGTGACTATTATCGCAGGAGAATAATCTTTAGCAGCATTCACTAATTCAGGTGTTAAACCGTAACCAAACGTAAAACGATTAGGTACTAAAAAATCGACTTGTTGTGCCCCGAAACTTTTTAAAGCCCGAACTGCAACTGCAGTACTGGTTGCACCGTCGGCATCGAAATCTCCGACTATGAGAATTTTTTCTTGCAGTCGCAAACTTTCTGCTAAGTATGAAACCGCTTTATCTATGCCTAACAAATCATGATAAGGCAATAATCGTTCTAAACCACATTCCAATTGTGTTGATGAGGTAATTCCACGCACAGAATAAATGCGGTGTAACAAAGGGTGTAAATCAGGACTGGAAAATTTTTCAGTTATTTCTAGGTTGCGTCTTATTATTTTTTTTTGCACTTATTTTTCCTTGTAGTTGCTTGGCTTTCGCATGTGCCATGTCGCGACCCTCATCCGCCCTTCGGGCACCTTCTCCCCAAAGGAAGAAGGGAGATGTTATATATTTTGTATAATTTTTTTATTATAACGATTCACTGCCAACACACTCCATACACATGAAATCAACCAGACCAACAAAATAGGTACGAATAATTTGCTGCAGCCCACCACAAAACCCACGATAATCATTACTATTCCGCCTGGTGAGGAGGCGTATAATAATCCTACAGGCCCTAATAGCACGCTGAACCACAATGCTCCCGCCACACTTTTGAAAGGTAGTGATAGTGAAGATTTTTGTAGTATAAGATCGTTCATAGAAGTTCATACTCCGAGTTACAATTCTTTGGTACCATAATCACCGCAGGCTTTACTGTCAATCCAGACTGGGAAAAAATATGTCACTCACTTTAGATGATAACCAAGCAAAATATCAAATTCGCGCCTACAAACCGGGCTTTATACAAATCAATGAAACAACTTTTACACATAGCTTAATTATATCCCCCACTCAATTGATCACCGATTGGGCACCACAATCCTTAGCTGAACTTTGTGCGAAACATTTGGTCATTACGGGCAATCTTAAGCCTACAGTGCTTCTTATTGGGACAGGCGCTACTTTAACGTTTCCATCGCTAGAAACTTACGGAGATTTGCTCAATCAGGGTATAGGAGTGGAAATAATGGATACAAGTGCTGCCTGCAGAACCTACAATGCCTTATCGTCTGAAGAAAGAAACGTCGTGGCTGCTTTGATAATTAAATAATTTTCATAAACCTATTCCAGCCGCGAGGAAATCTTAGCAATAGTAATTCGGTTCTCTTTCACTTCTAACACTTCAATCGGATGACCCGCTACCAGCAAGGCTATACCCGTCACAGGCATGGCTTCCAACTCCTCTATGATCAAGCCACTCAACGTTCGCGGGCCTACCATAGGAAACTGCCAAGTCGTGACACGATTCAACTCACGCAAGGTCACAGCTCCATCCACTAAATAACTTCCATCTGGTTGCAATTCTATTTTATTGGTCGAGATTTTATTGGTCGTAAATTCACCGACAATCTCTTCCAGAATATCTTCTAACGTAATCAAACCATGAATTTCCCCATATTCATCCACTACCAAGGCCATACGCTTACGTTCTTGTTGGAAATTCATCAACTGTATATTTAAGGGTGTGCCGGCCGGAACAAAATAAGGCTGATACAGCTTATGCAGGAGCTTTTCTTCATTGATAGCGTGACCCTTAATTAGCAAATGCGTTAATTCACGCAAATGCAATACTCCTATTACCTGGTTTATCGTCTCTCGATAAATCGGCACCCAGTCATGCGGGCTACGTGATAATTGCTTTTGTGTATCTTCCCAGGGCTGATTAATGTCTATCCCAAAAATCTCATGCTCCGGTATCATGACATCATCAACCGTCACTTGATTTAAATCCAAGATCCCTAACAACATACTTTGGTACTCAATCGACATCCGTCCCGCCGTATCAAATACTACGCTACGCAGCTCTTCACGACTCAGAGTTTCATTATGCTTGTGCCCTACTTTGATCCCAAATACACGCAAAACTCCATTCGCAATGACATTAATAAACCAGACAAACGGATAGAATACGATTAACATCCCATAAATAGGCCACGCTACGAAGTTCGAAACTCTCTCAGGGTAGAGCGCCGCAACGGTTTTAGGTGCGACTTCAGCAAAAATTAAAATAACTAGGGTCAGCACAACCGTGCCGACTACCACTCCAGGATCGCCAAAGTACGTATGTACCAATAACGTGGCCAACACGGAAGCGACAATGTTGGCCAAACAATTACCAATTAAAATCATCCCTAACAACCTGTCTGGTCGTTTCAGTAATTTTAAAATAAGTTTAGCAGGACCTTGATGCAACCGGGCTTTATGGCGTAATCGATAACGATTCACGGTCATTAGGGCTGTTTCAGCGGTAGAAAAGAAACCAGATAAAACAACCAGCAGGACCAATAAAATACAAAAAATAACCAACTGTAAGTGACTCAATCTGCGCCCTCTTTAATAATCCATACTTATTTTCTAAACTTTGGAAACATTATTGTCAAGACATCGTAAAAAAATAGTGAAAACTTTTTACAAATAGAGCGATATAACTTATAATTCATGCTATAAAACTCACGGATACACCCACCTTTTTATTTCATCTACATACATTCAATTTACATAATAATACAACAAATTACGAGAGCTCCAAATGGATACAAGATTGACCGCAGATGTACCATCTGAAGAAACACCACCTACACGGTGGCGTGACCGCGTAGGAACAGCTTTATTATGGGCCATGCCTATCGCAACTGCGCTCTGCGATACAGCAGTCATGGCCATGGCAATGAAAGACATGGAAGAAAACAACACTGATACTGTCACAGTTTTCGCCCTGCTGTCGGGAATTAGCTTATTCACTTTCATTCAATCCATGGCATTAAGTGGACCTTCTACTGTCGGTAGCTTCAAAGAAACCGTGAAAATGTGCAGAGAAAGAAAACTTCCTGACGATAAAAAAGAATGGCCTGATATTTCAAAAAATCAAGAAATCGCATCTGTCTGTTTAGCGGGTAGCATCACTTTATTTGCAACAGCAGCAGATTTTGCTGCTAGCTATTACTTTATTAGTAAAACACCTGATGATTATTCTTTTACTGATAAAATAAATTTGGTTCCTTGGATGGTTTTTTCTGTCTGCATGGGATCGGTTAATGCATTCACTACCATTTTCACAGAAGGAACTAGCACGTATAAACTTATTCGCCAAAAAATATCCAATCAATCTCTCGATAATCCACATCCGCATAGGAAATTAATTTCAAAGATAATAGGCTATCCCATTGCTATCTTGGGCGCAGTGGAAAATGCAATTGAAGCCTATTCCTCTATTAAAAATTCTCTTGCACTCTCTACTACTATTGCAAAATATGGCACGTTGGTTGCTTGCGCTCCAAAAGGCTTCAGTGACTTTTGTTTTGCTGGAATAATCTGTGTAAATGCAATTGAAGCTTCTTTGGAAAGGATGTATCACGGCAAACCTGAAAAACAAGAAGTGATTGCTTTACTGATAGCATTGGGCACTTCAGTGCTAGTTGTAAGCCCACAACCTGCCTTAACCGCTGCGCTCATGACAGATCCTCGCACTTCTTTACCCTTTGATTCTCCTCAAGCTCTCACCTTATCATTAGGTTATGGCGTCTTGCTTCGCGATGGAATTGTGCAAGCTTACACGCTTTATCCTTTGTGTTATGGTTCAACTAAATGGTTAGAAAAACAAATGAGACAACTCTTACATTATTTATCTGAGTGTTGTTTAAAACCAAAATCTGATCTAGAAGAGTCGTTGTTAACCGAAGAACCGATTAACCAATCTCTTCAAAATGATTGGGTCGTTAATATTTCTTCACCTAGCAGCGACAATATCCATTCGAAAAATAAGAGCATTTTATTTCAACCCAATTCTGCGAAAGTTTCTTCTCTCATGGCTAACTCTTCTCCCTGCGCACGATCAGCGCCTTAGTCATTTAAAAAAATAAATTCAATTGGAATCAATTTTTTATTTTTTTTCAGCATTCTTTTCTTTCGCGTTTTTAAATAAAGGTAAATACTTCTCATACCCTCGCTTTTCTAAATCTTCTACCGGAATAAATTCCAAGGCCGCAGAATTCATACAATAACGTTTGTGGGTCGGTGCAGGACCATCATCAAACACATGACCCAAGTGAGACTGTCCGTGTTTTGAAACGACTTCAGTACGGCTAAAAAATAATTTTTTATCTTCTTTTAAAATAATATTCTCAGGCGCTAATGGTTTTGTGAAGCTAGGCCAACCTGTCCCAGAGTCATATTTATCAAGCGAACTATACAGCGGTTCACCTGTCACTACATCTACATAAATTCCCTGCTTTTCATTATTCCAATAAGAATTTTTAAAGGCAGGCTCTGTATCTTTATGTTGAGTGACGTCATATTGTAATGAAGTTAGTTTTTGTTTAATCATATCGTCACTAGGTCGTTGATATGAAGTATCTGCGAAAATAGCGGTGACAAAAAAACAAAATAAAATATTACACACAATAATAAACATAAATTTCATGGGTACACCTATTTTAAATATGCTTGTAAACTAAAAGAAATTTGAGAAACTACAAAGTAAATTTTTTATGGCGCAGCGATACATAAACTTTTTATTGGCAGTGCCATTTTAATTTTATTCAATTGCATTTCATATTTATTTAATTTTTCTTGAATATTACTTTTTATAATACTAGCTGTTGCAGGTAACGTTTTTTCTAACAGAATTTTTCTTGTAATTGGACAGCGTCTAGTTTTTTTAGCTTCACTAAGCCAGCCTGCAATTTCATTTCTTTCGAATGTAATGCCTGAACTCATAGTCACAGGGTCGCTCATGATGAAGCGCCCTATAGGGCACAGATATTTTTTTTCAAACTTATCACATTTCTTTTTTAATTCTATTAACGCTAAGGATATCTCGGAAGGA
>DHXK01000108.1:25281-27058 GCA_002413665.1 Legionellales bacterium UBA5158 | reverse complement strand
ACGCTAAGGATATCTCGGAAGGATTTTCTAACGCCTGCATTTCTTCAATGTCTTTTTCTAACTTCTCAAACCGTTTTGCATTTCGATTTTTTAAAGTTTTAAAAAATTTAAATCTAGTAGTGGGCAACCGCACCGGCACTTTATCGTGCTCTAGCAGCTTATTGGCAGAATAAGCAGCAGTGATAATGACCGCAAAGGCTATCATTGATACAGCTAATAAAGGTAGCGCTATACCTTGGAAATCATCTTCCATGAGAGGCCGCATGCTTTGCATCAAGATCCCAAACACCCAATATTCTCCTTTTTAACGATTGCAGCCTATATGTTGCGTAAGACTAGTATGGATTTAAAAAAAAATCAGGTATACTTCATCGCCTTTCGGAACTCAACAATTTCATGGTAGTGAGATTATGTTTTCAAACCTTTCAGAACGCTTAACTCGCGTATTAAAAAATTTATCCGGTACAGGTCGCCTGACCGAAGATAATATACAAGAGACAATGCGCGATATTCGTATGGCCTTACTTGAGGCTGACGTTGCATTGCCGGTGGTCAAAACATTCATCGAACAAGTCCAAGCCAAGGCTATTGGCACAGAAGTGATGACCAGCCTCACCCCCGGTCAAGCTTTGATTAAGCTGGTACACGATGAGCTAGTCACCCTGATGGGTGAACAATGTGACACATTAAATTTACAGAGCCAACCGCCAGTCGTGATTTTAATGGCAGGCTTGCAAGGATCAGGAAAAACAACCACCGTGGCTAAGTTAGCCCGCTGGTTAATCCAATCACAAAAAAAATCAGTATTAGTCGCCAGTGCAGATATTTATCGTCCAGCGGCTATTCAGCAACTTGAGACTTTAGCCTCTACTGTTAACGCGCAATTTTTCCCTAGTAATAGTGATCAAGATCCTGTCGCTATCGCTCTCGGGGCGATTCAAGCGGCTAAATCTAAATTGGTTGATGTAGTCATCATCGATACCGCGGGTCGCTTGCATATAGATGCGGATATGATGAGCGAAATCAAGCGCTTACATGCTGCGATTAACCCTATCGAAACCCTTTTTGTCGTAGACAGCATGACGGGGCAAGATGCCGCTAATACAGCCAAAGCATTTAACGAAGCACTACCTTTAACCGGTATTATTCTCACAAAAACCGATGGCGATGCTCGTGGTGGTGCCGCTTTATCTATACGTCAAATGACAGGCAAGCCAATTAAATTCTTAGGGATAGGGGAAAAAACTGACGCTTTAGAGCCTTTCCACCCAGATCGTGTAGCTTCTCGTATTTTGGGCATGGGCGACATACTCACCCTGGTAGAAGAAGCCGAGCGCACCATTGATCGTGATAAAGCCGAAAAACTCGCGAAAAAAATCAAAAAGGGCAAAGCCTTTGATTTGGAAGACTTTCGTGATCAATTACACCAAATTGGTAAAATGGGTGGCGTGATGGGCATAGTCAGTAAATTACCCGGTCTAGGAAATTTACCTCAAGCCGCCAAAGATAAGCTTAATGACAAAATGTTGGTGGAAATCGAAGCAATCATTAATTCAATGACACGCAAAGAACGCCGCTTTCCAGTAGTCATTAAAGGATCCCGTAAACGTCGTATTGCGAATGGTTCCGGCACTGATATTCAAGCAGTAAACCGCTTATTAAAACAATTTACTCAGATGCAAAAAATGATGAAAAAGCTATCCAATAAAGGCGGGCTTTTGAAATTAATGCGTGGCATGCAAGGTAAAATGCCTATGGGTGGGATGGGCGGTATGGG
>DHXK01000108.1:9187-25085 GCA_002413665.1 Legionellales bacterium UBA5158 | reverse complement strand
ATGGGTGGGATGGGCGGTATGGGTGGCGATTTTCCACCATTAGGTTAGAATTTAAACCCTGATAGCCAGCACATTGTCTGTGCAAGTGTAACTTAGCAATAACAGCAGAAGACAAAAATAGCTGTTTGCAATACCGGTAAAGTCACGTATAATTCGTGACCTTTGTTTCATCAAAATTTTACAGTGATTAATTGCACGAGGAAGTAACCCAGAATGGTAGTCATACGCTTATCACGCGGCGGCGCAAAAAAACGCCCCTTTTACACAATAGTTGTTAGTGACAAACGCAGTGCTCGCGACGGTCGTTGCATAGAGCGCATTGGATATTTTAATCCAATCGCTGCAGGCAAAGAAGTTCGTTTGCATTTAGAACATGACCGTGCACAATATTGGCTTTCCCAAGGCGCGCAAGCTTCTGAACGCGTACAAAAGCTAATAAAAACATATCAAGAAACAGCGGCAGCCGCTGAAACTACTACTGCTACTGCTTAGTATTAATGATGGCATTATGCCTTTCCGAGAGCCCCTATGAGCGCTGATTCCAACTATATCGTCATAGGTAAGATCGGAGCGACCTATGGTATCAAAGGCTGGCTGAAGGTGATTTCATTCACCGATCCTGTTGCGGGAATGCTAGATTATGATCTGTGGTATCTAGAAGATGTTCCCCATTGGAAATCCGTAAAAATTTCTGCGGGTCGTGAGCATGGCAAAGGAATAGTCGTCCACTTTGATGGATTTGATACACCGGAAAAAGCGCGCTTGCTAACCGGTAAAAAAATTGCAATAACTCGAGCGCAGTTACCGATACTGACTAAACAAGAGTATTATTGGGCAGATTTAGAAGGACTCACCGTCATTAATCAGGCTGGCGAGGTGTTAGGCAAAATTATTTATCTAATGGAAACAGGCTCAAATGATGTGCTTGTTGTCAAAGGCGAAAAAGAAATTGCGATTCCTTATCTCCCTGGTGACGTGGTCTTAAGTATAGATTTGGAAACTCAAATCATGCATGTAAAGTGGGACCCCCTTTAAGTGTGGTTTGGTGTTATTACGCTATTTCCAGAAATGTTAGCTGCACTGAATTACGGTATTACTGGACGTGCATTAAAAGAAAAATTATTAGACGTTAGCTTGTGGAATCCTCGGGATTTTACGCTAGATAAACATCATACGGTAGATGATAGACCTTATGGTGGTGGGCCAGGAATGATTATGATGGTACAGCCCCTGCAAGCAGCAATACACGCTGCCAAACAGAGCGCTCCAGCCAAACCTCTAGTCATACATCTCTCACCCCAAGGAAAGCATCTTACCCAGGCTGGCGCAGAAGAATTGTTAGCTAAAAAGAATGTGTTATTAGTAGCAGGACGCTACGAAGGAATCGATGAACGACTTCTCCAAACAGAAGTCGATGAAGAATGGTCAGTCGGAGACTACATACTTTCGGGCGGAGAGTTAGCCGCCATGACCATGATAGACGTGGTAACACGGTTGATTCCAGGAGCACTAGGGCATGAGGATTCTGTCGCTCAAGACTCATTGAGTTCTGGGCTTTTAAAATATCCTCAGTATACAAGGCCAGAAAGCTTAAACGAGTTATCTGTCCCAGAAGTACTAATGAGTGGCAATCATCGCGCTATCGAAAGATGGCGAATGAAAGAGTCGCTAGGCAAAACCTGGTTAAAACGACCTGATCTTTTGCTAAAAAAATCATTAGATAAATTCCAGCTTGCGCTATTAATGGAATTTATTGAAGAACTACAAAAAAAGAGCTGAAAGGCTTAAAACGAAGGGGGAGCTCAATATGCCACCCCTTTGAAAAAGAGGGATTGTGGGGAATTTATTATAAACCCCTCAACCCTTAAAAATGAATTATTGACTAGATTGACTGAGGAAAAAAAATGGCTAATATCATCCAAATACTTGACGCAGAACAAATGCAAGCGTCCAAAACCCTGCCCACTTTCGGTCCGGGAGATACGATCGTCGTACAAGTGAAAGTGAAAGAAGGCGAACGAGTTCGCGTGCAATCATTTGAAGGTGTTGTTATTGCCAAGCGTAATCGCGGTCTTAACTCTGCATTCACTGTCCGCAAAATTTCACATGGTGTAGGCGTTGAACGCGTATTCCAAACATATAGCCCTATTATCGATGGCGTAGAAGTCAAACGTCGTGGTGCTGTAAGACGTGCAAAATTGTATTACATGCGCAACTTAAGTGGTAAGGCTGCTCGTATTAAAGAAAAATTAAGCATCAGCACTAAGCCTGCAACCAAAGCAAAAGCTAAAGCTGTTAAAGCCGTTAAACCACAAGCTGCTGCTGAGTAAGTTGTAACTTCAGCAAAACATCCCTGAAATGCAGGGTGGATTAGAAGTGTTTTTTGCTTCATAAACCCATCCTGCATTATCATCTCTATTAGATACTTCTCATTAACAATGAAATACTAATAACAATCCTGATTCAACACTCTTCTTGCTTTTCCCATTAAACTTCTAAAAAATCTCACATCGCAGCACTGTAAGTTATAAAACCATAGCTGAAGAATAAGCATAGCCCCATAACAGAAATGCCCAGAGTGCTATACATACAAAAAAGGTTACAAAACATGAACATAAATGCCATGCTCCACAAAGAACATGGCAGATAATATTAGAGAGGTTTAACAGCAATCTCGTGACGAGAAATAAATAATCTTCTATACACTTCACCATAACAAATAAGAGAATAAGGTATAGTCCAAATAAGACCTATCCCAAATGGTATTACGCTAATAAACACGATAAGAAAATTTAAGAGAATCAATCCAATTATCCTGCAAACATTCCCTTTTGTTGCACTAAAAGAGGCCACAAGCGCATCCCAAGGATTCATCTCATTGGCAATCACCATCCCTACCGCTAAGTAGAAACGCAGCGCTAGCCCTATCATAAGCACACCCATTACAATCGAGAAGATCATAATAAGTGTTTGCGTGAGATAAGGTAAATTTAAAAGACTCAGCAACACCGCAAAGATCGTCACTAGCAAACCTATTGCCAATCCACACATCAAAAAAATAAAGCCTTTTAGAAGATATAGGCCTACCATGCGAAAAAACACACCCACAGTCATAACATTCTTTGCTATTCCGACCCGTATAGGTAGACCTTGAGCACGTTGTATCCCTAAATAAATAAAACTAAAGAAGAAAAATAAACTAATAATCATGACAATTATGTTGAGGATGGCAAATATAGCTTGGTTTCCTATTGCAAATCCTATGCCTCCCAATACGCCACTTATGACTATCAGTATCAAATAAAGACACCAGATAGTTCCCTTAGACCCTTTCACTTTTTCCCAAGCTGATTTCATAGTGTCAAAAACAGGCAAGAGATTATTATCTGTCATACAGAATATCCTCTATATAGAAGAAGTTACGGGGCGATCTACCACAAGTTTTCTATACACTTCACCATAACAAATCTTAAGATAAGGGATGCTCCAAATTAAACCAATTCCTAAAGGAAGAGCGCTAATGATGTAAATAAATAAATTAAACAAAAGTAGCTCGGTTAAACTTAAAACATTAAATTTAGTGGCCTTAATTGACGCTCGTATTGCATCCATAGGTCCTAAATCGTTTATTAACACGAAAGCGTAAGCCAGATACAATCGCACAGTAATATAAATAGTGATAACAATTAAAGCAAAAATCAAAAGCGTGATGAGCAAAGTACTTTTGCCTAACGTAGCAAATAAAACCGCAGATAGCAGCCCTAGTACAATAAGTGGGGCCATCACAATCAACCATATCAAGATACAAAGACCTAGTAAACGCAGGAGTAGTTGAGGTTTTACCACCTCATTGATAACACTAAGGTTAACTGGACGATTTAGCGCACGTAACAGACCCATATAAAGAAGAACCCAGCCTGTCGCTAACTGAAGGAGGAACTGAAGTACTTTCACCACCCCAAGCGCTATTCCATGCAAATAATTTCCTAGAAAAATAGTAGCAGCGATCAGAATAACCGCCATTACAATAAAACCCCACATAGTGCCTTTAACACCTTTTACCTTCTCCCAGGCTCCTTTAGCGGTTTCCATGACAGGTAAAATATATTCATAATCAGCCATACAAGTATCCTTATGAACCCAAAAGAGACCCTTATGTTTTAGAGTATAACAATTGCTCAAAATTGTATATTAGGGGCTACCCGTACTAACTAATTCCAGCGTGACTAGTATTTGTTTTATCCATTCTTTATACTCTCAAAGATACTTCCAAGATTATTAATAAAGTCAGATAAGAGATTCTCTTTTGTGATGAAAAATATCATTATTCGTCCCGCTCAATTGCTATACCTGGACGACTTAGTAAAACTTGAAGAAAGTTGTTTTACGACTGATCGCATGTCACGTAGTAACATTCAACATCTACTCAAATCATCATCTGCCATTATCTTGGCGATTATCAAGGCAGATCTTCTAATAGGCTCAGCGACATTATTTTTCCGTAAAAAATCTACTACGGTCAGACTTTACTCATTCGCAATTCATAATGATTATCGTCATCAAGGTTTAGCAGCTCAACTCAATGCCGCTATTGAAATATATGCAACTAAACGTGATTGCAATACTATCGTGTTAGAAGTGAGACCTGATAACATAGCCGCTATCAGATTTTATTTAAAGCAAGGCTACGTTATTTTTGGCAGATACTCTAAATTTTATGAAGATGGAACAGATGCTTTAAGAATGGAAAAAATTATTTATGCAAAGGGAAAAGAACATCTCTCATAAAATAGCCATACTCGCCACTGGAGATGAAGTATGCGCTGGGGACATTATCAATTCTAATAGCCAAGAAATCGCGCTACGACTTTCTGTTCAAGGCATGCATATCAGAATGCATATGGCCGCACCGGATACAATAAATGAAATTGAAAAAGCCATTCAATTTTTGTTAGACACGCATGATGCTTTAATTATTACTGGAGGGCTCGGTCCAACCTCTGATGATCTAACACGTTATGCTTTAGCCAATGCAATTAATCGTCCATTAAATTTTGACACTGACACATGGAATGCTATATGTGTGCGGCTACAACGTTTTGGCTATCAATCTCCGCCAGAATCTAACCGACAACAAGCTTTTTTCCCTGAGGGAGCAAGCATCATCCCCAATCCCAACGGTACAGCAGCCGGTTGTATAGTGGAGCTAAATAATCAACGAATTTATATGCTACCAGGGCCACCAGGTGAATGTTTACCTATGCTAGATAATGTTGTGATTGACTCACTAAAGTTAGCAGATTTCCAGCATGTAGGATTTCATGAAAAATGGTTACTCTTTGGTGTAAGCGAAGGAATGATCGCTGAAAAGTTGGATGCTTTGGTAAAACCTTATCATTGCACGACAGGTTATAGGCTATGTTACCCCTATATTGAATTTAAACTTCATGGAAATGAAAAAAAAGAATTTATGCACGTCGCTCAAATAGTTAAATCCACCATTCAACCTTACTTAATAGACAATGGAAAATTTATTGCATCTGAATTATTAAAAAAAATATTATCTGAAACAAATTGTTTTTTAGACATTCATGATCACGCCACAGGCGGATTGCTAGAGGCAACTATTAAAACTCCAAAAACTTTTTCTTACGTTTCATTTTCAGAAGAAAAAACTTCATCCTTAAATCATTTACGCATAAAAATTTTAGGGTTAAAAGAATTTTGGGAAAACAAAAAAAATTGTACGAATACTCATTTAGAAATTAAATTCAATGAGGCGAAAGCAATTACAATCGATTTGCCCTTTCGTGATCAACGCGTAAAACAATATGCGGTAGAATTTATATGCCAACAAATATTACCAATCCTTACTCAGAAAGGCTACTAAGATTTATTATATGGCTACATAATCATATTTGTCAGGCAAAAAATCACGTTATGACTTACCAAAAGTGCACAAGGCTAATAGCAATCTCAATCAGAATTAATAAAATAATTATCATTTCTAAAAAACTAGAATGACGATGTTGCACTTGGCTATTAAAAATATCCAATAAATCTTGCAAGACATCGAGCTTTTGATTTAATGCTGAAACACGACTAGGAAGATCTAAGAATTTTTTTGTCATCATATAAAAAGATTCTAAATTTTGATTACGCCAAAAAAATTCAGGAACATCCAAATATTCACTATTTAAATTAATCGAGCTACGTGCAATAAAAATTTCACCCATGTGTTTTAGAATGACTCTCCGCGACAAAGAAATAACACCATGGGTCGCAATCTCTTCTGGTAAATTTGCATTTCGTTTAATAGCAGCTTGTATCGCATCTTCAAATGTTTCTAATTTGACGGATTGTGCTAATCCATAAGAAATCGCTAATTTAACTTGTGCGTTATCAGTATCCAGCGTAATCATGTCTAACTTAAATCGTTCATGAGCTTCAATAGAAATTTCATCGCCAAAACAAAAACAAAAATGATCTATTTCGATATTTTTGCGAGGATTGATAGCAAATGCTTGAGCTCGTTGCAACCATTTTTGCTCTTCTGGCTTTTTTAATCCCCAACATACAAAACTTCCATGATTAAAAAAGAAAATATCGGCAGGTGTTTCGATGCTGGAAATATGCAATACATCACGCGAGAGCCTCGTAATATAGCCTTCACGCTTAAAAGAGTTACCAAGGCCGGCCAGATCATAACTACCCGCCGTACAGAAAGCTACGCAACGCATGAAAACTTTTTTGGTATTAATCATGCAAGATCATCATATAAGGTTAAAGAATAAGTATAGTCTAGATCACTATTTTTTTCTATCAGCTGATCACCCGAGGAAGCACGCTCTTTTGGCGATATTTATCTTGACTGATATCTAAGTTAGATGCATATTAAATTTAAATTCTACATTTTTTTAAAGCTAGCGCGGGAGCAATATGCAAATTCTAGCATCCCTAATGCGAAGGCAAAATGGCAAAGAGAAAATGGCAGTCAGTACGCCTAAAACTCAGTTACCCAACCCGCCCTCCACTATTGCCATACCCCAAACATCCTTAGCATTGACGATACAATTGAATTTATATTACCCATTTTACTCACAAAGTTTTGCGCACTTAAATTATGCTTAGTTTAGTCGTCGTTAACAAACCTAAAGATTGGAACTTAAATATACCCGATGTGGAAGTCGTCTCTGCTAAAGAATATCTCACCAACAGTAAATATTCTGAAATTCGTAATGCACGTGTTTATAACCTATGTCAGTCTTATCGTTATCAAGGATTGGGCTATTACGTTTCTCTGTTAGCAGAAGCTCGTGGACATCGTAGCTTCCCAAACATTACCACCATACAAGATTTAAAATCTTCATCTATCATAAGAATTATGTCTGATGAGTTAGATCAATTGATTCAACGCAGTCTCTCACGTTTAAAATCTAGTCATTTTATTTTAAATATTTATTTTGGCAACAATCCTTCAAAACATTATGAAACTTTATGCAAACAACTTTATAATTTATTTCAAGCACCGCTACTACGTGCACACTTTATTTATGAAGATGAAAAATGGCAATTGCAAAATATTTTTCCTTTACCTATTAATCAAATCCCTGAGCATCATAAAGCTCATGTGCTAGAATTTGCATATGCATATTTTGCAAAAAAACGCATACGCACCACTCACACATCACGACCCACCTATGATTTAGCTATATTAGTGAACCCAGATGAAAAAGCTCCACCTTCTGATAAAAAAGCCATTAAAAATTTCATAGAGGCAGCTGAGGAAGAAGGACTACGCGCAAAAATAATTACAAAAAATGATTACAGTCGCATTCCTGAATTTGATGCTTTATTTATTCGTGAAACAACCGCTGTCAATCATCATACTTATCGATTCGCACGCCGCGCCCTTGCAGAAAATTTAGTAGTTGTCGATGATCCTGTTTCCATTGTGAAATGCGCAAACAAAGTTTATATGGCAGAATCTTTAAAAAATGCCAACATCCCTATTCCTAAAACTGTCATTGTACATCGTGGTAACAAAGATGAACTAATCGATACCTTGGGGTTACCTTGCGTTCTAAAATTACCTGATGGTTCTTTTTCGAATGGTGTTATAAAAATTCATGATAAATCAACTCTCGAAGATGAGTTACAACATTTCTTCAATCAGTCCGATTTAATTATCGCCCAAGAATATGTGCCTACGGATTTTGATTGGCGGATTGGCGTATTAGACAAACAACCGATTTATGCTTGCAAGTATTATATGGCAAAAGACCATTGGCAAATTTATGATTGGCAACCTGGTGGCCATAAGAAAGACGGCGCACATGAAACAATTCCAATTGAGAAAGCACCACTTAATATTGTCAAAATAGCGCAACGTGCGGCAAGTCTTATTGGTGATGGATTTTATGGTGTTGATATCAAACAATCTGGCAAAAAAATAATGGTCATTGAGATTAATGATAACCCTAGCATTGAGGCTGGTGTTGAAGATTTAATTTTAAAAGATGCACTTTATAGCAGTGTAATGCGGTATTTTTTAAATCGTATAAAAATGAAAAAAGAATATCAAAACTTCCAAATTCCCTTGCCTGCGGCTTTTGAACCCACAGAATCAACATAGCTTAGTTGCTGCAAATATTAACATTCTTCAGGTTGATCAAAGTCGTGGACTTAATATTGCTCTCTTCACTTAATTTAAAAATGAATTATAATACAATGAGTCAATTAGACTTACCGCGCTAAAATAATGTATAACCCTTTCAAAATGAAGACAGTTATTTTCTCAAAAATTTATGATTTTAAAAATGCAATGAATTCAAGTAGATTCCCTTAAGTCATTGTTTTTTTACGCCCAACTCAGCTTGACAGTAAAATCTTGCAGCGCTATTGTATTGTTAAGCCTTAGTGAATTAATAACTAAAGCGACTTAGTTTTTGATTTCGAACCCTTGAATAAACATTTAATATTTTTTCATGCAAGAAAAAATATTATCAAAAAAAAACCGAGAACAAAAAACGAGTGAGTGATTTTTTTAATTTTATTTTTCTAACCCTAGGAGATAAAAACATGAAGAACACACAAGATAAAGATAAAAACCAGTCGCGTTCAAACCAACAGAACGATAAAGCAGGAATTGACAAAAACCGCGACAGCAATCTTCGACAAGACCAAAAGCAACAAGGCCAAAACAAATTCAACTCCGGCAAAACCCAAAGTGACTCAGATAAGAGCGGCAAAAAATAATAATTTTAATTAGCACTGCCTATTAAGGGTAAATAATATTTACCCTTTTTTTTATATCAGATTTTTGAAAAACTTGTAAAACATCTTCGTCGTTGCGAGGTGTATTTTTTTGCTGAAATGACGATATAGCTAGAGATATTATCTTTTAGACTGAAAAAAACTCTGCAACAATTTTCCACATTCTTGCGCTAACAAACCACCCTGAAACTCAAAGTGATGATTGAATTTTTTAGTCTCAAGTAATTGAAACGCACTGCTAATAGCACCTGCTTTAGGATCATAGGCGCCAAACACTAACCTCTGAATACGCGCATGAACCATTGCACCTACACACATCACACAAGGCTCTAACGTGACATATAACGTGGTATTCATTAAACGATAATTACCGATGTTTTTCCCAGCTAGGCGTAAAGCAATAATTTCTGCGTGAGCAGTAGGATCACAATTAAAAATAGGAGAGTTTAACCCTTCAGCAATTATTTTATCTTCAAAAATTAGCACCGCACCGACAGGCACTTCATTTTTTTGTGCTGCAGTTTCTGCTAATTTAATAGCATGTTGCATCCAATGATGATCACGCTCTGAAAACATTATTCCCACTCAATTGTTGCTGGTGGTTTGCTCGATATATCATACGTCACACGAGAAATTCCAGCCACTTCATTAATAATTCGACTCGATACAATCTCTAAAAAATCATAAGGTAATCGCGACCAATGCGCTGTCATAAAATCTAATGTTTCTACAACTCTAATTGCAACTACATGATCATAGTGACGTGCGTCACCTAAAACCCCTACAGATTTTACCGGCAAAAAAACCACAAATGCTTGGCTCACTTTATGATAAAGATCATTTTTATGTAATTCCTCTATCAAAATGGCATCCGCTAAACGCAATTTATCCGCATAAGATTTTTTTACCTCCCCCATAATTCGCACCCCCAAACCCGGGCCTGGAAATGGATGTCTACACACTAAATCCTTGGGTAAGCCTAACTCAAACCCTAACTTACGAACTTCATCTTTAAAGAGCTCTCTTAAAGGTTCAATTAATTGCAATAACATTTTATCAGGCAAGCCACCCACATTATGATGCGATTTAATCATATGGGCACCTGAAACATCATTCACAGAAGATTCAATGACGTCAGGATAAATTGTACCTTGCGCTAACCATTTTGCATTTTTAATTTTTTTTGCTTCTGCTTCGAAAATGTTTACAAATAATTTGCCAATAATTTTTCGTTTTTCTTCAGGATCTGAAATTCCTTTTAATGCATTCAAAAAAACGTCTTCTGCAAGAACGGTTATTAAATTCATGCCTAAGTGTTTAGCAAATAATTGTTGTACGCCTTCCGCTTCATTAAGACGTAATAAGCCAGTGTCAACAAACACACAAGTCAATTGCTCACCTATCGCTTTATTTAATAACGCGGCGACCACAGACGAATCTACGCCACCTGATAGCCCTAAAATAACGCCTTCGTCACCTACTGTATTTTTAATCTTTTGTATGAGCTCTGAAACAATATTTTTTGTGGTCCATAGAGGTTTACATCCACAAATATCTAAAATAAATCGTTCAATAATACGCGCGCCTTGCTTCGTGTGTGACACTTCAGGATGAAACTGTAATCCATAAAAATGACGCTTCTCGTCAGCCATTGCAGTAATAGAATCATGACCTGTAGTGGCTGTTAGCATGAATTCTGGTGGCAATACATCTACGTGATCACCATGACTCATCCAAACATCTAACAACCGCGCACCATCAGGAGCCAAATCATCTTGGATTTCGTTAAATAATGGTATGCTCTCGCAAATGTTTACTTTTGCAGACCCAAATTCACGCTTCATCCCACTTTTGACTGAGCCACCTAACTGCACAGCCATGGTTTGCATGCCATAACAAATACCCAGAACAGGACATCCTAATTCAAAAACACAATCCGGTGCTCTGGGTGTTGTTAACCCTGTCACACTTTCTGGACCGCCCGATAAAATAATACCAGAGGGTGCAAGTTTTTTAATATCATCAGCTGACATAGTGTAAGGATGCAACTCACAATACACTCCTATTTCTCTTACGCGTCTAGCAATGAGCTGTGAGTACTGCGAACCAAAATCTAAGATAAGAATACATTGTTCATGCAAATCAATAGTCATTTAAAGTACGCCTCATCCATTTGATAATTAGGCGCTTCTTTAATAATTTGTACATCATGTACATGACTTTCACGTACACCAGAACTTGTGACACGAATAAATTCCGGTCGAGTTCGCATTTCTTCAATATCAGCACAACCGGTATAACCCATTCCTGATCGTAAACCGCCGACTAATTGATTGATGATAGAGACTAGACTGCCTTTATATGGCACACGACCTTCAATGCCTTCAGGGACTAATTTATCTTGGGTAGCGATGTTATCTTGAAAATATCGATCACTAGATCCATGACGCTGCGCCATTGCTCCTAATGAACCCATGCCTCTATAAGCTTTATAAGTGCGACCATGATACAACTCTACTTCGCCAGGAGCTTCTTCTGTGCCAGCAAATAAACTGCCTACCATAATTGCAGATGCCCCTGCTGCTATGGCTTTGCATACATCTCCAGAATAACGTATGCCACCATCTGCAATTACGCCGACTTCCGATCCTTTTAATGCCGCGCTGACATTAGCTATGGCTGTAATTTGTGGAACTCCAACACCTGTTACAATACGTGTTGTGCAAATAGATCCAGGGCCTATTCCAACCTTGACTGCATCTACTCCAGCATCGGCTAAGGCTTTTGCTGCATCCGCTGTTGCTATGTTCCCAGCAATCACAGCGATATGAGCATAACGTTGTTTAATCCAGCGAACACGGTCTAACACGCCCTTAGAATGCCCATGGGCAGTATCTACCACAAGAACATCTACGCCTGCTGAGACTAATGCTGCCACACGATTTTCGGTTTCTAAACCTGTTCCTACAGCTGCTCCCACTCGAAGCTGACCTTGTGCATCTTTGCAGGCAAAAGGCTTTTCTTGCTCCTTCATAATATCTTTAACGGTAATCATGCCGCGAAGTTGAAATAAGTCATTGATAACTAATACTTTTTCGATACGATTTTTATGCAGCAATTGTCGGATCACTTCTCGATCTGTACCCTCTTTAGCCGTAATCAATCTCTCTTTTGGGGTCATAATGTTACATACAAGCTCATCTAAATTCGTTTCAAAACGAAAGTCACGACTTGTGACTATGCCTACGAGCTGCTGGTTTTCTTCAACCACAGGTAAAGCATGGAAATTATAAGCTCTAATGATTTCTAATAACTCACGTACAGTCGTCCGGGGTGACACAGTGATGGGATCCTTCACTACTCCACTTTCGAATTTCTTAACTCTATGCACTTCCGCAGCTTGCTGCTCGATAGTCATATTTTTATGAATAATGCCAAGCCCGCCTTCTTGAGCAATAGCAATGGCTAATCTTGCTTCTGTTACGGTATCCATAGCAGCTGAGAGAAAAGGAATATTCAGTACGATGTCCCGTGTCAGTCGTGTTTTTAATTGAGTGTCTTTAGGTAATACGATAGATTTAGCAGGTAAAAGTAGTACATCATCAAAGGTGAGAGCTTCTTGGACTAGACGGAGGGTCATCGTGTTAATTCTCCCGGAAAAGCTGGTTAAAATTAACGACACATTATACACTTTTTTCGGCATTGGTCAGCAAATGGATGAAAATTCCTCTATTTTCATTTCATTCATGGCAGTTTCTCATTTGAATAAGAAGCAGTATACTCATCCTCTATGACTCCTATCGACATTAGCCATTCAGAAGAAATTTTCACGGTTAGCCGCCTCAATCGCGAAGTTCGTTTTATACTTGAAAGCAACTTTCCTTTACTCTGGATAGAGGGAGAAATTTCAAATTTTGCTGCTCCCAATTCTGGCCATTGGTATTTTTCTTTAAAAGATGCTGGCGCCCAAGTCCGCTGTGCGATGTTTAAGCCTCATAATCGAAAAGTAGACTTCGTACCCAAAGATGGCATGCATGTGATGTTAAAAGCACGCATCAGCTTGTATGAAGGCCGGGGGGACTTTCAACTATTAGCAGAACACATGGAAGAAATGGGCGTTGGCAAGTTACGACTTGCTTTCGAAGCGCTTAAAAAACGTTTAGCTGAAGCTGGTTTATTTGATGCCGTTCACAAAAAAATATTACCACCTATGCCTAAGATGATAGGCGTTATCACTTCTCCTACAGGAGCTGCGATACGTGATATTTTAAGTGTTTTGAAGCGTCGCTTCCCTAACATTCCCGTTATTGTATATCCTACCTTAGTGCAAGGAAGTGCGGCTGCCGCTAATATTGTAAGCGCTATTCAATCGGCCAACCGCCATGCAGTTTGTGATGTATTAATCTTGTCTCGTGGAGGCGGATCATTAGAAGACTTATGGCCCTTCAATGAAGAAATTGTTGCGCAAGCAATTTTTCAAAGTATGTTGCCTATTATCAGTGGAGTAGGTCATGAAGTTGATTTTACAATTTCAGATTTTGTGGCTGATCAACGTGCGGCAACGCCTTCTGCTGCGGCTGAATTAGTTGTACCTGAGAGCGGTGAATTACTCGCCGCCCTTCAACAGATTCAGCAACGTTTTATTCGTCAAATTCAAGAAAAAATTCAGCAAATTCAACTGCATTTGAGTTGGACAGATAAACATTTACAACATCAACATCCTAAACGAAGACTCGCAGAACAAAGTCAACATCTAGACTTATGTGAGCTCACTTTAGTGCGCTTACAAAATAAATTAACACAACAATATCAAGCCAATTTAAAAAATTCACATATTAAATTATTAAGCATGGCACCATTGCATAAAATTCGTGAGCTACATAACCAACTAATATTTGAATCGCAAACATTGCAAACTCTTATTAAGAATGCACTCAACCATTCTCAACAACAACTCATTAATCATGCCGGAAAACTCGATGCATTAAGTCCCCTAGCCACTTTAAAGCGCGGCTTTTCAATCGCGACAAAAAACCAAAAAGTATTGCATAATGCGAAGGAAATAAAAATTGGGGATGAGATTTCTGTGCAACTTATGGAAGGGAATATAGATTGTGTAGTTACTGCAACTAATTAAACTTGCTATCATTCCCGACTTTTATCGACTGATCGGGAATGATAGCAGGAGAACTATCTTCTTCTAGCTGATCGAACTTCTTCGCTTTGTACCAGGCTATTTTCGTATCTTCGCGGTGCGAGGGAATCTTCGACACATACAGAAGATATTACATTACCACCTGGTGCTTTCAATGTAACCGAAGCAGTAAGTACTATATTTTTTTCTGGAGCACGTTGATAGTGTCTAGCGCTATCTTCTACACATTCAGAACTAACTACATAACTACCCGCGCCTTTCACTAAAGTTTCTTCACCCTGAACTTTAGGTGATGGATAAAACAATCCCATCGTCAACGGTCTGGTAGCACGAGTTGACATAGTACGCGCAGGCACTAAAACAACAGGTTTACTTAACGCATTTAAAATACGAGCTAACATATATAATCTCCGACAATATTTATTTTAATAAATCACAACAGTTAAGTTTTATTCTTCGCAGACTTACGTACTGCAAAGACTATTTTTTTGGTAGCTTTAACACGCTTAGCTTTCTTCGTAATCGAAACAGCTAATTTTTTATAAACTGCAGCAGTGGCTGCCGCAATCTTTGCTTTACTGTCCTTAGTGTTTTTTTCAAGTTTACTCTCATAAACTTTGGTCATACGCCTTGCTTTTAACAAAGCAACTTTCAATTTTTTGTGTGCTGTTTTTTCTTTTAATTTTAATAACTTAATTTGATTTCGTAGTTTCTTCAGCATTCCTTGCTGATTTACTAGTAGTGCCATCTACTACTCCTTGGGTATCGATTATAGCATTTTAGCTTACAGCATCTTCAGTTTGAGGGATAGAGTCAATTTCAACCATCTCGTCCTTTACACCCGTGTTCACAACATCCAATAATGAAATAAGACTTTGTAATTTAGTGGCATTACAGTCTTGTTCATCTTGTAAATACACGTTTTCTTGCTTAACATGAGCAATTTCACTACGCAATGCTTTCACTTCGCTTAGCAGTTTTCTTACTTTTTCCTCAATGTGTTGTAATAAATTTTCTGTCATGAAAAATCCTTTATTTTATCTGAGAAATATAAATCATATAAACTGCTGAGTTCAATCACTTTTTAGAATGGAATGAAAGCAACAGGTGCATTTTTATTGTCAACGTTTAATAATTTTTCCCCCAGCGTAGGCGTAGAGGATAGTACTCGATAATTTGGCAAGAGACTACGTAACAAAGGTTCGTATAATTTGCGTGTTAGAAAGATAGTCGTAGAACTAGATTCTTTCACCACAGGCCATGACTTTAACAAGCTAGCAGAGGTCTGCACCTCACGATCGTTTAACACTGCATAATTTCGTACAGTGGGTGGTAAGTGCAAGTAAAAACTAATCTTTGTTTCCGGATCTAACATCACAAATTGCCATTCTGACCAAGGCTTAATTTGAGTGATTTGCATTTTTAAATCTTCAGCAAAATGATCCACACCCCCGCCGGTATAATACA
>DHXK01000108.1:7794-8981 GCA_002413665.1 Legionellales bacterium UBA5158 | reverse complement strand
GTATAATACAAGGGTTGCAAGATATCATAGCTTGCAAATAATAAAATGAAAGTAACAACGGCCATGCGACCTGCCCAAATAAATCTGCGAGTTATCACTGCTGCTTGCGCAAATATCCAATCTGCTGTCATTAAAATAGCAAAAGGAACAATGGGTAAAACATAGTAATTTCTTCGTGAACCACTCAAGGTAAAAAATAAAAATAATAAAAAAACTACCCAGCACATCCATTTTGAACTCGACGATAAATTTTTCCAACGGACGGGTAATGAGAATAATGCAGGAACAAAGAAAAGAGTCCATGGTATTAAATAAACGGGCAAATAAATTAAGTAAGTATAAATAGGTCCCTTATGATCAAAGGGTTGGAAGTAACGTAAAATATTTTCACGATAGACTAAATATAAACCGCTTTCTTGATAATTTGTACCGCCAAAATGTCCAGACGCCCAAAAAGGTAAATAATATATAATCGCTGCAGGAATCAAGGCAAGAAAAAATGAAAGACGTAAATGTTTTTTCCATTCATTCTTCATTAACAAATCAGGAAAAATAACAATAAGTGGAACAATAGCACCAACCAATCCTTTACAAAGTGAAGTCAGAGCCAAAATGATAAAGAAAACTGCATAGGTCATAAAACTTGGATGCTCTCTTTTCATGACATACCAAGCCACTGCAAACAAAGTACCACCTAAATTCAACATGTCGGCACTGCTGGTTCTTGCCCAAAACACGAAGTAAAAAGTAGTTAATAACATCCAACCGGCTAGCAAACCTAAACGCTGATCATTTAGGTAAGAACCAATTTTGTAAATAGACCAAATAGATAAAATGCCTGCCAAGGCTGAGGGTAGACGCAAACTCCAAAGTGATACTTTGCCAGTGATGAAACTAATCCCAGCAATCAGCCAATAAGATAGCAAAGGCTTATCATAATAATCTACGTCACCTAAAAAAGGATGTAAAAAGTCATGACGGTAAAACATCCCTGTCACAATTTCGGCCCAGCGATGCTCTTGTGTCCAAAGCTCTCGCCCACCCAATAGAGTGAATAACAAAATAACGGCGGCCACTAGTAAATAACTTAGCTTAGCGTTTTTTCCCCACAAGATGTTTGCCCACGCGTTTGTTTCATCCATATTGTTTTCCAACTCAAGTGACAAAGAGGCGCAATTATACGAGCA
>DHXK01000108.1:3526-7680 GCA_002413665.1 Legionellales bacterium UBA5158 | reverse complement strand
GGCGCAATTATACGAGCATACTATAAAAAAATATAGACAACCCTTCGAATGCTGATACCATAAAAAAAATTATTTGATCGGAAACTATCCTATGTTCAAAGGCAGCATGGTTGCTCTAGTTACACCAATGCAACCAGATGGTTCCATTGATAAAAAATCACTACATGCTTTAATAGAATGGCATATAGCTGAAAAAACAGATGCTATCGTCGTGGTGGGTACCACAGGTGAATCTGTTACCTTAAATAGCACAGAAAAAAATGAAATTATTGCCGCAGCGGTGAAACAAGTGGCAGGCCGTGTCCCTGTTATTGCAGGAACTGGGACTAATTCAACTTTGTCCACGGTCCAAGACTCTCAAAATGCACAAGCTGCGGGCGCAGATGCCTGTTTAATTGTAACGCCATATTATAATAAACCTACACAAAATGGTTTATATGAGCATTACAAACTCGTTGCCGAAAGTATTTCTATTCCGATTATTTTATATAATGTACCAGGCCGAACAGCTTGCGATCTCCTTCCCGAAACGGCTGCCAAACTAGCTATGTTACCTAATATCGTTGGTATTAAAGAAGCCAGCGGCAGTGTTGAGCGTGGTATTGAACTTTTATCTCAATGTGGTAATGACTTTGGCCTTTACAGTGGGGATGATCTCACAGCTTTAGAATTCCTATTTAATGGTGCTCATGGTGTCATTTCTGTCACTGCTAATATTGCTCCACGAAAAATGCATGACTTGTGTGTAGCAGCTTTATCTGGTAATAAAGCACGGGCTATCGCTATTAATGATGAATTAATACCTTTACATAAAAAGCTTTTTCTTGAGTCCAACCCCATACCCACAAAGTGGGCGTTGCATAAAATGGGTATGATTCCAACGGGTATACGTTTACCCTTGTTACCCTTAGACTCTAAATATCACACAGAATTACAAGAAGCACTGATGTTATCGGGTGCCTTGCAATAATAAAAGAGGTTTGTATGCGTTACTCCAAATTATTTTTTACAGTTTTTGTAGCACTTATCCTGACCAGCTGCAGCCATATATACGGTGACAAAGGCCTCATCAGTGACAAAGATAAAGAATATTTAAAAGCTCAAACTGTCGCACCTTTAAAAATTCCACCTGGCTACTCATCAGCAACGATAGAATCTTTGTATCCCGTCTCTGACAGGCAGTATCAGACAACCCCTCAAATTTTGGATCTCACGCCTCCAGAATTAAACACTGCTGGATAATAGAGTTAACTCAAGTATATAATTCTGCATCTTCAGGAGAGGTACCGAAGTGGCCATAACGGCGCCGACTCGAAATCGGATGGGGTGCGTAAGCTCCCACGTGGGTTCGAATCCCACCTTCTCCGCCAATAGCACATCCCAGCAGTTCCTAAGACTTCCTGACCCCCCTAGTTTCCCCGAGAAAAAGCAACAATTCATACCCCATACCATGTCATGCACTTTTTTTAATTAACTCTTGCTGACGAACTATAAACTTTGTCAACCTGATGAGTAGCATTTTTGTAAGGCAGTCTCATAAAAGATAAAAATATCATGCTAAACAATCCCCATGCGCCCCAGCTGATATAGTTAGCCCAGGCTAGTCCAGTAAACTTAATGCTAAATTCATTAATCTTTCCAGCTTCTGGAATGACACCTACTAGAGCTGCAGATTCTGAAAGTACAGCCTGATAGGAAATAGGTTTACCATTAAGCTTGATATCTAATAGTTGAGGGTAATAAAAGGAAGGAAGTTCGAGCAAGTGTACATTTGCTGGTACGTTAACTTTACAAAGTATAAGGGAATTTTCAGCATGACAATCCTGCATAACTTTATATAAAGATAAAAATTCTGAAGATTTTAAAAATCCATCTAAAATAGCATTGCTAATGCTAATAGGAATACTATCAACTTTAATATGATTTTTGTTTGGAGAGTTTACTTTAAAACTTAAAGACATTTTAGATTGGTTTTTGGCATAGAGCTTAAGGGTTAAAGGGATTTTCCAATTAAATTTTCCAGATGAAATATTCTTTGTAGCAATAATTTTACCATCAATAATGGCATTAAGTTGAAGGTCTGAATGTTTTGCTGAAGGAAATTCTCCTGATAATGAAATGAACGGAGAATAAGCAAGAGCAAGCAAAGATTTTGGTATGACATAGACGTTATCGTATTGAAGGCGTTGATCTTTTACTAAAGTGTTAAGAACAAGGTTTTCAATTGATTCTATTAAGCTTGGATTTCGATCTGTATCTAATAGATATGAAACAGGATTAGAAGCTTGCTTAGGGTTTTCACCGAAATCACTAAGCGGCATATAGCGGGGATCTTTTGGTATAAATGTATGCGCACTTATAATGAGAAGGGCAATAGAGATGATAAAGAATTTAATATTGAAATGTTTGCCAAGAACCCAAATATACACTGCCGCTACAATTAAGGCGCCCGACCATGATGCTTGTGAATATAAACGCCACGTTGCTTGAACAACCAGGAGCTGTGAAGGAAACCACTGCCAGAAGTTAAATGGCGACCACACCATAAAAATAGCAAGAGAAAAAATAATATATAGTAAAGTTAGCCAATATTTTGTATGTATATTTTGGAAAGCTTTTTTGGATAAAGCTGCATATAGAATAATAATCAGACTGATTAATATAGGCCAACCTAAGCTGGGATTAGTGACCGAATGGTGATTGAAAATAGCTTGCCAATATTTCCAACCCAAAATAGTCTGAATACTAGGTGCATATGCCGTCAATAATTTACTGTCATCAAACGAAGCATTCACTAAAAAATATTTTGACACAATAATAAGTGGACCTATAAACCAAGCTGCAAGTACGAGTGAAAAGACATAGGGAATGGAAACAATGAATAAATTTTTCCAATACTTTTTATTTTTTATAGCGAGCAAGACTAAGAATACTCCAACAAAGATACTAGTATAAATAAAACTAATAAGATGAATGGTAATGAGTAAGTACCATAAAAATGTCATTTCTAAAAAATACTTTAAGCGTGAGGAATGATAAAATCGTTGGAGGGTGTAATATAAAACGGCTGGTATAAGGCAGGTAGCCAATGTTTCATTAAAACCATGGAAATAATATAAAACAAATAATGAATAAGGTGTTGTAAGATAAACAATACTAGCGATAACAGCAGCTTGTTTTGATTTAAAAAACCATTGTGCAAGTCTATACATGTAAATTCCGCTCATAGTAAGAGCGCACCATAATGTAATTGTATAAGCCATTAAAGGGTTTCCAGCTGTGATCCATTTATCTATCATGGCTGCGATTGTATAGCTGGTAGAGGAATAAAACTGATAAATAGGATAAGGCTGCATCATTAACGAATTCAATACTGAAGTTCGTAATGGAAATTGACCTGATGCAAGTGAGATTTTAGCTTGCATAATTAAAACAATATGATTGAGCAGATCATTATGCCAAGGCACCATAGTTGATGATGCAAAAGGCATCAGAAGATATGCAGATATAATTCCAAATAAAAACAGTAAGGCTAATATTTCTTTCCACGAATGCAATGAGTCTTTATTCATATTTATCATAGAAAAAATCTCTTATATTAACTTATTGGTAACAGTTCAGTCGTCATTGACTCCTTCATATTAATAGGTATTTTAGTAAATATCTATATAGCAAGTTGACCAAGTCCTTCATCATTATGACAATTGACTTGCGAATACTAACTGAGAATTGTTTTTACTTAATCGATAAACAATCAGGGGTAAAATGCAACTTAAGCCAACACCAAACATAATAATCAGTTCATACGTTAAGGTATTTCCTACTGCGACTTGACTAGGCGGAAAGAAACCAATGAACATAGTAAAGAGACAACTTACCAAACCTAATGAACACACAATCCACATTCCCACATTTCCACCTGGTACTTTATAAGCTCTTTCAACATGTGGATATTTGTAACGTAGGCGTATTGCACCGAGAAACATCGGTATATAAACAATGACTGATAAAATAGATGTAATGACTGATAAAGCCCAGTAACTACTGCTCACACTTGGCAGCAATAAAAAAACCGAACAGAGCACAGTAAAGATTAAACCTTGTAAAATCAAAATTGCCGCGGGCACACCTTTCGCATTGGTATAGCACAGTAT
>DHXK01000108.1:2075-3352 GCA_002413665.1 Legionellales bacterium UBA5158 | reverse complement strand
CAGTATCTTTGGCAAACAACCATCACGACTTGCAATTAATAAACCTTTGCTAGGACTTAACATCCATGCGTTTAATCCGCCTATAGCACCCAAAGCAATTAGTACTGCTAAAATAGGCATAAACCACGATATATGGAATTTAGCAAAGAACACTTCATAAGCTTGTAATAACCCTGAAATAATATTGAGTTCAGAGTGTGGAATAATAGCAGCAATCGCCAAAGAGCCAAAAATCAAAGTAAATAAAATAATACCTGTAGCCCACAATATGGCGCGCGGATAATCCCGTTGTGGATTTTTCACATCTTTAGCATGAGCTGCTGCATTTTCTAATCCCAACAAACCAAAAATAACGCCTGTTAAAAGTACTAGCGTATTGATGCCACTTAAGTCAGGGAAAAAACTTTTAAACGAAACTTCCATTTGAATAGGTTTATCTGTTACCACCCAAATACATCCTAAAATAATAATCATAACTGTTGGCACTATGGTTCCCAAAACTGCCCCTATATTAATTATTATCGAAGATACTTTCATGCCAAAAAAATTGATTAACGTCACTGACCAAAATAAAGAAAAAATAGTAACCAACATAAAAATTTTATCATCAACTAATTTTGGATCTATGCAATACGCTAACGTCGCTGCAATCAATGACATAATAGTAGGATACCAACAAATATTATAAAACCATTGCAGCCACACTGTAAAAAAACCAACTTTTTTACCAAAAGCTTCTCTTACCCAAACATAAATTCCACCCTCTTCCGGCCAACCAGTAGCAAGTTCTGCAGCTACCATAGCAACCGGAATGAAAAAGGCTAATGCTGCAATGAGATAATAAAAAATAATGGAGAAACCATATTGTGCGCCTATGGGCAAAGCCCTGAGACTATCGACTGCTACAACAGTAATCATGGCTAAAGAAAAAACATTCAGTTGCTTTTTAGGGTTTTTATTCATTTGGAATCTCTTTTGAAAAACGACTCCATCCAATTAATCGAATAGACGAAGAAGTTAAAACAGATTCTATTAGTTCAAAAAATTTTAGTTTTTTAATGAAAAAGTCTTTGTAGCCTGCAATTATAGATTTTTCTTTAATAACTCCTTTTTCAGGAGATATTGAAATTTTTATTGCTTGCATCTCATGAAAAGAGTGCCAAAAATTATTACGTAACATAGTGATTTTCTCTAATTAATCTAAAATTTAAATAAGCAGATGAACTTGATTTTTTTAAGTTAAAAACATTCGCCGAATTTTCTTTACCATCGAATCA
>DHXK01000108.1:795-2039 GCA_002413665.1 Legionellales bacterium UBA5158 | reverse complement strand
GAATCATATAGATTCAATTTGCACTATTTATGAGGTTTTTTCTTGATGACTCTTGTCTCACGTGTCATTAAAAAATTCATGGTGTAATTTAATTCGACAATATAATACCCGAAATAGATATTTAAAAGGCATTTTGGTATAATGCAGGCGTTAAGTCAATGGGATCAGCAAAAAATATGGATAATGCATATGCTTTAATCAGAATTTGGCGTTAGAAAGGACGTTATGACATTATCCTGCCATTAATCTATGGACATAGATTTTGTAACCGACTAATATATGTAACAATTACTAAAGGTGTATCTGTTCATGACATTTCAGGAACTCAGCAGCAATCTAAATTTACTGATGGCAGAAGCCCGTGTGAATGCGAATGAGCTGGCACGTCGAACTGGAATCCCCGCGAGCAGCATCAAGAAAATTCGAAACAACAATAATGCCAACCCAACATTGTCAACCCTAGCGCCTATTGCGAATTATTTTTCAATTACCGTGAGCCAACTGATAGGCGATATTTCTTTACCTATAAATTCTACAGGTCCTGAAAATATAGCCTCTGAAACCCATCAAAATAAAGTACCTATTATTTTGTGGAACGAGATCGCGAGCTGGCCAAAAACCACGAATACGAATCACCCTATTATTACTACCGAAAGACCTTATCAAAAGAATTTTTTTGGATTAATCATTGAAGAGAGCGTAGGTATTTTTTCTGAAGGGACAATTTTATTAATTGAACCAAGTGCTAAACTTCAACAAAATGACTATGTTATTAGCCAAAAAGTTAATCAAAAAATTCCTTCTATCAAACAAGTTCTCATTGAAGACGGTGAGATATATCTCCGATCAATCGTAATAAACCATCACATCATATTAAGAGAAAATGACGACAAAATTTTTGGTGTGATAATGGAATACCGAAAATATTTACGATAAAGCCTAAACAGAAATATCTCAAGCAATAGTGCTACAGGCACTTTTACAAAATGCACAATATCCTGAGCGATGAAACCCACAGCCTCGCTTCCAGTGTTGTGAATAAAACAATAATTATAACCGCGATAAAAGTTTTATTAAGCACATAAGATAACTTCACAATTACTATGGCAATTTATAACCCCTAATCGTAAATAAGCACTTTAAGGGTTATAAGAATACTTAACGTTTCTTGGATGAAAAAACGAAACCAGGTTGATCTGCTACTTGAACACTGACACTAGAAGAAATATTAGATGTTGCAGAAC
>DHXK01000108.1:0-748 GCA_002413665.1 Legionellales bacterium UBA5158 | reverse complement strand
GTTGCAGAACTTGGTTCACTAAAAAATGTCAGAGACTTATTATCATTTATGGTTCGATTTTTATTTTGAAGAAATACTATTTTAGTAGGCTTAACTTGTGGTGCTCTAAGCTGTGCAAGACTTTTATCAAGGCCTTCTATCCCTTCCCGAAATAATTGAATATCTTGCGAACTATAGAAAAACTTTGAGTGTTGCATATTGTCACCAGCTTTCACAATCGCACCAGCTGAGCTTATTAATCTTGTTGCCACTGGAAGTGGCGCTAGCTTAGTAAGCTCTAAAAAATCATACACCTCTAAACCCAGTAATGAATATTTTTCAGCATTATAAGCAGAAACCATTCGCAATACCATCTCATGCAACCTCTCATATAACTTGAGAGGGTTCGCGGCTAACAATGTATAATCTTTAATCTCTGTTTCTTTCAAACTATTACTGCAAAGTTTTTTAATTTTAGAATAACACTGTTTGCTATGCTTATTGCGATCAGTAATTTCATTAACAATCCTGTAAACTTTAGCCAGAATATTCCTACCTTTTTCTAATTCTTTCTTACATTCATTTTGAAAATTGTCTTGCTCGATATTGTTTTGTGTAATATTAGCTTTAGATAAAATGGTTCGAGCATTGAGAAATTTGGTAAATGCGATTGTTAAATTTGTTCCCATCTCCATCAATTTCTTCTCACTCTTTTCTATTCGATCTTTTTTAATGAGAAGCGTGATGATGCTTTCGGTAACTATACGAC
>DHXK01000061.1 GCA_002413665.1 Legionellales bacterium UBA5158 | reverse complement strand
AAGCAACACATGGCCACGTGCAAAAATGGCGATGTTCATGAGTCGAATGGCCTTATCCTGACCTACGATCACCTTTTTTACTTCATTTTCCAGCTTTAAAGCATGGCTACGCCAGTCGGCAAGCTGAACATCGGTAGTTGCAATATGCATAATAATCCTATATAAAATAAAAGTTTAAAGAGTACGTTCGATTGCGTTTAGCTAACTTTCAAGATAACATAAAGACAGGTCTGTTCATTTATTTACAGTCTACTTGAAGAGTTCTTAAATATGCAAGTAAATTTTTAACGGTAAATTACAATGCTCCAAACAAATCAGTTTAATGAAATGAATGCAGACATAATGACCACGCTGGGCTTGCGTCAGAAAGTTAGAATCAGCGGAAAGACATCCAAGGCGCGGCTTTTGGGGTTATCTAGTCAGCTGAGTAACTGGAATTCCGAACGAAATGCTTCCCAGACTGCGAATACGCAACGAAAAGACTTATCCATTGAAGATGTGCATTTTTTAAAAGAAATCATACATGCTGAAATCAAAAAGACTTCAGTAAAACATCCTGATGTCGTTTCAGATCAAATTCTTTTTTTAGTGATTGGGGCAATACAAATACAATCGCAAAATCATTCAAACGAGGCTTGGAAGTTAGTTGATCAATCGATACAAAGCTTTCTTAAACCCGAGACAGAAAGACGAGTCCTGTTGTTGGGTTTTGCAGCTGTTGCATTAGTAGTAATATGCGTGAGTGCAACCATGCTTTTAAGCCCAAAACTGAATGACATTTCGAATGAGGTGGCACTGACTAAATCGCCATCTACGGCCACTATTGGAGTTGCTGACCCCCTTACTATTAGTGCTTTGCTGCACGTTTACAATAAGATGAAAGATGGTACCTGTCAGTTTCCTCAAGCGGCGATGCTGCCGCCTGATCAAAGGCAAGCTTTTCTATCATTCGTTAATGACGGTATAGTAGATATGCGTAACGTAGGGAGCTTGAAGCTAGCTTTAGGTTATGTAAATTGCTTATATCCACAAGAGTTAATGCATCCAACACCATGAACCTAGAATGGTTAGAATTATTTTATAAGGAAATCATATGAATATGCGTGAAAGGATACTCTTAACGGCAGCAAGCCTTTTTGAATCCAGAGGTATTCATGCTTCTGGTGTTGACACGATCATTGCAGAATCAGGAATTGCTAAAGCGACACTTTACAAGCATTTTCCAAGTAAAAATTTATTGATCGTAGCCTACCTCAGGGATAAATCTGATCGATTCTATGAGTGGCTGAACTCCAGGCTCAACTCTAAAAAAGCCAATTCACTCGATATTCTTGTTGAGCTATGCGAACTTGTGGAGCAGTGGATTATGACTCCGGAATTTCACGGCCTGCCGTTTCACATTGCCTCTGTAGTATTTCCAGATCCGACCCATCCGATTAATCAGTATTCAGCTGTGCTGGCTGTGGAATTACAAGGCTACTTGTCCAAAATAGCCGCAGAAGCCGGCGCTAAAGACCCTGAAGCACTTGGGCAGCAGCTGACTATTCTTTTTGAGGGGGCAGCTTTAGTCGAACGATTGAGTCCTGGCATAGGCGCAGCAAAACGCGCAAAAAATGCCGCTTTAACACTGATACGTGCTTCTATTTAGAAGCGTCTCTTAATGCAGGTGAAGTCCAGCATCTCACTTGATGGATGAGTTAGTCATGTTTTTTTCTCGGTTTAGGCTTAAATTGGGGTAGCTCCATAGCTGTAACCTGTATTAACTTACAAATCCATTCTCTATCTTCCCACATATCAGCAGATATTAAAAAATGATATTTTGCTCCTGGGTAAGGGAACCCTTCTATCAGCTCAGGAATCATTTCTCTGCCAGCATTCGTTGGTTTTAAGAACATTTGATCATCACAGATTAGCCCGACAGGCTTACCAGCTGAATATAGACAGTATCCTCCAAACATCTTTCTTACTGTCACATGATCCGCGCCGGTAAGTTGGTCGAGAAGAAAATCAATCGTGCTTTTTGAAGTCGCCATGAAGTCATACCTAACACTTAAATGATGGGTTGACCCTACTTAGGCCGTTCTTCATATTGTGGCACATCATCATGAATCTCGTCCCACTCAGCTTTTGAGCCGACAAAAATATGGCCTAGGCTAGATCCAAGCATATAGAATAAAGTGAAATACCAGTCTTTTTAGACTGCGTTGATTTTAATCTTGTGTTTGTAATCTATAATTATTCTTGATTAATATAGTTAAAAAATAATGACATTCATAGCAAAGTTAAATGATTTAATAAATGACCAGCGAAGTCTACAAAAACTAAGCGATACTGATTTAAGTCAAATCGAAGTGCTAACACAAAAGCTTCATGAAGATGTAGAGGCTGAACTTGTTCGTAGATTCAACGATGATATGACCACTAAGAAAAAACTACGCGGCAAACTCTTAAAATATGATCCAATTATTGAATATCATGGGGATATGTGGGAGTGGAGTGCCAATCCGATTTACGAAAACAATGTCAACAAAGAGTTATATGGAAATCCTAGGGGCAGTCGTCCAACAAAAGCTGAAGCCATTGAAGCGCTTGCAAATTACCTCGAAAGTGTCAGGTACATTGATGAAGACGAATTAAAATCTATTAAAAGTGATCTAGCAAATTTAACCAGTTTTTAATCAGTCTTCAACAAGCTACTTTAAATTACGCGCTATCCCAAACCATATGCGTTAGTGGTGAAA
>DHXK01000009.1 GCA_002413665.1 Legionellales bacterium UBA5158 | reverse complement strand
CGCTATATAAGCCTGTCATGCCTTCTACTTTTTTGGCACCAGGTGGGCGAGGATTAATGGCAAGTGCCTCTGCTAACTTGATAAATAGCCGAGTTAGCTTAGGAGGTAATGATTTTATTTGGCGCGCTGCTTGAGGTGCGATTTTCACATGGTAAGGTTTGGTCACGTTATACGCCCGTCTCTTCTTTCAATTGTTCGAGAGTGATGAGACCATCACTGCGGGCTTCTTTAAGAGAGTCTATGGCGGTTTGTAAATCAGATTGATCTTGTATGTTTTCTAGAAAATGTAAATCTTCAATAGTCACAATAGCGGCGACTTGTTTTCCTCTTCGGGTTAATACAACACGCTCTTGGCTGTGCGCTACATGAGTAATTAAGTCGGCAAATTTTTCTTTAGCATCAATAGTCGTCATCTCGGTCGTCATGACAGTGAAATCCTAAAATAATAGAGATTGTTACTTAGGTTGCGAAAACCCCATTGCGATTACGCAATGGGGATGATTATTACGCGAATGAAGTTTCAGTTTCTAAAGAAGGTGTATATTTACCCATACTTGCTGAGCTATTTAACTTGGCACGATGTAAAAATATTTTTTGCGCTTCGGCAACATTTTTAGTCTCGCCTTTCCATGTTTTCATGCTGTAGTCTTGTAATGCACGAGCATAAGAATAACTTAAATTCCATGGATTTCCCGGTAACAAGTTCATGGCATTTAAATTCGCAGTGGCTTCTTCAGAAGATTGTCCGCCAGATAAGAAATTAATAGTGGGAACGGCTGCAGGAACCGTACGACGCAAAACTGTCACTGTTGCTTTGCCCACTTGCTCGGCGGTAGCTTTGGCAGCGCACTTTTTGCCGTTAATCACCATGCTAGGTTTTAAAATAATATATTCTAACTTGACGTGATGTTTATGTAGCGCATGAAATACAGCATGCAGCACATGTTCGGTCACTTCTGCGCAACGTTCGATAGTATGATCGCTGTCGATTAGTACTTCGGGTTCGACGATAGGTACTATGCCATTGGCTTGGCATATTGCAGCGTACTGTGCTAAGCCTTCAGCGTTGGTTTTTATCGCTAAAGCGCTGGGTGTATTTTCAGTAACAGCATAAACAGCTCGCCATTTTGCAAAACTTGCGCCTTTAGCTTTGTATTCTTTTAAGCGCTCGTCCAATCCATCTAAGCCTTGAGTCGTTTGCTCACCTTGCGAGTTAAGAAGCGGAATCAGGCCCTTATCCACTTTAATCCCAGCTAAGATACCTTGTGACTTTAATAAATCAGCAAATTTCTGGCCATTGCTAGTTGTTTGATCGAGTGTTTCTTCAAATAAAATGACGCCGCCTATATAGTTATTCAAATCAGGTGCGGTAACGAGCATTTCACGATAAGCACGTCGAGTTTCTTCAGAGGAGGGGATATTGAGTGCTTCAAATCGCTTGGTAATAGTGGCGACGCTTTCATCGGCGGCTAAAATGCCTTTGCCTTTTTTGGCCAAGTGTTGAATGGTAGCTTCTAAGTCTTTAATGTGGTTGTTCATACCGATTAAATCCTTCTGTAGTGGGTTAGGGAGAGGTATTAAATGCGGGCAAGGGTATCACAATTGCCCTCTATTTTACAGTCGATTTTTTTAGGTCGAAGATTTGACACTTTAGCTTTTTCTGCCAGAATGCGATAACTAATATTATATGAGATTAGGTATGTTTCTTAGAAATAAAAATAGCGACGAAAAGGAAAAATTTTATCATTACGCATAAAGTTGATAAAATGGATACGAGCAACTGTCAATTATCAGGCACACAGATTCTGTCAACAAGTTTTAGGGTTCCAGGAAAATAAGCGTGCAGTTGAAAAATTATTTCACTTACCTGCACGCATGATTATAAATTCGAAGCTGTTAGTAAGCTTTTGCAAAAATAACTCGTTGTTTGCTAGGCTCACCGCTGAAGATGCATGTTCCAGTTTCGGGTGTTGTTTCTAATCTAGGAATACAACGTATTGTGACATTCAAATCTTTTTTAACTTTTGCTTCAATCTCAGCACTGCCATTCCAATGTGCAAGCGCAAAGCCGCTATCCCCTTTAAAGAAATCATAAAAATCTTTTTCATTATTGATTGTATGTGTATTGTCTTGTTGAAATTTGCGTGCACGCATTAATAACGTTTTTTGCATTTCATCTAATTGTAAAACAATGGTAGATATAAATTCATCACGTTCAAAGCTCATGCGATCTTTGTATTCTTTATCACGCCTACCTACAAATACAGAATTGTTTTGTACTTCTTTCATGCCAATTTCTGCGCGCACAGGAACCCCTTTTTTGACCCAGCTCCAGGATTTTTCTCCGCCGGTTAGTTCGCGCTGATCAATTTCAACAATAATATTTTTATTTGCATAATGCTGAATACGTAGTTCCTCTGCGAGTTTTTCGCAGTAGGCTAGGATTTCTGCTTTTTGTTCTTCCTTGTGTATCAGTGGCAAAATAACGACATGAATAGGTGCTAATTTTGGCGGTAAAATAAGGCCATTGTCATCGCTATGTGTCATGGTTAACGCACCAATTAATCGTGTCGTCACGCCCCATGATGTTGTCCAAACAAATTCTTCTTGGCCTTGTGAGGATAAAAATTTAATGTCGCAAGCGCGTGCGAAATTTTGTCCAAGAAAATGTGATGTTCCTGCTTGAATGGCTTTTTTATCTTGCATCATAGCTTCGATACAGTAGGTTGAAACAGCACCTGGGAAACGTTCGCTTTCTGTTTTTTCCCCTTTGATGACAGGCATGGCCATGTAATCTTCAACAAAATCAGCATATAAATCGAGAATTTTTATTGTATGAACTTCTGCTTCTTTTGCTGTGGCGTGCGCTGTATGGCCTTCTTGCCATAAAAATTCTGATGTACGTAAAAACATTCGTGTGCGCATTTCCCAGCGCATTACATTAGCCCATTGATTCATTAACATGGGTAAATCACGATATGATTGAATCCAGCGTGAAAACGCTTCACCGATAATAGTTTCAGAGGTAGGGCGAATAATGTAAGGATCTTCGAGTTCGCCGGCAGGAACTAATTTGCCTTCTGCATTGGTTTCTAATCGATGATGTGTGACTACCGCACATTCTTTTGCAAAGCCTTCAATGTGTGCTGCTTCTTTTTCTAAAAAGCTAATAGGAATGAGCAAAGGGAAGTAAACATTTTTGTGTCCGGTTGCTTTGAGTTTATCATCTAGGACGCGTTGAATATTTTCCCATAAGGCATAGCCCCAAGGTTTGATCGTCATACATCCGCGCACCGGAGAAACTTCAGCAAGTTCTGCAGCTTTAATGACTTGTTGATACCACTCTGGGTAATCTTCAACGCGTGTGGGTGTAATAGCGGTTTTATTTTTTTGGCTCATAATTTTTTTCTTAAATAGAATGTGCGTTAATTGGATTCTTGAAGTACTTCTTGAATGTGGGAGGGAACTTTAACTTTGCGCCAGATAGCTAATATAATTCCGTTTTCATCAAGTAAAAAAGTAGAACGTTGAATGCCTAAAAAGGTTTTACCAAATAAACTTTTTTTATTAATGACACCATATGCTTCACAAACATCAGCATTTTCATCAGTTAATAAAGTGAAAGGTAATTTGTATTTTTCTTTAAACTTGGTATGTTTGGCTGCAGTGTCTTTGGAAATGCCAAAAATAAGGGTATTTTGATCTGTAAATTGCGGTAAGGCATCACGAAAATCACAAGCTTGTTTGGTGCAACCTGGGGTGTCATCTTTAGGGTAAAAATACAAAACAACTTTTTTACCTCGTAATTCAGTGAGTGAAATTTTTTCTTTTGAATCTGAAAGCAAGCTAAATTCGGGCGCTTGATCGCCAATTTGAAGGGACATTTAGTATCCTTAGATTGTGCTATGAAATGAAAGGCATTATATCGAGGTTAAGCAGATAACGAAATAAAAAAGCATCCACCCTTTTAGAGTGAATGCTTTTTGTCAGCAGCGTAGACTAGCGGGCAAGTTGGTTTCCTACAACCGCACCACCTACAGCTCCAACTGCAGTGCCTACACCGCTACCGCCAGTGAGTACATTACCTGCAGCCCCACCCAACACACCGCCACCTACGGTGGCCATGTCGCGGTTTGTACAAGCGTTTAGGCTTAATAAACTAGTTGATAAGATTATCGTTGCAATGACAGATGAGATTTTTTTCATTTTGTTTACTCCTTGTGCATCGTTAATTTCGTCATATTGATATAGTTGTAAATATATTATAGCAAAATTCTGGCTGTTCTGTTTTAAATCTGCCCATTTATTATCAAATTAAATACTGTTATTTATCTGAGGCTTGTAATATTAATTAGTGCAATCAATTGTTTATGAGATACTGCGGAAGGCAAAAGAGATTAGAGAAGGTCGTCGGTTTATGTGAAGATAATCTGAGGAGTAACAAATGAAATACTACCCCTCAGAAATATATTAGAGGTTATTTACCAGGTGAGTTTGGTCTCTCGGCCTCTTCTTTTGATTCTTCATTTATAACCGAGCTTCTGTTCATAGCAGGTATGAGTAAGCCACGTTGACTCATCAGTGTTCGGAAGAAATTTGCCTGGCCTAAAAACATCGAACTTGCCACTTCTGAATTACCACTACCATTAATGACAATCGCAGGAGATTGTAGATTGGCAAATGGTTTTGCGGCTTCAGCAAAGAGACGTGCTTTCTCAAGTTCTACGTAATTAGGATTATTGAGTAAAAGTGATTTAGCTTCATTTTCTGCTTTTAAAACAGCGGTTGCAGTCGTTGCTGACGCATTAGCAAGTGCAGTTTGCCCTTGTGCTCTAGCAATATCGGCATCGCGCTGACATTCAGCTTGAAGCTTTAGTCCGGCCGCGTGTATGCCCATCGCTGCTGCTTTTCCTTTTGCCTCTCTCTCAGCTTTTAAGAAATCGGCTCCCGCTTGTGCTTCAGCATTTGCAAGCAAAGCGCTGCTTGTCGCTTTGGTGAGGATGTCTTTTACGCTTGCAGAATTGTTTTCTTCAATAATTTTTTGCGCAGCTTTTCCTTTTGCTTGCTCATAATTCACAGCGTTGGTGGTGCGTTGCAAATCAAAGTTTGATTCTGCCTCACGTATCTTAGCAGTTGCATCGGCTAATTTTTTTTCTACAGTAGGATCTTGATAGCCTATGTCGCTTATTGCAAATTCAACTATTTCAATACCCCACATTGCAGTTGTTTGACGTATAGTTTCTTGCACAGCCGAACATAACTTGCCGCGAAAGGTTGTGTCTCCTTCACCTAATGCACGTGATCTATCACCTAGTAGACGTATATCCTTTTTGTCTTCAGCCTTATCTTCAGGTTGTTGAGAATGATGATCAGGTGAAATCATAGAAAGATCGGTTTTAGAAATTTCATGTCGTAAAGTTGAATCAGTGATTTGTTCGATAGAGCTATCCAATTTGTCTTGACCTATACCCTTCACTAATTTGATTGGATCAGAGACTCGGTAAGTCACTTGACCTGTTACGTGCATGGGCATTCTGTCTTTTGTGACAACTTTGATTTCTTTTAAAGGCTTGATGATATCTCGAAGAGAAATTGCTTGCTCAGCAATGCTAAGTGTTTGCGCGTCATCATAGTCATATTTTCCCGCATCTAAAATATTTAGTTTACCTTGATGGTAAACTGCGCGGGCTTCTCCATCTTTTACGATGATATGCGCAATATTACCATGCTTTATCACTTCCTTATTGGCAGGTTCGAGTCTATCAAAAATAAATTGCGGATCTTCTCTACGATGAATGCCTGGTTCTAATTCAATGGCTTTACCATTATCCCAAGCGTAACCTAATTCACCTTGGTCAACCCTGACGATAGTAATGGGTGCATGGTTAATTAATTTCTCGCTGACTTTTTTAATTTCTTTAAACGTAAATGTATTTGAGTTGAGTTTATAAATACCCGGCGGAACTGTAATGGCTTTGTTATCATTCCATGCTAAGCCTATTTCATCGGATTTAACTTGTAGGACATGTATAGTCTGAAAATCAATATGTGGATTATTTGCATTTTCCATTTTTACAAATTTAAAAGCGGTAGAGTTTCTGATGTGTATGCCTGGGCTCAATAATACAGGTTCACCTTTTAATAATGCACAACCAATTTCATTTTTGTTAACGCGGACTATAGAAATGGTTTCATGTTCAACACCACCTTTTAATGTTCGCATATTTAATTTATCAACATATTCAAAAGATGCGGAATTTCTAATGTGTAATCCTGGCAATAGAATAATGGGATTACCATTTTCTTTTGCTCGGCCCAATTCATTAGGTAACACGCGAATGATGGTGATGGTGCCGTGGTTAATGATAGTGTCGATAAGAGGTTTTGCAATATTTTGATAATCAAAAAATGCTGAGTTATAAGCATGACGTCCTGGCAGCAACACAATTGAATTGCCATTTTCTTTTGCAAGTCCTATTTCATTCGGCAAAATTCTTGCGATGGTAACATTATTTTCTTTAATGTAATTTTTGTTTGCATTATGTTTTATTTTCCACGAATGTCTCAAACCGCTGACATAGTTGAGACCTTGAGTGACATGAATTTCTTGTAGACCTGCATTATCTGAGAAATGAATTTCACCGGGTTTGATGTTTCTAGTACTGCGTATCGGAGCAATAAAAAGTGTAGGAAGTGCCGTAAATACAGCATTTAAACCTACTTTTACTTTTCGAACAAAACCACCTGGGTGTTGCCGTGCATTAACTGCAGATACTAATTCTTCATCAGAATTGGCATTTGGTTTTCGTAACCAATCTTCATTTTTGTCTTTTGCCCAATCAATAATGCTTCCAATTCCATTAGCTTTGCTTCCCCATTCTGCTTCGTTAATATTATCAAACGATGAAAGGTTGGGATCTAAATAGGTAACTTTTTCAGAGTGTATAGCGAGATTTTGTATGCCATTATTTTCTGCAGTCTCGGGAAGTGCTGCCATAATTCCAGGGTTTATTTTTTGTTTCTCTCCTTCTTTCTGCTCACTTCCTGCTGATGAATCAAGATAGATACTACTTTCGAGATCGTTAGCTTTGCCAGGTCTATTAAACATAATTTTTTCCTTAGTGTGAATGAGAAAAATATTTTTTTATACGACTCATGTCGTGAGTAAGATGATAGTAGGGTAATCTTAAGTAAATCTTTAGCTAAACTTAACTAAGACTTAACATGGAAAATAAAAATAAAATGGATTGTATTATTTATGTGTAATAAGAATTTCTTTGTAACAAAAAATATGCAATAAGATTTTTTTTGAATCGAGCATAATGTTGTTTTAAAAAAGTTGAATTCAGTTTTCTATCTAAGATTTTAGTTTTTGAAAAAGAGTTAGTAAGTTTTGATAATAAAAATGAACTTCCTTCTGGCTATGCGCTGCAAATTAAATCATATAAGATGTGTCCTGCATGTTATGTGTGAATTTGTAACAATTTTGAGTTATAATTAAACAATAACGTGTTAACTTTGTGATTAGATAATAGGAGTTAATATGCACGAAGAAGAAAAGCATCCATCAGAAGAAAAAGAGAGAGAAGAAAAGCCTAGCGTTTCTATTTCTAGTCCTAGTCCTGGCCCAGTGTCTGAGAATTCGGGCCTGCTTCAAATGAGGCAACGAGGTTTTCTGCCTGAAAGGGGGCCAGCTATCGATAATAATACGCTAGAGAGTATCTGTGCATCCATAGCCTCTTCATCTATTAGCCCTGATCTTGTGTATCAAACGCTGATCACGTCTGTTGCATTTAATAGATACATCCGCACTCCGGCAGATATCAGGAAATTATTGCAAACTTTTCCTGCTTACAAAGAAGATATTTATCAGAAAGTGCAAGTCAGTCGACACTTAATGGTTATCGAGAATACTGAACAACTTCGAGAAATTTTCGCCGAACACGCTAATGAAATTAATCCAAATCAACCGCGTGAGCCTGAAAGACCAGTTTATCGAAACTTGTAATATTTAGCTTAAATCATTTTGATGTCATATCGGCCCTGTTTATTAGGGCTTAAGGTTTTCCATAACCATGCAATGACCGGTTTTAATTCTGCTTCTAATTTCCAAGGTGGGTTAACAATTAAGATTCCACAACCATTCAGTTGAGTTCCTGTATTTTCAGGATAAAGACCTAATTCTGCGACTAACATAGGCCGGGAAATGTTTTGTTTAATGGCTTTATAAAATCTCTCGACAGCTTGAGGAGCTTTAATCGGATACCATAATGCATAAATACCAGTGTCCCAGCGTTGCACAGCCTGAGCCAATGTAGCGCTTAGATCAGCTAGTTCGTCAGGTCTTTCATAAGGTGGGTCAATTAAAACTAAGCCACGTCGTTCTTTGGGGGGTAGAAATGCTTTTAACGCTTGATAGGCATCTTGTAAATGCACGCCTATGCGTTTGTCGTAATGAAAATTATTTTTTAATAATTTGTAGTCGTCAGGATGTAATTCGATTAAGACGGCTCTATCCTGAGGTCTTAATAAATGTGCAGCGATAGTAGGTGATCCTGGATAGTAACGGCAAGTATCATGATTTGCAGCATGAGCTGCACGCACGCAGTCTATATAGTTTATGATGAGTTCTGGAGGATTATCTGCTAATAAAATTTTTTCTATGCCATTCTCAAATTCTTTGCTTTTTTGGCTGGTGGTATCTTTTAAGTCATAAATTCCTGTACCTGAATGAGTGTCTAGGTAACAAAAAGAGGTATCTTTTTGTTTTAATGAGTTAATTAAGGCTACAAGGATAGTGTGTTTAAAAACATCGGCAAAATTACCGGCGTGGTAGGAGTGACGATAATTCATATATGAACTCTTACGTAGATAGGTTGGGTTAATCGATATGTTTAATACTACTATCTCCAAGATTTTTCAACATTTAAAACAGAATTGCTCAGCATGGGTGCAGTAAAATATTTTAGAGGGATTAGTGATTTTTGATTTTCCTTTAGAGCATAGACTAAACTAAGAACAAATCAAATAAGTGCCTTATTTTTCTTGAGTTTATGAATTGCTGAGAAGAGCCAGGTTAAAAAAATAAATAGATATATCAATAAGTTAAGAAAAATAAATGGTTCTTCTACGGTCTTATG
>DHXK01000098.1 GCA_002413665.1 Legionellales bacterium UBA5158 | reverse complement strand
CTAAAATAAATCCTCGTACTCGTCCCTTATCATTCTTAGCCCATACAATAAAAACATCTGCTATGGGTGAGTTGGTGATCCACATTTTTGTTCCTTTTAACAAAAATCCACCGTCTACCGTTTTTGCTTTTGTTTCCATACCACTAGGATCAGAACCGTGATTGGGTTCTGTTAATCCAAAACAACCTATCCATTCGCCTGTTGCCATTTTAGGTAAATATTTTTTTCGTTGTGCTTCGCTTCCATATGCATGAATTGCATGCATTGCTAAACTTGATTGCACACTCATAACAGAACGATACCCAGAATCGACACGTTCAATTTCGCGAGTGACCAATCCATAGGAAACATAATTAATTCCGGCGCATCCGTAGCCCTGTATGGTTGCGCCTAGAAATCCTGCCCCACCCATTTCACGCATGATTTCTCGATCAAAATACTCATTGTGAAAGGCTTCCAACACTCGTGGTTGTAGTTTTTCTTGTGCGTAGTTATGTGCTGCATCACGAATTAATCGCTCTTCTTCTGTTAACTGATCTTCAAAAAGAAATGGATCATCCCATTGGAAAATAGTTTTGGTTTGCTGTGTAGACATATTTTTTCCTAGCTAAAGGGTCGAATGCTTTTTTACCCAATTTATCAATCCACCGTCTAATAACACTTCAACTTGACGCGAAGATAATTGATGTAACAAAGGGATGGTGATATTTTTTTCTGTAATGACCGCCTGCAATTTATTGCCGGTTTTTAATTTGTTATGTAAGTCCCAAAATTGAAGAACATCACCTTGAGAAATTTTTTGATAATCAGCAGGATTAGCAAATGTTACCGGCAAAATGCCAAAATTCACTAAGTTTTGCCAATGAATTCGTGCAAAACTTTTAGTGAGAACAACACGCAAGCCTAAGTATCGAGGTGCAAGAGCAGCATGTTCACGACTAGAACCTTGTCCGTAGTTTTCCCCACCCACTACCATATGCCCCGTTTTCCCCACAATGTCTGTGGCACGTTTAAAATAACTTTCATCAATTATATCGAATGAAAACTCGCTAATTTTGGGAATATTACTACGAAAAGGTAATACCCGTGCGCCAGCTGGCATAATTTCATCGGTGGAAATGTTATCTCCCATTTTTAATAAAACAGGCAAGGTGAATTCATTGGGTAAGGGCGCAAGCAAAGGTAATGATGCAATATTTGGACCTTTAACCAATTTGACTGCTAACGCTTTTTCCAGAGGTAATGGGGCAGTTAACAATTCACGATTTAACATTTTTTTGCGAGGATACTTTACTTTTGGGTAAGGGATGCCCAATTGACGCGGATCTGTAATCACGCCTTTTAATGCTGAAGCCGTAGCCACTTCAGGGCTGCAAAGATATACACTGTCTTCTCGTGTCCCTGAACGACCGGGGAAATTTCTAGGGACGGTACGCAAACTGTTGCGCCCTGTCGCAGGTGCTTGCCCCATGCCTATGCAACCATTGCAACCTGCTTGATGTATACGCGCTCCCGAGCGAATTAAAACCGATAACAACCCTTCGTTTGCTAATTCTTCTAACTCATTTCGAGAAGCAGGATTAATATCAAAAGATACACCAACGGGTATCCTCTGCCCTTTTACCATTAATGCTGCGATAGCAAAATCACGGTAACCAGGATTCGCAGAAGAGCCAATATAAGCTTGATATACTTCGCGTCCTATGACTTCCCGAACAGGTACAACTTTGCCCGGACTAGAAGGTAAGGCAATTAAAGGCTCAAGCTCAGATAAGTTAATATCAGCTTTGATATCATATTTAGCGCCTTTATCAGCGACTAACTCTATCCAATCTTGTGCTCGCTCTTGGCTCAATAAAAATTGATAGGTTATTTTATCAGAAGGAAAAACACTCCCAGTCGCTCCTAATTCGGCACCCATGTTAGCAATGACGTGCCTATCCATCGCTGTCAGATTTTTTAAGCCAGGCCCATAATACTCTAAGACACAATTGACTCCGCCTTTTACGTTATAACGTCTCAGCATTTCTAAAATAACGTCTTTTGCGCTAACCCACTCAGGCATCTTGCCTGTCAGTTTAATACCGAACACCTTCGGCATTGTGACATAAAAAGGTTGCCCTGCCATGGCCATAGCCACCTCCAACCCACCTGCACCCATTGCCAGCATACCTAAGCAGCCAGCCGCACACGTATGGCTATCGGATCCAAGCAATGTTTTACCTGGCTTACCAAAATTCTGCATATGCACTGGATGGCTGACACCGTTTCCTGGTCGACTAAACCATACACCAAAACGCTGAGCTGCACTTTCTAAGAAGAGATGATCATCAGCATTTTTAAAATCTTCTTGGATTAAATTATGATCAACATATTGAGCAGAAATTTCTGTTTTGACCCTTTTTACGCCCATGGCTTCTAGCTCTAACATGACTAGCGTGCCTGTCGCATCCTGGCAAAGAGTTTGATCTATTTTAAGAGCAATTTCTTTGCCAGCGATCATTTGTCCCTTTAAAAGATGAGATTGGATTAACTTTTGAGTGACATTCATGGCCATGAAAAAGCTCTCCTAGCAAAGTAATCATTTATTTTAACATACCATTAGGCCACTCAAGAAAGGGTCTTAACAATATCTGCTACAATTAAGTAATAATACCTATTAGGAAAACAGCATGAAACCCCGTGGAACTTACATATTAACCTATTTAGCGATGATCATTTTATTCTTTGGTATTGCCTATACGGTAAAAAATGCGGGAAGACATGTCGCAGCTCAGCCAGGAGAACTTGTACCTTCTTTTCAACTGCCTAATCTATGGCAAACAGGCAATCCATTGACACAAGAAGACTTCAAAGGTCACGTCAGTTTATTAAATATCTGGGGATCATGGTGTGGGGCTTGCAGAAGTGAACATGCATTATTACTGGATATTAGTCCT
>DHXK01000170.1 GCA_002413665.1 Legionellales bacterium UBA5158 | reverse complement strand
TTGGAAACTTCATTGAAAAACGGGAACCGCCCGATGATTACGACTATAAAAGACGGGCAGGAAGTAAAAATGTTTGTCGAGGCCGTTCCCCGTTACAGCCAAATTAACCTGTACCAGGAAAACGGCAAGCCCGAAAAAAGAGAGCAGTTCTTAAAAGAGCCTAAAATAGATCTATCGCTGAACCAGGGCAAAGGCCAAAGTAAGGGTAAAGAAATGGCCGAAAGTCAGGGAATGAGTGTTTAAGACTTTCACCATAGCGAACTAATCAAATAATTTATAGATTCACATTAAAATATAATACAATGAAAAAATTTGAAGAATTAAAAGACATGGTAACATCAATAGAAAATGATGCAAAAGCGTTTTATGACAAAGGCAACAAAGCAGCGGGCACACGTTTGCGCAATGCCTTACAACAAATTAAAGTTACCGCAACTGATATTCGCAAGGAAGTAACTGAAATCAAAAAGGCAAATTAAATTAAACTCTTTTTTGGGACTGATCCGGAAACTTCCGGATTAGTCCTTTTTATTCCTTAGAATAGGGGGTTATAAAGTCCTCAAACTGTTTTTGCAATTGTTCATCGGTTAGGGACACTTGCGAATTTACCCAATCAACCAAACCCAAAATCTCCAAATCTTCAATTTTCAAATCTTTAAAAAATCTGGAATAATTGTTGGGAATAAGCTGATTAATTAAATCGGATTGACCGGGCAGAATAAATCCAATGGGTGCATTTATTCCAAATTTTTCCTCTAAAGGCAGTTCCATTAAAACAATAGGATTATAAAGGACAATTAAGACTAAGATATTTTCAACTGTTTGAATCAGAGTATTCAAAAATTCTTCCAGCGTGTTGATATTAATATTGTGAAACCTACTATTGTTAAATTGTGAATTTCCTTTGTTCAGCGACTGTGTGCCCATTTTATAACCCTTAATATGGGTGTAATCACTCAACTTATAATAGTTGGCTTTAAGTTCCTCAAACCAGAGATATGTCGTATCAAAAGCATCAAAGCGATGGTCTTTTTTAATGACTTTTAACATTTTGGAAAAGAAAGGGGTATCAACCAAGGAATCAAACCATTTCCTTTCATCTTGTTTGGCTTTTTTCCAATCTATTCCAGGCATATTGAGCCAATCTTCGCCATCAAAAAAATGTTCCTCAAATGAAAAATAAACTGTCAATACGGTTAATTCCAAACAGCTTCTTAAATGTTCAAATGCGGCTTTATAAGAACCTGTAATAGCATGTTTTATAGCATAATCAAATTGATGGCCAGTTTCTATCGCAGGGAAGCCACCATGCTTGTCCCATTCTTTAAAACTGCCTTTAAAACTATCCGAATAAACATAATCCATAAACTCAAGACAAAGGTATAATCTGTCTTTATTAGGAAACTTATCCTTTATATAATCGGTGCTTGATAAAATCCTCTCATCTATATTACATGAAAAAAGTTTACCACGAAGCTCAAAAGGATCGTTCGGGAAATCTTCTATCTTAAAAGTTTTATTCTCCATAATAAAATTCTCTAAACATTTCGCTGGCTATATCACGATAATGTGCGGTCTGATCCGATATGGCATCTAAGAAGTTAGCCAACCTACCCATGACTTCACCAAAATTTCTGATATTTATATGAGTGATGTTTAATGAAGCATTCCCCTCTTTATCAACTGGATAACGAAATGACATTGATTGCGGATCAACATCAAAAAATTGTTTGATAACTTTTTCGGCATTAATAAAATCATCTTGATTTTCACTTTCTTCAAATTCTGTATAGAGCCTTTTGAAATGTTCCCATAAGAGGTCTATCCGATGGGTTTTTGGAAAATCGTCGCCTGAAGCTTTACAATAATTTAAGCCGATGATTATCTCCTTTAGCCTTAATTCGATGAATTGACGATAATTAAAAACTATCGGGTAAATTAATATATCGTTGGTGCCTCTATCATTTGTACATGCGTTAATTAAAGTTTCTGCCGCCATCCTGTAACCGTCCGCATAAGGAGGGAATTGCTTGAAATTATAATTTAAGACTGCATTGTTTACCCAATCCGGCTGATCGTGCCGGAATAGTTCATCATCGGGTTTAGGAAAATCATACATCATGTTAAGATTGTTATTGAATGTACAATATATATATATCAATTATAAAACTGTTATTAATCCTAAAACAATAACTTAGTGTAATTAAAAACGGTATGTACCCTAAAGAATTAGACACCAGAAAGCCCAAACTAACAGACTGGATGACTTTATTCAGAAAAGAATATTTAAGCAGGGTATTAGATAAACTTCAAGAATTATTGGATTCTCACGAAGAAATGTATCAAACTGCCGGGTGGTATGATGGAGACTTTTTATTAGAAGATAGGGAAGAAACGCTTGGGTTTGTTTTTGTGGCCTGTCAAGTGTTTATTACCGGCTGTATAGCAGATTCATTAGGTCGAATTGATAAACCTGCAATTAGTCCAGATGTTAAGGCCAGAATCATGAAAAATGCACCTCAGTTTAAAGGTCAGAGAACAAAAATCGAACTAATCAACGCCGTTGCGAATTACTATAAACACAAAGACGAGGGAA
>DHXK01000288.1 GCA_002413665.1 Legionellales bacterium UBA5158 | reverse complement strand
GTCTTCAACTGATTCCATTAAGCCATGCGGTTCAGAATCTTTTTACAAATTTAATGCAATAACTGCAGCAAAAACTTTAATTATTAAAACTACCGAAGCTAAATTATGGGATAGGGTAACAGTTGAATTTACTTGTGATACACTAACCGCTGGACGGGTAGTAACATTTAGTACAGGTACAGGAGCTAATATAAACACGCTTTGGACTTCTTCAAGTGGAAATACAATTACTGTAAAGACATCAAAAAAAGCTGTTGTTACATTTTTATATGACGGAACAGCTTGGAGTGAAGAAAAAAGGTCAGTTCAACAGTAGCAATACTTTCACGATTAAATTAAACCAAATAAAAACCAAACAAATAAAATAAAAAAAATGGCAACAATTAAAAACAATATTTCAAAATCATTACAGGAAACAGTTTCGGAACACGCGCATATTAAACACGTTCATTTTGACGCTCAAGGTCGCCACTGGTTAAATGTATTTGAAGCAAAAAGTAAATTACATTCAGGATTGTACGGACATATAAAACAACAGAATGTCGTAGGAAAAGACGGACAAACCATTTTGGTAGAAACTCCAACTTCTCATACTAAAATTGTAGAAACAATTAGCCGTGAAGATGTTTTAAATTCGGAAGCACAAAGTGATTTAGCTTTAAATCTAAATTCATTATCCCCGGAGGAGCAAAAAATTATTGATAAAATGCGTTCTAAAAAATAATGAAAATTGAAACCTTACAACAGGCTGAACATCATGCTGCAAAATACTTGCAGCACTTGACTTTAGTTGTAAGTGAAAAAGGCGAAATTTCAGCAAGTTGCAATATTGATGAAACTTGCAAAGTTTACGAAGGGAAAGGTGAAAAGTTTTTTATTGTAAACGGAGAGCGTAAAGTAAAAGAAGTAAAAAAAATTAAAGAAATAAAAGACAATGGCTCAGAAATTAAATGATATAAGTTTCACACTTGGTCAGGGAGGCAGTGGCAGACAAGCTAATGGCACTGATTATATTTCAGGATTATTGTTTTATAACAACACACGTCCGGCTGCTATGCTTGCATCATTGCCGGGAGGTGTTGATAATTATTCAACCGGTTCTGTAAAGCAATTATTTTCGCCATCCGATGCGGTGGCTATTGGTATTGATAATCTTTATACCGATGAAATAAAAAACCAATCTAAATTTACAATACCTGTTGGTGGAATGGGTGCAACTGGAAATTCAGCTACTTTCACAGCTTTAGAATGGAATGGTGGAAGCGGACAAGGTGTTGTTGCTTTAGGAAGTTACACAAATTTAAATTCCGATACATTGACAGTCTTTACTGATGGTTGCGCTGCCGCTATCAATGCAGGAACTAATACACATGGTTACTCTGCTGTTTCAGGAGGTGCTACTGGTATCCTTACAATTACTGCACGTCCTAAATTAGGAATTTACCCCAATAACGCTGTCGTTCCCCACTTCTATACTGGAACTTGTACTGGTACTGTGAACTTGGGAGGTGGTGCGGCTACCGTATTTTATGGTGTTGATGTGGTTGCTGGGGTTGCTTCAAAACTTGCTATTTATTATTATCACATTTTAAGATATTTCACGGTAAAACCTGATGGCTCTTTGTATGTTGGAATATTCAATACTGCTGGGGCTGCTGCTTTTGCTGATATTGCAAATATCTCTACAAATTCAGGCGGTTCAATTGTTCAACTTGGAATTTATGACGATCAGAAAACTTTTGCGCTTTCTTCTTTAACTTTGATACAAGGGCAATTAAACACGCTTAGAGCAGCTCATAAAATATTGAGCAATGTTACTTATGCTGCCGATATTAAAGCTATTGGAGGCGCAGGAACGGTACTTTCTACGCTTGCAGGTTCAACTTATAACCTTGCTGCTTTAAGCGATAATAACGTTTCTGCTTTAATTGACAATGATGGAAATGGAACCGGCTTAGATTTATTCTACGCTACCGGAAAATCAATTACCTCTTTAGGTTCTGAAATTGGTTGTATTTCCGAGGCTTCAATATCCGAAGATATGGGCAACTGTATTTCCCGATTCAATGTCGATGACGGTTCAGAATTTGATACTTTAATGTTTGGCGATGGAACTTTTTACACATCCGTTTCTCAATCACTTTTGGATTCATTGAATAACAACCGGTATATTTTTGCTTCTAAAATTCCTTATGCAACCGGCTCGTGGTATTCAGACGATCACACGGCTGTTGCTTATACAAGTGATTACGCTTGGATTCACGATAACAGGGTAATTGACCGTGTTATAAAAGATTCATTCATTGCCTTAACTCCCATTTTAAAATCAAAATTAAAATTAAATACAGACGGGACAATGACCGTTCAAACAATTGCGAATTTAATTGCAGTTGAGGGGGATGTTATAAAACCGCTTATAGCTTCAGGAGATTTAGCAGGTGATCCAAATAATTTTTCAGCAAGTGCATGGGTTTTAATTAATCCAAATCAAAAACCGAATGTAGCCGGAAAATTAATTATCGGAGTGAAATTAGCAGAGAACGCAATTGCTCATTCTATTAGCGTTCCCATTGGGTTTGGAACTTTTTAGTACAATTTTTTAATCACATTTTTAAATAAAATACCATGTCTTTAGTACTTCAAAATGGCGTTGTTGTTGGTTCTGCAAACATATCCGTAATAATCGGAGGCGTTATCGTTACCGGCATAAAATCTATTGACATTAAGATGTCGCAGAAAAAAGAGAACGTGCAAGCGTTCGGAAAGCAACCTGTTGGCAGGGGGCGTGGGGCTTATGAATACCCATCATGTACTATGGAAATTCTTTTAGAAGAGTGGAAAAGTATTGTGAATGCAGCTCCAAATCGGGACCCGATGCAAATACCAATGTTTAATATTCCTATCACTTACGAATCAGGTGGAAGTAATATTTTACCTTCTGAAACATTGAATAACGTGGAATTTACAAGCGTTGGAAGACCTTATAAAGCTGGCGATATGGCTGAATGGTTATCTGTTGAGTGCATCTATGCTGCGCTTGACCAATAGAGCCTTGTAAACACATACTATTATTGAAATACATTAAATTAAACCAAACAAAAATAAAACCAAATGAGTGAAGTAAAAGAATTATCAATTGATGAGCAAATTTCAGTGAATGAAATTGAGCTTTCAAATGACCCTACAAATGACGGATTAATTGCCGAAAAAGAAGCATTGTTAAAATCAAAGATAGAGGTGGACTGGCTGGCTGAAATAAACGCAACGGCTGATGAAAAAGCAAAGGAGTTATCTTTATTATTTAATTGCGAAGTTGTGCCAAGTGTTTATGTGGTTGAGCCGTTAAAGGATGCTGCAATAGCTTTCATTAAACAACCGGATGCAAAGCAAGCATTAAAAATAATGCGTTCACTGGGGGAAAACTACGAAAACGGATTAGAACTTGCTGCACGTTCACAATTAATTAGAACGGCTGATTTATCTTTGAAACAAGTACAAGGAGAAGCAAGCGATTCACGTTTTATGGATGTGAACGGGAAATATGATTTCAAAGATTCAGCATTAAACCTGGCGTTGCTTTTAAAGGTTGGAAAAATAACAACGATTTATCAAGATGAGTTTAAAAAAAAATAGAAGAAAATCGTTTAGACACAGGAGGAAGCGAATTGTTGCGAATGGACGCAGTAATTCGCTTTTGTTTTAGGA
>DHXK01000083.1:31545-31745 GCA_002413665.1 Legionellales bacterium UBA5158 | reverse complement strand
AAACACCCACCCGTACAAGCACAAGTGGTGAGAGGTGCTATGCGGCCTTACTAGGCAGCGATTGAAGCTTCTTCGTAAACGGAGAAACTAGAATCATTAGCAGAGTTGCGGTTTTTGGCAACTATAAGTTTGTAACATTTTTTACGAGGTTAGTTACTTCCTCGACATGCACCTAGGGCTTTGCAACCCACGTCGAAGCC
>DHXK01000083.1:30248-31334 GCA_002413665.1 Legionellales bacterium UBA5158 | reverse complement strand
GCTTTGCAACCCACGTCGAAGCCAGGTCGCCCCCATGTTCTAGTATAGCATAATAGAAACAGGATGAATGTTATCCTGCAACTTCTTGAGTAGCAAGGGTTTTCATTGTTTCCAGTCCCAATTGAATGGTTGTTTCAATGACCTCAGTCGCTTTCTCAGAATGATTAAAGCCATGCATGACTGAAACGATGCCTAAAATAGCGCCGGCTAATACGCAGTCTTGAGGTGAGGCACTATTGCTTCTTAGTTTATGATTATAAATGTGTGATTGAACAAATAAGGTTGAGGTTTCCATTTCTGTCGCTAAAACGCCAGCGTGCGCTAAAAGATCTATATAAGCTTTATTTTCTGAAGCTCTTGGACCAGCTGCTAATTCTCTTGCGTACAGTGAACTTTTACAATGGACAATACCCGTATGCAACTGTTCAGAGAGGCCTATTTTTTCAGCAGCCAACAATATGGAAGACGTAAATTCAAGTGAGGCTATGGCAGGAAATTCCACAGGAACATAGTGTGTTGCAGTGCACTCATCACGGACTGAGGCTTGAGCATTAACAACATCGCCTAATTTGACTAAATGTGGTTGTAATGAACCCGCAGTACCTACGCGTAAAAAACGTTTTGCGCCTAGGTGAAATAACTCATGCAAGATGATTTCAGTGCTTGGGCAGCCCATGCCAGTCGATACTACGGCTACATCAATATTATGTCCATCGCAAGGAATAGTGCCTAAATAGAGGTTGTGTCCGCGGGGGTGGTTTTTGACTGTTACATTCTCAAAATGCTCAGCAATTTCTTTAGCGCGGCCTTCAGAGCCCGGTAAAAAAATGTAACGTCCAATTTCTTCGTTACCTGCTAAATCATCTTGTGTTGCATTTAGGTGTTCTGCTTTAAAATGCCGTTTGAACATATTATATTTATTTCCGAGTATTAATAGTCTTTTGCCAGACGCTGTTTTTGTCGTTGCCAATCACGCTCTTTTTCATCTGCGCGTTTGTCATGTTGTTTTTTACCTTTTGCTAGCGCAATTTCTAATTTGACGTAGTTCTTGCTCCAATGCAGGTTGAGAGGAATTAAGGTGTAACT
>DHXK01000083.1:12470-30119 GCA_002413665.1 Legionellales bacterium UBA5158 | reverse complement strand
GAATTAAGGTGTAACCTTTGCGCTCTACGCTGCCAATAAGCTTGCTTAATTCTTTTTCGCGTAGTAATAGTTTGCGCGTGCGTTGGGGATCAGGATTGATGTGTGTGGAAGCTGTTAGCAAGGGTGTAATGTTCGCGCCTAACAAATAGGCCTCACCATTTTTTAAAATGACGTAACTTTGGTCCAATTGGACGCGACCAGCGCGAAGGCTTTTGACCTCCCAACCTTCTAAGGCTATACCGGCTTCAAAGCGCTCTTCCATCGAGTATTCGTGGTGAGCTTTGCGATTTAAAGCAATTGTTTGATTTGATTTCTGTTTCTCACTCATGGGGCGCAGTATAATACCAAATTATGTAGAAGTCATTCTTCTGAGAATGAATTTAATGTGTGTAGTAGAAGGTTGATTGACTATGACAACTATAAAACGTAATGCCTTAGTGCCTTACTCAGGAAGACAGATGTTTGAGCTAGTCAATAACATCGAGGATTATCCTAGGTTTTTACCTTGGTGTAGTAGCAGTCATATTTCTCATAAAACAGAAGCTGAAGTTGAGGCTGAATTGACAATTAGTTGGGCGGGCTTGCATAAGAGCTTTATCACACGGAATTACCTGCAACCATTTGATAGAATAGATATAAAGCTAGTGTCAGGACCCTTTCGTCAATTACAAGGTCATTGGTTGTTCATCGCATTAAATGATCATGCGTGTAAAGTTTGTTTAGAGCTTGAATTTGAGTTTACTGGTAGTTTAATAGATAAAGTTTTTCAGCCAGTATTTAATCATATTGCCAACTCATTAGTAGATGCCTTTAGTAAGCGAGCAGTGACTATTTATGGTTAAAATTAAACAATTTCAAGTTGAAGTGGCTTATGCACAAGTTCAGCAGCAGCACATAATTGTTGTTTCAGTGGAGCTAGGTTGCACAATTGAGACGGCCATTGAGCGCTCAGGTATTTTAGAGATTTATCCTGAGATTGACTTAACCCTTCAAAAAGTAGGGATTTTTAGTAAGTTAAAAAAATTAAGTGACACAATTCATGCAGGCGATCGAATTGAAATTTATCGCCCCTTAACTATTGATCCTAAAGAGGCGCGCAAGAGAAGGGCGAAATCGTAGTCAGTTAAGTTATCGAATGAATTCAGAGTACATATTGCCTTTTATTTCATCTGCCCGCCCATTACGAAAACTTATCGTGATATGTTTTTCAATGGGTGTGCCGTAGCCTGGTTTGTAGGTATAGACATAATCAGCGTGACTAGGATCAAAAACATTAGTCAGTATGGGGTTGCCCATTATATCTTTCACTTGGCTGATGGTCATGCCTCGATGAATTTTGTCTACCTGAGCTTGAGTGATAACGTTTCCTTGTTCAATATCCATTTTATGAACATGCAAAAAGCTACAAGCTGTCAGTGTAGCTAACAGGGTAAGTGCTAATAATATCTTGTGCATCGCTATTCTTCCCATCCGATTATGTGGCGGCTATAATAACGTACTCACGATAATTTTGGTATGTGTTATGTATATGTTATAACGTATAGGCCTTTATCATGTAGTTAGGAGTGGTTGAATTGGATAATTCAGATTTAAAAAAAGCCGGACTCAAGATTACTATTCCTCGTATGAAAATTTTACAAATTCTAGAAAGTGCACCTGAGCATCATCTTAGCGCAGAAGATGTCTATCGCATTTTGTTAGAGTCAGGAGAGGATATTGGATTGGCAACAGTCTATAGGGTATTAACTCAGTTTGAAGAAGCCGCCTTAGTTGTACGACATAATTTTGAAGGCGGCCATTCAATATTTGAGCTGGATAATGGTCGTCATCATGATCATCTAGTTTGTGTGAAATGCGGTCGAGTTGAAGAATTTGTGGATGCTATCATTGAACAGCGTCAGCAAGATATTGCAAAACAATCAGGTTATTTAATTACAGATCACAGTTTAAATATTTATGGCATTTGTCAGGCCTGTCAAAAGCATGAACCCTAGTCTGCAATTCAAGCCTATTTAGTTAATTTTTTCCTCCTAGAAAACCTTAAAAATCATAGAGTATAATTTTTACATATATCTTCTATAATTAATTCTATGTATATAATTAATTTGCTTTATACTCTTGAAGCACACTTTATTCTTTGTTTTATTACCCAGTAAAATTTATGCATGGAGGCTATAATTGAAAAAAATTCTTAGTTTATCTCTCACTTTTTTTAGTGCGCTACTTTACTTTAGTAATGCATGTTCATCTCAGCCAACAACCTTTTTAGGACCTACCGTAAAAAGTGGTTATACTGCTGCAATTACAAATACTACCGCTTACTCTGTTTCTGGTGAAGTGGGTGTTAAAAATTATCGTATCGCAGGAACTCTTGGTTGGAAAATATGGGATGAGCAACGTTTAAAAATAAGCGGTGAATATTTATGGCAAAAAATGACTTATAATTTCTTTGCTGGAAATACGCAGCAGTGGGTGAACCAAGGTGCTGTCGGTGCTGATTATGAGTATGATTTGTTAGGATATGCTTTCAAGCCACGGTTTAATTTGCAGGGTTATTACTCACATGCCCCTAGTAAGAATTTAAATACTGTGTCGGGGGCGTTTGTAAATAATTCTGGTATTCTCCAAAATTTCATAGATACAAGACGCATCGCTGGTTCTAATGCTGGTGGTGTTGCCCCTGGTATCACTATTCAGCCATGGCAAGGTGCGAAAGCTGGTGTTGATCTGAATTATGATTGTGTGTCATATGATAAACGCGGTGTTCCTTCAGAAGATGCGAAAGGATTTGGTGGAACTGCTAGATTTGATCAAGCTTTAACAAGAGATGTTGATCTTGGCTTAGTAGCAGGTATGCGCCAACCATTTAATAATTATCAAGCGAATCTCAATTGGACAAAAGATAGTTCTGTTGGTGAATTGGTGTTGGGTTTAGGTGCAGCTTACACAGTGGGAAAAAATACGTTGCCTAGCTCCTATAATGTAATTGCTAGTGTGAAGTTCTTAATTGATCAAAGAGCTCCAGTTACTAGACATCCAAATTTGAAAAGTGATTACAAGAACGAAGCATTACCACCCTTGTCAGTATCTGATGGCTTTAAGAAATGGACATCTGATCCAGCAGTCTACATGCCTCAAGTGTTAACTGTTCAGGATCAAAGTATACTCATTACTACGCCTCCGCCTAGCTGTGCTCTCATTATACCTTCATTGTTGAGCGTGATAGCTAATCAAGGTACATTCACAGTAGATAGCACCTTCCCTGTAGCGCCAAATTTTGGGGGCGATAACTTGACATATTCAATCACTCCAATTACCCCATTTATTGGAAGTACAGTCACTATTAATTCGGCCACGGGTGTTGTATCAGTCCATATAGTGCACGGACCAGTTACAGTTTCCGGAACATTTACAGTAACAGCTACAAATTGTCTTGGTGCAATTACATCCAATATATTTACTATTACATTAAATTAAGAAAAAAAAGCCCCGTTGACTTAAAGTCGATGGGGCTTTTTATTTGGTACATACACAAACAAAGTAACCATGGACAATAATATATAATAAGAAAAAAATGCACTCGCAGGGCGAATAAATGTAAACTTTATAACGAACGAACCCTGATCATTTAGAAAATAATACTTTCAGTTTTTTCTAACACCTCACGCGCATGCTCTAAAGTTATTTTGTGATTTGTATGCCACCCAATAATCTTGCTAACTCTTTTACTTTTTCTTCAGCATTTAGCAGAAGATGTCTATCGCATTTTGTTAGAGTCAGGAGAGGATATTGGGTTGGCGACAGTCTATAGGGTATTAACTCAGTTTGAAGAAGCGGCCTTAGTTGTACGACATAATTTTGAAGGCGGGCATTCAATATTTGAGCTGGATAATGGTCGTCATCATGATCATCTAGTCTGTGTAAAATGCGGTCGAGTTGAAGAATTCGTGGATGCCATCATTGAACAACGGCAGCAAGATATTGCAAAACAATCAGGTTATTTAATTACAGATCACAGTTTAAATATTTATGGAATTTGTAAGGCCTGTCAAAAGAATGAAAGCTAGTTTGCGACTCAAGCTTATCTAGTTAAAAAATTTTCTCCTCTCAGAAAACCTTAAAAATCATAGTGCTAGCTGTCCGTGAGCTAAGGGTTGCCTTTGTTACCACGATTAGGTGCTATAATTTGTACATTAATAAAAGAAAATTATTCTAAGGGGTAATTCTTCATGTCTCTTGACCATAACAATGCACTCAGTATTGACGACCATTTGGAACTAATGAAGAAGGTTATCTTCGAATCACCTGAGGAACCTGAGCATGGTGATTTAGAAAAAATGATGAATTCTTATGTTCATATAAAATCCCTGCAAGACATTATTCAAAAACACGACTTTGAACTGGAGAAAGATTTTCCTCCGCGACCAGCATTGGCTGAAACTCAGGTAGGTGAAATCAATAAAGCTGTTAGTGGAATTGAGACTTTTTTTATGCGATTGTCAGAGCCTCAGCAAGCAATAGATAAATTTAATTCTGAAAATAATTTAAAATTCGATGATAAAGACATCGAGCAAAAAAAAGAAATAGTACAAAAAATGGGAATGCAGCAAAAATTTGGGACTTTGGCATCTTACGGACTGGGAAGATCCATTGATATTAGCTTAGTCGAAAAATTAGATGAAAAATGTGTAGGAAACTTTCCTCCCGAAGCAAAAGAACAAATGAGTGAGTTAATTACTACGATTAAGAATTCAAATACCGCTGGAGTATTTGGTCCTATGCAAGAGATTCTTGAAAAAGGATTAAACAAACATTTTGGTATCGTTCCTGCTATTGAGGTAGATGCAGATGCAGTACCTGTGTCTCGGGCTAATAGATGAATTTGTTTTAACAAAAATAATTTACAATCGATCCAGGTTATAAGCTTTTAACTTAATAATAGTTCAACTTACATTTTTCTCTAGCATCTCGCGCGCGTGTTCTATGGTTTTTTGCGTAATCTGTATTCCACCTAACAATCTCGCTAATTCTTTTACTTTTTCCTCAGCATTTAATTTGCGAACATTTGTATAAGTTGCATGTTTTTCATGATGCTTTTCTACTAACAAATGCTGTTGTCCTTGAGCTGCTACTTGAGGAAGATGTGTAATGCAAAGTAATTGATGTGTGTGGCCTAATCGCCGTAATAATTTACCGACTATTTCTGCTGTGCTTCCACTTATACCTACATCGACTTCGTCAAATATTAAACTGGGAATAGTATGTTGTTCTGCTGTTGCCATATGAATGGCAAGGCTGATGCGTGATAGTTCTCCGCCTGATGCGACTTTTGCTAATGCTTGTAAAGGCTGGCCGATATTCATCGCAATTTCAAAAATTATTTTTTCTAAACCGTGTGGTGAGTAAGGTGCAATATCGGTGGTGAAAAAATTAACATGAAATTGTCCGTGAGGTAAAGCTAGCTCATGAATCACTTGAGTAATTTCTTGAGTTAATTTTTTGGCAGCTTTTTTTCGACTAGTTGAGAGTTTAGTTGCAGAGGTTAAATAATCATTCTCCACTATTTGTAAATTTTTATGTAATTCATTGAGACGTTCTTCGCTAGTGTCAATTGCAGTTAGTTCGGCTGCAAATTTTTCTTGAAGAGCAAAGAGTTCATCTGGCGCAACTTTATGCTTGCGAGCCATATCAAATAAGGTGCCTATACGTTCTTCTACCCATTTTAAACGCTCAGGATCTATTTCAAAATTTTCTAGGAAATGCCGTAGTTCACTTTCAGTATCGCTTAATTGAATGATGCAACTTTTTAAATTATCTACCCAAGTTTGTATTTTTGGATTAACGGATTGTAGGGTTTCTATTGCATCTACACTATGATTTAGTCGACTTATTGCATTGTGATTTTCATCATCTGAAATATTGTGTAGGGCTAAATTCAGATTGTGTAGAAGCTCTTCGGAGTTAGCTAATTGTTTATGCTCTATATCGAGATTTTGAAATTCATTTTGTTGTAATTGTAATTCTTCTAATTCTAATAATTGAAATTTTAAAAATTCACTACGTGAATCAGATTCTTTATGGGATTTCAAAAGGGCAGAAATTTTATTCGATAAGGTGTGCCATTGTTGCGAGAGTAAAGACACTTGACGGATTAATAAGTTATTGCCCGCATATTTGTCTAGCATGTCACGTTGTGTATCTTGCTTGAATAGCGCTTGATGTTCGTGTTGACCGTGAATATTAATTAATAAATCACTAAGTGAGCGCAATAATTGTAAAGTACTAGGCGTACCATTAATATAGCTGCGTGAGCGACCATCTTTGTGTATTGTTCGACGAATAATACATTCATTAGATTCTACATTAAGATCATGTCTCTCTAACCAACTTTTCGCTTCAATCAATTTGCTCAAATCAAAACTAAGATTGATATCTGCTTTTTCTTCTCCAGTTCTGACCATGTCTCCCGTGGCGCGACTACCTAATGCTAGTTCAATTGCATCTATCAAAATTGATTTGCCAGCACCGGTTTCACCTGTGATAACAGTGGTTCCTATTTCAATTTCAAGATGAAGCTTTTGAATAGTGGCGAGTTGGCTTATATCAATTTGTGTCAGCATAATGTACCCATTTGTTATTGTGTATGATGAAGTTTTTTACCCCAATGGAGCTTACTTCGTAACGTTTCATAATAGTTATAATCAAGAGGATGAATGAGGTGCAATTGTTTTTTCTTTTTTTGAATTGTGATTCGACTATTAGTCGGAGTGTTAATATATTCTTGCCCATCACAAGTCAATCGTGCTGAAGAATAGTTTTTGGGTGAAATAATAATAGTAATACGCTGATTACCTTCAATAACAATAGGGCGACTGCTTAATGTATGTGGAAACATGGGAACTAACACAACTGCATCTAGTTGAGGATGTAAAATAGGTCCACCACCAGATAATGCATAAGCAGTAGAGCCAGTAGGGGTGGCAATAATGAGACCGTCGGAGTTTTGGCTACAAACAAATTGATCATCTATGTAAATTTCAAATTCCAGCATATGAGGAACAACATTTGGTATGATTGCGACTTCATTGAGCGCATCGTCTTGACCTATGAGTTCACCGTCTAGTTCTATCCGAGATGTTAACAAAAAGCGTTTCTCTAATTTATATTCACCGTGCAATATAGATTTTATTTTTTCAAGATCAGTCGGCAAAATATCTGTGAGAAATCCGAGACTACCGCGATTAATGCCTAAGATAGGGATTTCTTGATCAACGACAGCATGGGTAGCGTTTAATAAGCTACCATCGCCTCCGACTACAATTAATAAATCACAGTGTTGGCCTAATTCATTGCGTAAAACAGTGGGAAGGCTTGAATCTGTTAGGGATTCTGCAGTTTCAGATTCAATGACGATTTCCACGCCTAATACGCACAAACACTTCACTAACGAGTGTAATGTTTCTTTAACGCCAAGACTTCTGACTCGACCTATGATACCTATGGTTTTAAATGCAATGGCCATTCCAAATTCCTTATTCAATCTACCCCCTACATTAGCAATTTTTGAGACAGATGGGTAAAATTTTATGGTATATTGTTATCCGGCGCCATAGGGTAGTAATTATGACTGACACAAATATCAACCAACGAGCTCAGCAGATATTAAAAATTCTGGTTGAACGGTATATACAAGATGGTTGTCCTGTGGGCTCTAGGACTATTGCTGAAGAATCATCTTTAAAGCTCAGCCCTGCGACGATACGCAATATTTTAGCGGATTTGGAAGAGGCGGGGTATTTGGCGTCACCACATACTTCTGCGGGTCGAATTCCTACTGCGATGGGCTACCGAGTGTTTGTAGATGGGTTATTAACGGTTAAACCCTTAGAAGCCAACTCTTTTACTGACCCCAGTATCACTCTAGATCCAGATTTGGCGATGCCGATTTTATTGCAATCGGCTTCCGCATTGTTATCTAGCCTGACACAGATGATAGGGGTTGTGGCTTTACCCAAACGTAATCGAATTGCTTTGAGGCAAGTAGAATTTTTACCTCTCTCAGCAAATCGGGTATTGGTTATTCTGGTTCTGAATAATCGAGAAGTACAGAATCGTATTATTTACACAGATCGTATTTATTCTTCTAGTGAATTACAGCAAGCTTCAAATTATCTTAATACCCATTACGTAGGCAAAGATTTAGTGGTAGCCCGCAAAGAGTTATTGAGCGATATGCAAGCTGACAAAGCAGATATGACTATACTATTACAAACCGCGATTGAAGTGGCTAACAAAGCATTTATGCCTGCTGAAGATGAGAGAGAAGACTATGTTATTGCAGGCCAAAATAATTTATTGAACTATACTAAAAAAGATGAATTAGAACGATTATATGCTGTATTTGAAGCATTTACGCAAAAACAAGAAATTTTAAATTTGTTAAATCATGCAATTGAAGCTGAAGGGATACAGATTTTTATTGGGGGTGAAGCTGGATATTCGGCATTTGATAATTGTAGCATCATCACAACATCTTATGCAGTCGACGGACAATTAGTAGGAAGCTTAGGCGTGATTGGCCCTACTAGAATGCCTTATGATAAAGTCATTTCCGCAGTTGATGTTACCGCAAAATTATTATCGGCAGCCTTGAATCAATGCTAAATCGTCCCCATATTTAACATCATCGAAATTAATTATAAGTTGGAGGTCAAAGTGTCATCTAAGAAGGACAAGGAATCTCATGTAAAGAGCGGTAGTACTGCATCATTACATCAAAAACTTCACGTAGAAACACCTGATAGCGATGAGTTAGAAGCAGAAGTACTGCCTAGGCTCACCTATGAAGAGATGAAAGATAAGCTCACTGAAACTGAGCAAAAAGCTAGCCAACACTGGGAAAGGTTGTTACGTATGCAAGCTGAGCATGAAAATGCTTTGCGTAGAGCAGAACGCGATGTAACTAACGCTCATAAATATGGCATAGAAAAATTTGTTTCAGAGTTATTACCCATTATAGACAATATGGAACGCAGTTTGCAGATGCCCTTGAATGAAAAGAGTGACGATTCAGCGGTACTCGAAGGTGTGAGCTTAACCTTAAAAATGTTTAATTCAGCTCTCGAGAAGTTTGGAGTACAGCAGGTTGATCCTATGGGTGAAGCATTTAATTCTGAATTACATCAAGCAGTTTCGATGCAGGTTGATAATGATGTTACGCCAGGAACAGTTTTAAATGTCTTGCAAAAAGGTTATACGCTCAATAACCGCTTGATTAGACCCGCTTTTGTAGTCGTGGCTAAAACAGATCTTGAAAAATAAAGAATTGGCCATATATTAACTAAATCATTTATTGGAGAACGCTATGGGTAAAATTATCGGTATTGACTTAGGAACAACCAATTCCTGTGTCTCAGTGATGGAAGGGGATAAACCTCGTGTAATCGAGAATGCAGAGGGATTGCGCACTACGCCTTCCGTAGTGGCTTTCCTGGAAAATGATGAAATTGTTGTGGGAGAAGCGGCTAAACGCCAAGCGGTGACGAATCCTACTAATACTATTTATGCCGCAAAGCGTCTAATCGGACGCCGTTATGATGAAGAAGTCGTAAAACGCGATAAAGAAATTGTTCCTTATACAATCATTAAAGCTGATAACGGTGATGCATGGATTGAAGCTCGCGGTAAAAAATACGCTCCTCCACAGATATCTGCTCAAGTTCTTATTAAAATGAAAAAGACTGCTGAAGATTATTTGGGTCATGAAGTGACCGAAGCAGTGATAACAGTGCCTGCTTATTTTAATGATTCCCAACGTCAAGCGACAAAGGATGCTGGCAAAATTGCTGGATTAGACGTAAAGCGTATTATCAACGAGCCTACAGCTGCAGCCTTAGCCTTTGGTATGGATAAAAAGCCTGGCGATCGTAAAGTGGCTGTGTATGACTTAGGTGGTGGTACATTTGATATTTCCATCATTGAAATTGCTGTAGTCGATAAAGAGCATCAGTTTGAAGTTCTATCAACAAATGGTGATACCTTCTTAGGTGGTGAAGATTTTGACTTACGTTTGATTAATTATCTCATTGATGAGTTCAAAAAGAGTAGTGGTATGGATTTACGTAATGATCCATTAGCCCTGCAACGTCTGAAAGAAGCTGCAGAAAAGGCTAAAATTGAACTTTCTTCTGCTCAGCAAACTGAAGTGAACTTACCTTATATTACAGCTGATGCAAGCGGTCCTAAGCATTTAAATATTAAAATTACACGCGCGAAATTAGAATCGTTAGTTGAAGAGTTAGTTCAAAAAACCATTGCCCCTTGTCAAATGGCTATCAAAGATGCTGGTGTCAGTATTACTGATATTGATGATATTATTTTAGTAGGCGGCCAAACACGCATGCCTATGGTTCAAGAAGCAGTTAAAAAATTCTTTGGCAAAGAGCCTCGTCGTGACGTGAATCCTGATGAAGCAGTAGCTATAGGTGCGGCAATTCAAGGCGCTGTTCTTTCTGGAGACGTAAAAGACGTATTGTTGCTAGATGTAACACCGCTTTCATTAGGCATTGAAACAATGGGTGGTGTGATGACTAAGCTCATTGAGAAAAATACTACGATTCCAACGAAAGCTAATCAGGTTTTCTCTACAGCTTCTGATAATCAAACGGCAGTAACAGTTCATGTCTTGCAAGGTGAGCGTGAAATGGCTACAGCGAACAAATCCTTAGGTCGTTTCGATTTGAGTGATATTCCACCAGCTCCCCGTGGCATGCCTCAAGTAGAAGTGACTTTTGATATTGATGCCAATGGTATTTTACATGTTTCTGCAAAAGACAAAGCGACTGGGAAAGCACAATCTATTGTGATTAAAGCCTCCAGTGGTTTGTCTGAAGATGAAGTAAAAAATATGGTAAAAGATGCTGAAGCACATGCTGAAGAAGATAAGAAATTCCATGACCTAGTCACTGCCCGTAATCAAGGCGATAACATGGTTCATGCGGTTTCTAAATCCTTGAAAGAAGCAGGTGATAAAGTTTCTGCAGATGAACGTAAGTCGATTGAGCAAACTATTGAATCTTTGAAAGAAGCTTTGAAGGGTGATGATAAAGATTTAATCGAAGCGAAAACAAAAGACCTGACTGATGCCTCAGCAAAAATGTCTGAACATCTGTATGCTCAACAACCACAACCTGAACAATCGGGTGCAGCTCCAGAAGAGCAAGGCTCATCGAAAGAAGGTGAGACAGTGGATGCTGAATTTGAAGAAGTGAAAGAAAAAGACGACAAAAAATCCTAATTTTTTACTAGTCTAGGCAACCAGTCAGCCAAAATGCTGACTGGTTAACATGTGGGTCCCTTACTTTTTAAGTAATGGTTTTAGTGAGATAAATTAATCTCTTTCATGATTTTCCTGCTAGCATTTTTTTCTTTATATGAAAAAAGACTGCTGTGGGAGTTTTTATATTGGTTTTAAAAAAATGACAAAGCGTGACTATTACGAAATTCTTGCTGTTTCGCGCAATGCTACAGATGTAGAGATTAAGCAGTCTTATCGTCGTTTAGCAATGAAGCATCACCCTGATCGTAACCCAGACGACAATCAAGCTGAAGAAATGTTTAAGGAAGTAAAAGAAGCTTACGAAGTGCTTTCCAACAGTCAAAAACGAGCTGCCTATGATCAATTCGGTCATAATGCACCAGGTGGGGGCGGTTTTGATGGTGCAGGGATGGGTGGATTTAATGTTAGTGACATTTTTGGCGATATCTTTGGCGACATTTTTGGGGGTGGTCGAGCAGGACCTCAACGCGGCGCGGATTTACGTTATAACTTAGATGTAACTTTAGAAAATGCAGTGTTTGGTACAACGGTTGAGTTGACTATTCCTGTGCAGGCTACTTGTGAAGAATGTTCTGGTAGTGGTGCACGTAAAGGATCTTCTCCTATCACCTGTAAAGACTGTGAAGGTTATGGTCAAGTACGCATGCAGCAAGGCTTTTTTTCTGTTCAACAGACTTGTCCTACCTGTCGCGGTAAAGGTAAAATGATATTAGATCCTTGCACCGCTTGTCGTGGCAAAGGTCGACGCAAACAAAATAAAAAATTATCGGTTAAAATCCCACCAGGTGTTGATACTGGCGATAGAATACGTTTAACCAATGAAGGTGAAGCAGGGGAAGAGGGTGCGCCTTCAGGGGATTTATATGTTCAAATTAATGTAAAACAACATCCTATTTTTGAGCGCGACGGTGTTAACTTACATTGTGAAGTGCCAATCAGTTTTGTTATTGCGGCTGTTGGGGGTGAACTAGATGTTCCGACCTTGAATGGCAAGATTAAATTAAAAATCCCAACTGAGACACAATCGGGTAAAGTATTTCGTTTGCGCGGTATGGGAGTGCCTCCTGTGAGAGGCGGTGGATCAGGTGATTTGCTTTGTAAGGTAACAGTTGAAACACCTATTAATCTTACTCCAAAACAAAAAGAGTTATTAAAAGAATTTGAAAACACAATGTCTGCTGATAATTCTCATCATAGCCCCCGGTCAAGCTCATGGTTTAATCGGGTGAAGAAATTTTTTGAAGAAATGAAGTTCAGGGAGTAAAAATATGCAAAAAGTTCCCATGACGGTACTTGGAGCTGAGATGCTGCGCGATGAATTGCAACGCTTAAAGTCTGTTGAACGTCCTAAAATTATTCTTGCAATAGCCGAAGCCCGTGCCCATGGCGACTTAAAAGAAAATGCCGAATATCATGCAGCAAGAGAGCAGCAGAGCTTTGCCGAAGGTCGTATTCAAGAAATTGAAGGTAAATTGTCTAATTGTCAGGTTATAGACGTCACTCAGTTTGAAAATACGGACAGAGTCATTTTTGGCTCTACCGTTAGTATGATGAATCTACAAACCCAAGAAGAAGTGAAGTATAAAATTGTCGGGGAAGATGAAGCGAATATTCAATCTGGAAAAATATCTGTTACTTCTCCTATCGCTAGAGCGATGGTGGGAAAATTTGCAGGGGATGCGGTGGAAGTTCAAACGCCAGATGGTGTTATTGGGTATGAGATTATTGAAGTAGAATATATTTAATGGCTAAGAATAGCAGCCGACGTTGGCTACAAGAGCATTTCTCTGACACCTATGTAAAGCAAGCAAAGCAAGCTGGATATCGATGCAGGGCTGTTTATAAGATCTTAGAGCTACAAGAAAAAGATAGATTATTTAAACCAGGCATGACAGTAGTGGATTTGGGTGCTTCTCCTGGGGGTTGGGCTCAAGTTATTGTGAAACTGTTAGGTAAAAAAGGCAGATTGATTGCCTTGGATTTATTGCTTATGGATCCATTGGATAAAGTTGAATTTATCCAAGGTGATTTCAGTGATGATGCTGTGTTAGAGCAAATTACGAATATGCTAGGTGAAACTAAGCCAGATTGGATTCTCTCTGATATGTCGCCAAATATTAGTGGTATTGATAGCGTTGATCAACCTAAGTCTATGGCTTTAGCAGAGCTGGCTTTAGATTTTGCTCTAACAGTGCTTAAGCCTGAGGGGGGGTTTTTAGTTAAAGCCTTTCAGGGCGAAGGGTTTGAGCTTTTTTTAACCACCGTTAGAAAAAGCTTTAAGCAAGTCTTTATTCGTAAACCTAAGGCGTCTAGAGATCGATCCCGAGAAGTTTACATCTTAGCTAAATGCAAAAAATGAACACTTTTTTTGAAAAATTGTTATAGCTCAAGATAGTTTCTAGTCTCCCGTCTTGAGTTAAGGTATGATTAACTATAGCGAAGTTAAAATAATTAAAAACAGAGACTTTGGGTTGATTTTTTAAATAAGAGGTCTACAGGTGAACGACACAATCAAGACAATATTGTTATGGATGGTGATTGGAATAATCTTAGTCTCTGTATTCAATAATTTTGGACCTCGGCGTGAGGATGACAAAAAAATAAGCTACTCGGCATTATTGAATGCTGTTAAACAGGGAAATGTCAGTTCTGTGACAATTTCTGATCAGAATGTGACAGGTTACATGCAAGACAATAAGTCTTTTTCTACTTATTTACCAATGCGCCAAGACCCACTTTTGCTCAATAATTTAATTGAGAAAAATGTAAATGTTCATGGTCAACCACCGGAGCAACCTGGTTTGTTGATGCATTTACTTAATTTCTTACCATGGATTATTTTGTTTGCCATTTGGATATATGTACTGCGTCAGCAAGCGGGTGCAGGTAAAGGCGGAGCTTTTTCCTTTGGCAGAAGCAGGGCGCGTTTGTTAGGTGAAGACCAGGTTAAAGTGACCTTTGCTGATGTTGCAGGTGTAGAAGAAGCAAAGGAAGAAGTTAAAGAATTAGTCGATTTTCTTCGTGACCCAGGAAAGTTTCAAAAGCTAGGCGGTAAAATCCCACAAGGTGTTTTATTAGTAGGTCCTCCAGGAACGGGTAAAACATTGTTAGCTCGAGCAGTTGCGGGTGAAGCAAAAGTTCCGTTTTTTACTATTTCAGGCTCAGACTTTGTTGAGATGTTTGTTGGGGTGGGTGCTTCGCGTGTTCGAGACATGTTTGAGCAAGCAAAAAAGCAGGCTCCTTGTATCATTTTTATAGATGAAATTGATGCTGTAGGTCGTCATCGTGGCGCAGGCTTAGGCGGTGGGCATGATGAGCGTGAACAAACTTTAAATCAGTTATTGGTGGAAATGGATGGATTTCAAGGCAATGAAGGCGTCATTATTATTGCTGCTACTAACCGTCCAGATGTTTTAGATCCAGCTTTACTACGTCCGGGTCGTTTTGATCGTCAAGTCATAGTAGGTTTACCGGATGTCCGTGGTCGTGAGCAAATTCTTAAAGTTCACATGCGCCGAGTTCCCTTAGCAGATGATGTTGTTGCTAGTGTTATCGCCCGTAGCACGCCAGGATTTTCAGGTGCTGATTTAGCCAATATCGTAAACGAAGCAGCTTTGTTTGCAGCGCGTGCTAATAAACGTTCGGTAGGTATGGCAGAATTTGAGCGAGCTAAAGATAAAGTGATTATGGGAGCAGAACGCCGTTCTATGGTAATGACGGAGTCTGAGAAGAAGTTAACCGCATACCATGAAGCTGGACATGCGATTGTAGGTTTATTGGTACCAGAGCATGACCCTGTTCACAAAGTAACAATCATTCCACGCGGTCGGGCTTTAGGAGTGACTATGTTTCTGCCTGAAGGCGATCGCTATAGTTATTCAAGAGAATATCTCGAAAGTAAGCTTTCCAGTTTATTTGGCGGTCGTATTGCAGAAGAATTGATATTCGGCGCTGAAAAAGTTACGACTGGCGCTTCAAATGACATACAAAAAGCGACAGAACTTGCCCGTAATATGGTAACTAAGTGGGGACTTTCACAAAAATTAGGCCCACTTACCTTTGGTGAAGACGAAGGTGAAGTCTTTCTTGGGCATTCTGTTGCGCGCCATAAAGAAATTTCTGAAACAACTTCTGGTCTTATTGATGGTGAAGTTTATACAATAATTAGTAAAAATTATAAACGCGCTGAAGTACTATTAAAAGAAAATATCGAAAAACTTCACACTATGGCGAAATGTTTAATTCAATATGAAACCATAGGGATAGAGCAAATTGACGATATCATGAAAGATAGGCCGATACGTGAACCGTTAGGATGGAGTGATACTCCAGCCACTGTTGTCCTGACATCTGACGATGATATTGATAACACAAACTTTACTAAACCAATTGGGAATGAAGGGTTAAATTCAGCACATGATCAATGATCAAGTTAAACCAAATAATCCTCTTCCTCGTAAGTATTTTGGAACTGATGGTATCCGCGGTAGGGTGGGAGTTTTTCCCATTACTGCGGAATTTATTCTCAAATTGGGTTGGGCCGTCGGTAAAGTTTTGGCTCGGAAAGGCTATGGTAAAGTTTTAATTGGCAAAGATACCCGTATTTCTGGATATATGTTCGAGTCTGTTTTGGAGGCTGGTCTTTCCGCTGCGGGAGTAGACACCCAACTATTAGGCCCCATGCCTACACCCGCTATTGCATATTTAACACGCACTCTAAGAGCTCAAGCAGGCATAGTTATTAGTGCCTCACACAATCCCTATTTTGATAATGGAATAAAATTTTTTTCCGCGCAAGGCAGTAAGTTGCCTGATGATATTGAAATCGCGATTGAAGAACAATTAGAAAAACCGATGACAATTGTAGATTCAGCTGAACTAGGTAAAGCGGTACGAATTGTAGATGCTCCAGGCCGATATATAGAATTCTGCAAGAGCACTGTAGGATCAGATATTACCTTAAATGATTTAAAGATCGTGGTGGATTGCGCTAATGGTGCGGCATATCATATTGCCCCTAGTGTATTTCGTGAGTTAGGTGCTGAAGTCATTGAAATTGGTGTAGAGCCAAATGGCTTAAACATCAATTTAGACTGTGGAGCCACGCACCCAGAAGTCTTGCGCCAACACGTTGTATTAGAAAAAGCTGATTTAGGCATAGCTTTAGACGGTGATGGTGACAGAGTTATCATGGTGGATAGTGAGGGTAATATTCTCGATGGTGATGAGTTACTATTCATTATCGCTAAAAACCGTCAAGAGCTAGGCATTTTACATGGAGGGGTCATAGGGACGGTTATGTCTAATTTGGGCCTTGAGCGCGCGTTGCAGAGCTTGAATATTGGGTTTGATAGAGTGGCTGTGGGTGATCGTCACATAGTCAGTGAATTAAAAAAACGTCAATGGCATTTAGGTGGTGAGCCATCAGGTCATATTATTTGCTTAGAATCAACTACTACTGGCGATGGTATTATTACTGCGTTACAAGTTTTGTCTGCGATGCAGCACACCCAGAAATCTTTATCTGATATTAGTTGTGGATGGCAAAAATATCCTCAAGTATTGGTAAATGTTAAAGTCCCACCAGAATTCAATCTCAGTCTTGACTCTGTTCAAAAGGCTCTTAAAGATGCTGAAAATGAACTAGGAGAAGCTGGCAGAGTGTTGCTGCGCAGATCCGGAACAGAATCGCTTGTAAGAGTCATGGTGGAAGGTAAGGACGCAGGAAAGGTAAATCAATTAGCCAATCAATTAGCAGATGTTGTAAAGGCTGAGATATTTGAAGAGAGCGAAGGGATAGGATCGATTACCCCCTCTTATCCTTTAGGTTCTGAAGGATAAGAGGAGACATAGATTAATGGCTATTCAGCCATTTCTTTTAGCTTTTTTAGCGCTTTAATTTTGACAACTTTGTGAGCTGGTTTTGCCTTAAACATAACTTCTTCACCCGTAAATGGATTTACACCCTTACGAGCTGATCTAGCAGGTTTTTTTACAACGCTAATCTTCAATAAACCAGGCATGGTAAACTTTCCAGGTCCACGAGCTTTAACGTGTAATTCGATTACTTTAGCAAAAGCATCAAGTGTTGACACGACATCTTTTTTTGAAAGATCCGTGAGATCCATTACAGCCTTGATGATGCCACCTTTAGTAAGCGGTTCTTTAACCGTGACCGAAGCCATCTTTTTTGGAGCAGCTTTTGGAACTGACTTTCCTTTTACAGCCTTCCCTGTTGATTTGGCAGTAGCTTTCTTTCTAGCAGCCATTGTTGTTTCCTCATGTTAAAAGTCAAAGATGCACCGCTAACA
>DHXK01000083.1:10728-12443 GCA_002413665.1 Legionellales bacterium UBA5158 | reverse complement strand
TTGCGAGTTTTTTTGCAAAATTTCAGCGAAAAACTAGCCTTTAAGCCACTTTTCTTAGGTTTTCTAAGGTTATTGCAGAGGAAGAAGAGAACACTTGCTTGTTTGAGGGTATTACTATAGAATTCTTCATCTTTTGATCTTGGGTATTTTTATTAAGTTTTATTACTCCCATCATGGAGTAGGAGTCAAATGAAAACGTACAGCGCTAGAAATGAAACAGCAGAACATAATTGGTTTGTGGTGGATGCCGCGGGTAAAACTCTTGGCAGATTGGCTACTCAGGTTGCACTGCGCTTGCGCGGTAAACATAAGGCTGAGTATACTCCGCATGTTGACACTGGGGACTTTATCGTCATTGTTAATGCCGAGAAAATTAAGGTGACTGGGAATAAAGCTAAAGATAAGGTTTATTACAGCCATTCAGGTTTTCCTGGCGGTTTGAAAGAAATAACTTTTGAAAAGTTACTTGCTAAGAACCCAATACGCATTCTTGAAATTGCGGTTAAAGGCATGTTACCTAAGAATCCATTAGGACGTGCAATGTACCGTAAATTAAAAGTTTATGCAGGAGCTGAGCACCCACATAGTGCACAACAACCACAGTCACTTGAAATTGATACGGAATAAATAGCATATGGCAACAGCTAAACAAAATTGTTACGGTACTGGTCGCCGCAAAAGCTCAACGGCGAGAGTATATTTAAAGCCAGGCACCGGTAATATAATTATTAACACATTAACACTAGACCAATATTTTGGCCGTAAAACTGCTAGAATGATCGTTCGCCAGCCTTTAGATGCGACGGATTTACACGATAAATTCGATATTACTATATCTGTTAGGGGTGGTGGTACAAGTGGTCAAGCTGGCGCAATTCGTCACGGTATTTCACGAGCATTATTGAAATATGATGAAGCTAATGGTGTTGATCCAATGAGTGAAAACTCTTTACGTAAAATTTTACGTAAAGCAGGTTACTTAACTCGTGATGCCAGAGAAGTTGAACGTAAAAAAGTAGGCTTGAAAAAAGCGCGTAAAGGAACACAATTCTCTAAGCGTTAAAGCAATTGTAAAACTGCACAACCTGAATGTGAATGTCATCTTCAGGTTGGTAGAGGACTGCACTTTTATTATTTGGGTAAACAATTCATTTGTCGTTCAGCGCGATATGATTTTGTTTCAATTACCTGTTTATTAAAAACATGGAAGAATCTTACTACAATTAGCGGATAGTTAAATAGTCGTTACACTATGGCTAGCTTTGACATCTGTTAGCTTAGGTTTGATCCCTAAGATTCCCAACCAGTTCAAACATGTTATGTAAAAGCTTAAATAGACGCTCATGTTAAGATTAAAGCTTGAAGGTGCTTTTTATCTTGAAGTAGGTTGGTTACGCTGAATAATAATATGTTACTGAGGAGTATTCAGATGGCAATAGTTGCCAATAAACGTTCGATCATGACTTTATATTCCGGTTCTATGGATATTTTTAGTCATCGTGCCCGTATTGTTTTAGCGGAAAAAGGTGTTGCTGTTGATGTTATTAATACCGATTCTAATGAAAAGCTCGAGGATTTATTAGAGCTAAATCCATATGGTAATGCACCAACATTGGTTGATCGTGAGCTAGTTCTATACGATGCCAATATCATAATGGAATATCTTGATGAAAGATTTCCTCACCCACCTTTAATGCCAGTTTATCCTGTGGCTC
>DHXK01000083.1:0-10667 GCA_002413665.1 Legionellales bacterium UBA5158 | reverse complement strand
ATGCCAGTTTATCCTGTGGCTCGAGCTAAAACACGTTTGATGATTTATCGTATTGATCGTGAATGGAGTTCATTGGTACGCCAAATTGAAACAGGTAAACCTGAAGAAGTTCAACATGCTAGTAAAGAATTAAAAAATTATTTAGTGAAGTTAGTGCCGGTATTTGCTAACTCAGCTTATTTCCTAAATGAAGATTTTACTTTGGTTGATTGCTGTATAGCCCCAATTTTGTGGCGATTACCTGCATGGGGTATTACTTTGCCACCAGAAGCTAAGCCAGTCCTTCAGTATGCTGAACGTGTTTTCGAACGAGATTCCTTTCAAGCAAGTTTAACTGAAGCTGAGCAAGATTTAAGAAAATCGACAAACATAGAGACAGCTTAAAAGGAGCGTTATGCTTTCTAATAAACCTTATTTAATTCGTGCTTTTAATGAATGGATCGTGGATTGTAAATGCACTCCACTATTGGTTGTAGATGCAACTTTTCCTCGCTGTAACGTTCCGCAAGAATATATTGAGAACGGTGAAATCATTTTAAATATTTCACCTGATGCAATACGCGATCTTAAAATAAATAGCAACTTAGTGGAATTTAAGGCGTCTTTCTCTGGCATTGCTCATCTAATATCGGTTCCTATACGGGCTGTTTTAGCCATTTATGCAGAAGAAAATGGCCAGGGAATGTTTTTTGATGTAGAAGAAGATAGTGGTGAAGCATGGGAAGAAGTTGCTGTCATCCCACAAGCAGAATCAACTGCTCCTGAAACGAAAAGAAAGTCTCATCTTACGCTTGTTGAATAATGTTTATCCATCTTCTTTTTTAAAATAAGAGGATGGAGTAATTTTATACGCGCTTTACTATTTTATAGAATTTAAATGCCGAGCCTAGATGTTCCACACAAAAGCTGATCTTGTAAAAAAAATCTCGCAATATCTTTCCTTCCCTAGAGTCCTCTCGTGTTTTGTAGTATTATCAGACCATAAGTAGAACCGTATCTCATAATTATATTAAATCTATTTGGCACACAAAACTATGGCTTATACCCGAAACTCTGATCGACAGCGATCTCTTTCAATGACAGACATGTATACTTTTTTTGGGAAGCAGGGTGCCAACACCAAGGATGTTTCACAAGCTAATAATATCCAGAGTCTAACTGGTAATTCACAATTAAATACTATGTTAGTGAGGTCTTCTTCTCCTCCTATCAAGCATTCTGCCGCAGAATCATTATTAAGTGTGCAGTTACGCATTCCTAGATTACCTGTACTTGATGCATTGTTAGCGTCTGCAAAATCTTCAGAATTAAAACCAAACTTTAAAAATTTTATTTTTGTTTGTGGTCAGCATTTGTTAAGTTCAACCGCAAGTTTAATTAAATGGATTATGGATCTAGGAGGCCAAGGTGAAAATATTTTTATCGTGGGAAAATCTTATTCCAATAATATTGAAGTTATTGAATGGTTAAAAAGTTTAGGTGTACAGCATATTCCTACTTCAGAACAAGATTCTTTAGGAAGGTTTGTGGATGCTTATGAAGATGATATTCGTGAGATGTGGGCAAAAGTATCAGATCGTCTTAAAAAGCTTAATCCATTGGAAGGAGTGATCGTTTTAGATGATGGAGGCCATGTTTTAGCAAAGATGCCTGCAAAGATTCGAAGAAATCATAAGTGCATAATGGGAATAGAGCAAACATCATCAGGCATTGCATCTGCTCAAGCAACTCAATATTCAACTATCCAAGTGGCTTCGTCAGCCATTAAAGGGCTTGTAGAGCCCCCAATGATTGCAGAGATAGTTGCCGACAAACTAGTTGAAAAGCTTTCTTTAATTCAAAATGGTAAATTAGAGTTAGATTTAGTAGAAAAAGAAAAATCTGAAACTTCAAGAAAAGAAATGATTGATTATTTTGCAAAAATGGATCCATCTGTTGAAAGCGGAAGTACGCTTTGTTATGGGATAGTGGGTTACGGGCATATAGGAAAAGCTGTTTTGAACCGTCTTATTCAAAGAGGAAATAAACATTTCATTATCTTTGATACAGATGCGACTAAGCATCAAGATATTCAAGAGTTAGCAAGAATTCATGACATAACGATACTTCCTGTTAAAAATTTAACAGCACTTGCTAATGCTGACATTATCATTGGATGTACGGGTAAAGATATTACGGCGGATAAAGATGAGATGTTTCAAGCGATTCGAACGCCTAAAATTTTAATTAGCTGCTCGTCTAAAGATTCAGAATTTCACTCTTTGCTTTCATACATTCAAAGCACTCACAGAGGCATTACGTTTAATCCATTGAGTGATAGATTATTTAAAAATGGATTTGGTAATCCTTTATTAGTTGTAAAAGGTGGAATGCCAATTAATTTTGATGGAACTCATAAATCGGTTCCAGTGCACGATATACAAGTTATACGTGGCTTAAAGGCACAAGCAATATTGCAATGTTATGAGATGATCCAAGGCTGGAAAAAAGCGGATCACACGCCCTCACCCAGAAGTTATAAATTAACAGTTCAAGGCCAACTGGAAGTATTTAGTGAATGGATTAAAGATCCAAAAGCAACTAAAAAATATTGGGAACCATTCAAAGAAAGATTGACTGAAGCTTATATTTCAGAACATTCAGTGGGCGACGAATATACTCCAGCAGCAGCAAGCGGTAGCGCAATGAGTTTTGGAATGCGCAAATAATATGGATTTTATTGTAAATGAGTTAGTGCTTTATGAGCGTAATACAGGCTGAGTATAAGAATAATTTATTATATAGATTAGAAACTTTTATAAATGGAATAGCCGGTAGCGTTTACTGGAAAGATATTCATGGAGTATATATTGGATGTAATAATGCAGTTATACAAAAAGGAAATCTTGAGTCTAGAGCTAATATAATCGGCAAAACTGATTATGATGTTTGGCCAGAAATGGCAGATGCTCTGAGGAGAGTTGATCTTGAGGTCATAGAGTTTGATAAAACTATTGAGCTTGAAGAAACTGTTGTTTTAAAAAGTGGTGAAAGATTATATTTTTCCAGTATTAAATCTCCTCTTCGAGATGAGCACGGTAATATTATAGGTATTATTTGTAACTCTCTTGATATCACAGAATTAAAAGAAGCAAAGCAAAGAGCGGAAGAAGCTAGTCACGCGAAAACTCAATTTCTTGCCTTAATGAGTCATGAATTAAGAATTCCTTTAACTGGAATTATTAGCACAGCGAGTATGTTAGTTGATGATGATGTTACGCTAAAAGAAGTTAATGAGTTTGGAAAAATTATTTATAATTCTGGCAATTATTTACTTTCGACTATCGATAATATTCTCGACTTTGCCAAGCTGGAAGCAAATAAATTTGAATTATTTTCTTCGCCTTTAGATTTGAAATTTCTAATTGATGAAATTAGCAATATCTTAAGTGCAAATGCTACCGAAAAAAAATTAGATTTAGTTGTTGTTTACGAATCAAGAATTACAAAAAATATTATAAGTGACTATCGAGTATTGAGGCACATCTTTACTAATCTGATAGGTAATGCAATTAAATATACTGAGACTGGACAGGTAAAAATAAAAGTCCGTACATTGAAACAAGCCGAAAGCTTTATATCCTTAGAAGTTTTGGTGGAGGATACCGGAATAGGGATACCTTCTGAGAAATTAAATTTTATTTTCGATCGTTTTTCTCAGGTTGAAAATGCTTATACGCGTAAAAGTAGCCGTCAAGGAACAGGCTTGGGTTTGTCAATTGTGAAAAAATTAGTAGAGCTTTTAAAGGGAAGCATTAGTGTTACTAGTAAAGTTGGAAAAGGATCAGTGTTTTGTTTTGTGGCTGATTTCTCATTACAACAAGAACAAATTGATGAGAATGCACCTTGGGAACATTGGAGTGCATCACAGGATAATAAAAAATAGGGATATCATGAAAAAATTAAATGTTTTATTAGTAGAAGACGATTTAGTCGTGCAACGAGTGCATGAGCACATGTTAACAAGATTAGGGTGTACGGTGGACATAGTTGCTACCGGAAAAGCTGCGGTTGAAAAAGTGGATAATGATTCCAGTTATCACGTTATATTTGTAGATATTGGGTTGCCAGATATTTCTGGCTTCGATGTGATTAGACATCTGCATAGTTTAAATAAAAAAAATCTAACTAATACTTCTATTGTGGCATTAACCGGTTTTGCTGGTGAAGAAGAGCGGTTAGCATGCTTAAGTGCGGGAGTGGCACAAGTATTGCATAAGCCTATTGTCAATAGTGCTATGCGAGAATTTTTGAGTCAGTATAAATAATTATAAATTTGGTAATTGAAATCTGTTAAACGATAACATGTTGCGGATCTAACGCGTTTTTGCCTTTGGTCGTTTTACATGATTTCAATTACCGAACTTAGGATTATAATTTTTTACTGATTCTTATGTAAGAAAATAGGGTGACCACATTCTCAACGCCATCTGTTGATCTCGCTATATCAATTGCTATTGTGGCTTGCTCAGGTAAAACAAGCCCCATTAAGAATACTGTTCCATCCTCTGTTACGACTTTAATTTTTGTTGGGTCTATGTCATTGTTTGCTATAAGTTGTGATTTTATTTTTGCAGTAATCCATGTATCGCTTGCATGAGTTAGTGCAGAAATAGGATTTGTTCTTTTTGTCATGTTGTAAACATGGTCCACCCCTCGCACTTTAGAAGCCAATTCAGTAGCTTCTTTTTGTAAAGATGCAGTAGGGATTTGTCCGGTTAATAAAACTTCACCATTAAAAGTATCAATAGAAATATTGCTTTCTTTAAATCGATTAGATCCCCAGAATAAAGCATGATCTACTTGCATACCCGTATACGGATCAGTAAATGAACTTTGCAAGCTATTTCTATTATACACAGCAGAGGCGCCAGACATTGCTACATTAGTGCAGCTTGAAAGTAATAGTGTTCCAGTGACAATACCAGAAAGTATAAGAATACTTCTTTTCATCATAATATCCTTTTTCTTAATCATCTATTTAACTAATTAACTCTAAATGATAGATAAGATTTTTATTAGTTATCTTTATATTGAAAAACTTTTACTACTTTTTGAACTCCTATTACTTCGCGTGCTATGTCTGCAGCATTGTCAGCTTGTTCATGATTAACTAATCCCATTAAGTAGACAGTACCGTTTTCTGTGATCACTTTAATTGAGCCTGACTTTAATCCTTTCATACCTAACATTTGAGTTTTGATTTTAGTAGAAATCCATGAATCGCTGCCACGAGTCAATGTAGAAATAGGGTCTCTAACTGCAAGCTGATTGTAAACTTTTTCTATGTCACCTGAGGATTTAACGGCTTCTTCTACTTGTTGTTGTAACTGTGGAGTAGTTACTTCACCAGTCAATAAGACAACTTGATTAAAGGAGGTCACGTTAATATGATTTTCTTCACGTATACCTGGAATCGCATTTATTTTATCAATTGCGTTATTTGTAATTTTTTGATCCCCAACGACTTGTTCGACTTTTCTGTGGTCGTAAACAACAGCAGCTATTGTTGCACCTGCTGCTGCTCCTACCGCAAATATACAACTTTGCAGTGAAAGACTAATAACGATAAAGGTAATAATTTTTTTCATGTAGCTAGCTCTCCGTGACCAAATAATTGGTAATCAACAATATCGCAAATGCAATGGATAATAAATAAATGGACTTCTTGAATGCGTGCGACTTCAAAAGCAGGAACTCTAATTTCGATATCATGTTCTTGCAATGCACCTGCTATTTTACCTCCATCTCCGCCTGTCAGAGCAAGGACAGTAATTTGTTTATCTTGAGCAGCTTTAATTGCATTAATAACATTTGCAGAGTTACCACTGGTGGATATAGCCAAAAGCATGTCGCCTGATTGACCCAAGGCTCGTAATTGTTTTGCGAAAATATCGTCATAGCTATAATCATTGGCGATGGAAGTCAGTGTGGCTATATCGGCAGTGAGTGCGATAGCAGGTAAGCTAGGTCTTTCGTGTTTAAAACGATTTAACATTTCAGATGAGAAATGCATGGCGTCACAGGGGGACCCGCCATTGCCACAACTTAAGATTTTATTTCCGTCTAACAGGCATTGCACTACTTTTTGACAAGCAGCTCCAATTATTTCTACGAGTGTATCCGCAGAATTAATTTTGGTTTGAATGCTTTCACTAAAGTTATGGTTAATTCGGTGTAATATATTATTCATAGGTTATATGGTGTCTTAGAGGTGGTAAGCGGGAAAGGCATTTTTAATCCATTCTATAGATGCCTTTGTCTGGCTATAGCTTATTCCAATTACATCAAATCGACAATTAACTTTATTAAACCACTTTTGTTGACACAAATAGTGAGTTGCTGTAATAGTGAGTTTTTTTTGTTTACGTAGATCTACGCTGGCTAAAGCGTCCCCATAGCGCAAATTATTGCGAACTCGGACTTCGATAAAGACTATGGTTGTTTTATCTTTCATAATTAGATCAATCTCCCCGCGTTTGCATCGATAATTTCGTGTGATAAGGCTGTAGCCTTGTTTCTTGAGATACTGACAAGCTTCGTCTTCTGCTTGCTGACCAATTTGAATTGAGCTAGTAATGTCCATTATGTAATAGGTCCAAGTGTGTGAAGATGATTTTTGGTATGAAAGATAAATTTTAGATAGATTCTCGCTGAGGGGATTTTGTAGGTTTCTTCTAGATAATTCAGAATTTCATGTCAAAATTCTGGATTTTTTGGTTCATATGAGGGAGCATAGGCGCGAGTAATTTTTAGCTTTGTTGAGAATTTTTTTCACTAGTATCTTGGCATTATTTTAACTTAGAAGATAACATTTTAGCTTATGAATATAAATAGTTTGGGCATTCTGTATGTGGTGGCAACTCCAATTGGTAACCTGCAAGATATCACTTTACGTGCGATTGAGGTTTTAAAAACGGTTGATTGCATAGTCGCAGAAGATACCCGACACAGTCAGCCATTACTGCGACATTATTTAATAAATACGCCCATCATAGCTTTGCACGAGCATAATGAAAGAGAAAAAACAAAAAAGTTGTTAGAACGGCTTGAGAAAGGAGAGACCATCGCGCTAATTAGTGATGCTGGAACGCCTCTAATCAGTGACCCAGGATATTATTTGGTTCGTGAGGCACGTTTAGCCGGCATTAAAACAGTGCCTATACCAGGAGCGTGTGCGGCCATAGCAGCTTTAAGTGTGGCAGGGTTGCCAACAGACAGGTTTGTATTTGAGGGTTTCATGCCCGCCAAATCAGGCCCACGATTGCAGCGATTGCAAGCACTTACCAATGAAACACGCACGATGATTTTTTATGAGTCACCTCACCGTATTCTCGATCTTTTAGAAGCGATGCAAGTTATTTGGACAGAAAGCAGATTAGCTGTTATTGGTCGCGAATTAACAAAGATATATGAGACTATTACCTCGGGCAGCTTAGGCCAGTTAATAGAGTGGGTAAAATCAGACACGAACCAAGAGCGTGGTGAAATGGTTGTCATCGTTGAGGGCATAAAAGAGGATTTGCAACTAAACAAAGAAAGTTTTTCTGACATGCTTACCATTTTATTAGATTCATTGCCTTTAAAGCAGGCAGTTGAATTAGTCACTAAAATAACAGGTCAGAAGAAAAATACTGTCTATAACCTCGCGCTTAAAATAACAAATAATAAACTCAATTCTTAGATTAAATCCTACCCATATTCAGCTAATTAGGATATTCTACTGCCTAGAGTTGACCGAGGCAATCGCTGTTTGCTAACGCAGATGGAGGAAAGTCCGGGCTCCATAGGGTAGAGTGCCAGGTAACGCCTGGGAAGCGTGAGCTTACGGAAAGTGCCACAGAGAATATACCGCCTTGTATTTATACTCGGTAAGGGTGAAAAGGTGCGGTAAGAGCGCACCGCGCAATTGGCAACAATTGTGGCAAGGTAAACCCCACTCGGAGCAAGACCAAATAGGAGCTTACGTGAGTATCTTTGATGCTCATACAGTGTGACCCACACTAAGCTCGGGTAGGTTGCTTGAGGTGTTTGGCGACAAACATCCCAGATAAATGGTTGTCCACGACAGAACCCGGCTTATCGGTTGACTCTTCTTTTTTTATTCAGCTCAATTCTTTTTATCGCAAATTTATTAGAGCCCTAAGTACAATCCCTAAGTGGGAAGCTCTAGTTTTATCAAGCGCCTACGTGAATCTTTTGTGGTAAAAAGTGGTTTATTGTGGGAAAGAGTGGTATATTGATTATACGGAAAGGTGTAAGTTTTCCTGCAATTGGAGGCTGACGTGTTTCGAGGAGTCAACGGGGTCAATATTGATGCCAAAGGCAGGATGGTAATGCCTTCGCGCTATCGTGACAGTCTTCAACAAGACAATCGCGGCAGTATTGTCATGACAATCGACACTGAAGAACGCTGCCTGCTTTTGTATCCTCTCGCCTCTTGGGAAGAAATAGAGAAAAAATTAGCAGCTTTGCCTAGCTTTAATAAAGCTGCACGACGTATACAGCGTTTATTAATAGGGCATGCTACAGAAGCAGAAATTGATACCCATGGCCGTATTTTATTGCCCCCCCTTTTGCGTGACTATGCTGGTATCACAAAGCATGCAATGTTAGTAGGCCAGGGCAAAAAGTTTGAATTGTGGGATGAAAAACATTGGGAAGAAAGGCGTACTCAATGGCTGGATGAAGAATCAAATGCAGATTCTGAATTACCAGAAGAGATGAAATCCTTATCCTTGTAATCGTAACCCTCGTTGAGAGGTTTTATATATGGCGGCTTGTCGAATGAATGAAGAAGGTGGCACTCATTTACCTGTCTTGTTAGACGAGGTAATCGAGGGACTTGTGATACAACCTGACGGTTTTTACGTAGATGCCACATTTGGCCGTGGAGGGCATTCACAAGCCATTTTAAATCAATTAAATTCTGCTGGCCGTTTAATAGCTTTAGATAAAGATCCTTCTGCAGTTGCCTTTGCAAAACAACGTTTTGCAGATGATCCTCGATTTATGATTCAGCACGGCTCGTTTGCTAACTTAGAAAAAATTCTAAAAAATCAAGATTGGATAGGTAAGCTGACAGGCATTCTCTTTGATTTGGGTGTTTCTTCACCTCAATTAGATGAAGCTGAGCGCGGCTTTAGTTTTATGCGCGATGGAAAGTTGGATATGAGAATGGATTCTTCCCAAGGATTAGATGCAGCACAATGGATTGCTCAAATAAAAGAAGAAGAGCTTGCGAATGTTTTATGGGAATATGGCGAGGAACGTTTTTCACGTCGTATAGCTCGTTCGATTGTTGAAAAGAGAAAAATAAATCCCATCACCACCACAAAAGAATTAGCTGATATTGTATCGGCTGCCATTCCTCGTTGGGAAAAGCATAAGCATCCTGCTACTCGCAGTTTTCTAGCAATCCGCATTGCGATTAATCATGAACTTGACGATCTAAAACAAGTACTAGATCAAAGTTTAGAGGCGCTAACCTTGGGTGGACGTTTGTTAGTGATTAGTTTTCACTCTCTAGAAGATCGTATTGTTAAACGTTTTATACAATATCATGAACGAGGCGGTGATTTCCCCAAAGGGTTGCCTATCCATAATGATATGTTACGACCAAGACTTAAACGTTTAGGTCGTGCTATCAAGGCAAGTCCTAAGGAAATCGCTTTTAATCCACGGGCACGTAGTGCGGTTTTACGAATTGCGGAGAAGCTATTATGAATGCGGCGGCTCGCTTACTAAATCAAGGTACATTATCACGTGGATGGGCTTTCTCACTTTTTTTTACTCGAGCTCAGTTAACAAGTGTCATAATGATCTTAGCGCTTTTGACCTCTGCATTAGGCATGGTATACGTCACAAATGTGACACGTGGTTTGAATTCTGGCTTTGAGCAAGCTCTGGAGGATCAGAATCAATTACACGTTCAGTGGGCGCAATTACTTTTAGAAAAAAGCACATGGATGATGCCGGCACGTGTTCAACAAATTGCGGAACGACAATACCAAATGGTATTACCAGAAGCCAAATCAATTGTTGTTATTAACACTTCACCAGATATCTAAACCAATGTTCACAGGCCTAGTTGCAAAACGGCTTATTAGCAACCTGTGTTAGGGATGATATAGCGATTGAAATCTAGATTAAACGCAACATTTATCCCTAGTCGTTTTTACTTAGCGATTGTTTTAATACTTTTATTAGTGCTGGGATTAACAATAAGAATTGTAGATTTATCGCTTATTAACCGAAATTTTTTGCAACGCCAAGGTGATCTGCGTGCTTTGCGAACGGTGAGCGCTCCAGCTTTCCGAGGTATTATTACGGATAGGAATGGCTCTCCTTTAGCGGTTAGCACCGTTGTTTATTCGGTATGGATCAACCCTCAAGATTTTTCACTCACAGATCAAGATCTCAAAATTGTTAGCCAATCTCTTGGTATATCTGCGGCTGAGATTAAAAAAATAATTTTAAAAGAAAAAAATAAGCATAGAGAATTTGTTTATATTAAGCGTGGTATTTCACCAGATGCTGCTGCGAAATTAAAGCAACATGCGTTATCGGGTGTTTATTTTCAAGAAGCTTATAAACGTTACTATCCCTGTCTCTTATACACATCTGAC
>DHXK01000071.1 GCA_002413665.1 Legionellales bacterium UBA5158 | reverse complement strand
TGATATTAGTTAGCTCCATTTTCTCATCATCAATAAGGTAAGGTAGTTCGTTCTGAATTAATTGATTTTGATAGTGGGTCACAGTTTCTGAAATAGCTTTGCGTGTTTCGCTGCCTTTTCCAAAAAATGGTGTGACTGCTTCAGTAGGCATGCTCGCCAACAAATGAGACAGATCACGCCAAGCATGATAAACCTCATTCGCTAAAGAATAGTTATAAGGTTGTTTTTCTAATATTTTTTTGTCTAGAACAACTAACTCAAGAAATGTTTCTTTGAAAAGCGTATCTTCAATAATTTTTTTAGCTTGTGTTGCATAACATTGATTAGTTTTCACTAACCCTGTCCAAGAAAGTAGATAACCATAAGCTGGTGATTTTTCACCATTTTCAGCTGTGTATTTATTTAATATTTTGTACAACTCTATAAGTTGGACTGGTGAGAATGATGCAAAAGCACGTTCATTCACTGTTTTTTGTCTTCCATTCGATACTTGACTGAACATAAGTCGTTCCCATCATCATTGGTTTCTTTATAGTAACTACTAAATACTTAACAAAGACTTAAGAAAGTCATGATATGGCTATATAAATGAAATGAATAATTTTTAGTCTAAGATATCTAAGTGATGATTTTACGGGCTTTTGTGCGGCTTCATTAGTGTCAACATACAGTTACATTGACCCTAATGAAGTTATTTGAAAATAATTATTGGTTTTATTATCTATCTAAACTAAAACTGAATTTCGATTTAATCATGCTCTCACACGATTCAGCCAATTTATTAACTTTTTTGCGGCTAGCAGTATTAAAATTAAAAAATCTTCCATAAAAAGTATTATGTTCATCTATGAGTATATTGCTTGGGCTTCGTATATCCGATAACATTTTTTGTAAAGTATTTAATTTAGGATTATTCTCATTTAAAAGAGTTAATAGTTGATTAGCTGAGTTAAACGTTAATTCTTTTATTTTTATTGCTTTTGTTTTTCTTGTCAAAGTCGGTTCTTCTTGCATCTCTTGCGCTTTATTTCGTAGCTGAGTCAGTGCATTTAATATCGAGACATATGGTGCTCTCACGTTGTCTGAAGGTAAGGTCATTAATTTTTCGTTTATAGTTTTAAATTTGTCATCTATATTTCCTATGCTGACTATTGCTGGTGCAATAAAATGATTTTCTATAGGGGGAGGGCTGGGGTTAGATTGAGGCGAAGAAGCTGGATATTTTTCTTCATCTGCTGATATGTTTTCATGAGAATTATGATTTTGATTTTCTACTGGTTTATGACCTAATATTCTATGACCATGGTCAATTCCATGAGTGAGTGCTACGTTGTGAGCGATAGCTAATAAAGTATGATCATCCAAATTTATTTGCGTTTTGACTTGTGTGTAATTAATAATATTTCTATGTTTTAATATTCTTTCGATAGAAGCCCCGAGCTGTGTTCTTGCCGTAACAAGATTTTGTTTAATGTCATCAAGCAAATCTCGTTGCGCAGGTGCAAGAGATGCATTTTTAAATCCTTCTGAAATCTTTGTAAATTCAAATTCTAGTGAATTAATATTGTTACCCACTAGTTCGCCTAGTGCGAGCAAAACATCAAATATAAATTGACCATTGTTAGGATTGGTAACAAATAATTCTCCCATTGCTTTAGAATATTTTGATAATCTGAAAAATAATTTTATGCATGACACCATTTGATTAATTAAATTACTAAAATCATGTAATAATCCAGCTCTTTGTTCTAACTGTATAGGATCCGATATTGGTATGAGTGCAGCATTGGCTGAATAAGATTTTTTTAATTTTGCTGTCATCGTGATAAAGTTGTGACAGGCTTCTTGTAAGACTTCATAGGATTTAATTTTTTGTTTTTCAGTGAATCCATTTATTTTTAAATTATGTTCGTCACCTTCTTCAATCGATTCACTAAAGAGATCTTGGTTACTTTTAGCTTTATAAAAGTTAGTCGATATTTTTTTTAAATTGTCAGAGAAGGCTGATACTAATAAAAAAACAGCCCTTCTATGTGTGCCCCAGTGTCCATCTTCAAATTCAGGCTGGATAATGCCCTGTGAAATCAATAGAGGATCCCAAGCTCTATCAATGTAAGTCCACTGATCAGTTGGGGTAATAAGCTTGGTGAAATTAATCATCATTTTGCGGGTGACTTCGTCACAATCTGGCCAGGCTTCACCAATCAATTCATCTAAAGAAAGTTTTTTGCTATGTTGAGATAGTTCTGTGATTGCTTCGCTTATTTTGTTACATACAGATTGTAAGCGAGAATGTCTTTCACTGTTTTCGTTATGTAAAAGGGAAAACTCATTTATAAATCCTTGTATCCCATTTAATATTAAAATTGAGCGAGAATAACCTTCAAATTTTTTGCCATAATCATGTAACATACGAATTAAATATCTTAGTACTGCCGAGGTGATATCGTCTTCGGTTCCCCGCTTAAAATAATTTTTCCTTTCTAAACGTGCTAAATAAAATGCATAGATTTGTTGCATGGCTGAGGTGATGGCATCGGAATAAGTGCTGAGTGCTATATCAATCGGTGCTCTTGCATTTACTAGTTGTAATAATTCTTCTTTACTGAAGCTCGACGATTTAGCCTTGTCAGGGTTGTCTTTATCAAATTGAAAAATGCAACATAGGGGAATTTCTTGAGTGGTTCCGGGTAGAATTAACTTTAAACGCCTACCTCTTATCGCTTCAATTTCTTTTATTTGACGTAAATGACTTTTTTTCTTATGTTCATTATATTCATTAGTAGCAAATACTGTCCCCGCAATGGCGGCAGCTCCTATGCCTAGCCCCGCAGCGATAATGGTATTTCCACTTTTAAATGCCCCCATGGCTCCTTCGAGTATATCGGCTTGAATTTTCTGTGTTGCGTATTCTTTTAGGCTAGCGTCAATTTTAGTAGTTGATTGCATACCGCGATCTCCCAATTTAGCTTCCTGTTTATTATTTTGCCATACCAAATGTTAAAAAAGTCTTAAGGAAATCTTAAATACGTAAAAAATTTGGCTCTTCTACGGTCTTATG
>DHXK01000135.1:2756-3035 GCA_002413665.1 Legionellales bacterium UBA5158 | reverse complement strand
TGCTGAAACCATGGCTTATGCCACCTTATTAGATCAAGGTTATCCGATTCGTTTGTGTGGTCAAGATGCTTGTAGAGGCACATTTGCTCATAGACATGCAGTTTTACATGACCAAAATACCGATGAAGTTTATATCCCACTCAGCCACATTAAACCCGACCAGGTTCAAATTAATCTGATAGATTCATTACTCTCCGAAGAAGCTGTCTTAGCTTTTGAATATGGATTTGCATCTGCTGAACCTAATAATTTAGTCATTTGGGAAGCACAGTTTGGTGA
>DHXK01000135.1:0-2609 GCA_002413665.1 Legionellales bacterium UBA5158 | reverse complement strand
TGGGAAGCACAGTTTGGTGATTTTGTGAATGGTGCACAAGTTGTCATAGATCAATTTATTAGTTCCGGTGAACAAAAGTGGCGAAGATTGTGTGGATTAACTATGTTTTTACCCCATGGCTATGAAGGGGCTGGACCTGAACATTCCTCTGCACGCTTGGAACGTTTTTTACAAATGTGTGCGCAGAACAATATGCAAGTGTGTGTCCCAACGACTCCAGCACAATGCTTTCATATGTTACGACGCCAAATGATACGTCCTTATCGTAAGCCTTTAATTGTAATGACACCAAAAAGTTTATTACGTCATCCACTTGCAGTCTCAACCTTAGATGATTTAGCCGAGGGTGAGTTTCAATTAGTGATACCTGAAATTGATGTGATAGACGCCAAAAAAGTCGATCGCGTTATTTTATGTAGTGGCAAAGTGTATTACGATTTGCTAGAAAAAAGACGCAAGGATTCCTTGAATAACGTTGCCATCATTCGTATTGAACAACTGTATCCTTTTCCACAGACAAGTTTACAGCAAGTTTTAAAATCGTATCCTCACGTAGATAATATTGTTTGGTGTCAAGAAGAACCTAAGAATCAGGGCGCTTGGTATGCTACACAACATTATTTACTAGAATGTTTGGAGAAGAGTCAAAAATTAAATTATGCAGGTCGTCCATCTGCAGCCTCTCCCTCTGTTGGATACTTATCAGTGCACTTAAAAGAACAAGAAAAATTAGTGACTGAAGCACTTACTAGCACTTTTTAATTTGATTAATTGTAAAAGGAAAATCCAATGGCAATTGAAGTAAAAGTTCCTATGTTGCCCGAATCCGTTGCTGATGCAACGATTTCAACATGGCATAAAAAAGTAGGGGATGCAGTATCCCGTGATGAAAACTTAGTGGACCTTGAAACAGATAAGGTTATGCTTGAAGTGCCCGCACCAGCTGATGGAATTTTAAAAGAAATTTTAAAACCAACGGGTGATATCGTACAAGCGAATCAAATCATTGCAATCATAGAAGCGGGCAATGCTGCAAAAGCACCACCTGCTGAAAAAAGTGAAGCACCTAAAGCCGAGACTAAAGAAGAAGTGAAAAAACAATCTTCTGACACAACTTCCTCAGCTGCGACTTTAAGCCCTTCAGTACGCCGAGTCGTTGCAGAACATGATATAGATGTTTCAAATGTAAAAGGCACGGGTAAAGGCGGACGAATTACCAAAGAAAATCTACTGACAGCTGTCACCCAAGACTCCAGCTCAGCTTCTGGCTCACGTATAGAAAAACGTGTTCCCATGACACGCATGCGCGCACGTATTGCTGAGAGATTACTTGAAGTAAAACAAAATACTGCCATGCTTACCACATTCAATGAAGTCAATTTACAAGAAGTTATTGAACTGCGAAATCGTTATAAAGACAAATTCGAAAAAGCACATAACACGCGTTTAGGTTTTATGTCATTTTTTGTGAAAGCAGCGGTTGAAGCATTAAAACGTTTTCCAGCAGTCAATGCATCTATCGATGGCAATGATATTGTTTATCATGGTTACTTTGATATTGGTGTTGCAGTTTCTACCGATCGTGGATTAGTCGTTCCTGTTTTACGGAATGCTGATCAAATGAGCATGGCAGAAATTGAATCTCAAATCGCGGAGTATGCAGTAAAAGCTCGCAGCGGAAAATTAACCATGGAAGAAATGCAAGGTGGTACGTTCACTATCACTAACGGTGGTGTCTTCGGCTCACTATTAGCAACACCCATTTTAAATTCCCCCCAAAGTGGTATTTTAGGAATGCATAAAATCGATCAGCGCCCCGTAGCTGAAAATGGCCAAGTTGTGATTCGTCCTATGATGTATTTAGCACTTTCATATGATCATAGAATTATTGATGGCAAAGATTCCGTTTCCTTTTTAGTGGCCATCAAAGAATTATTAGAAGACCCAGCAAGACTCTTGTTAGAAATATAAAAAAGCGTCAAAAAAGTAGTCTGGGGAAAGCGTAATCTTTTCCCAGGAAAAACAATCACGAGGAAAAAAAATGAATTTACATGAATATCAAGCTAAGCAACTTTTAGCTGAATATGGCTTGCCAGTTTCTTCTGGCATAGTCGCAACCACACTAGCAGAAGCACTTGCTGCATCTAATAAAATTCCCACTCAAAAATGGGTAGTCAAAGCCCAAGTTCATGCTGGTGGTCGAGGCAAAGCGGGTGGCGTTAAAATTGTTTCAACTAAAGAAGAATTAGCAAAAGCAGTTGAAGGAATGTTAGGCACACGTTTAGTGACTTATCAAACGACAGAAGAAGGCCAACCTGTCAGTCAAGTATTAATCGAAGAACCTTGTGACATCGCACAAGAATTATATTTAGGCGCAGTAATCGATCGCGCAAAACAACGCGTTGTCATCATGTCCTCCACTGAGGGCGGCGTAGAAATTGAAAAGGTTGCTGAAAAAACACCTGAAAAAATTCTTTATGTCACTATCGATCCTATGTTAGGTGTCTTACCTTTTCAAGCACGCGAGTTAGGTTTTTCTTTAGGTTTGAAAGGCGATCAAATTAAACAATTTACTAAATTGTTATTAGGCCTAGGCAAAATGTTTAATG
>DHXK01000231.1:2645-3793 GCA_002413665.1 Legionellales bacterium UBA5158 | reverse complement strand
GTACATTCCTCGGAATACCCACTCAAAAGCTAAAGTATTTATTTGCCGTTGAAGTTCCCTGCTATTCCAATTACAAGCAATGGATTCGTTGAGATAGTAATTTCGCTTTTCGGAAGTATCTAACCGGGATAATAAGCGATAATGTGTCCAGCTCAATTCTTGACGCACTGCGTCAAGTATCGGAAATACAAGGTAAAATTTCCGCATATTGGTTAAGTTGGTATAGTCGAACCCTTTACCAAATTCCCTGTTAAGCTGCCGGGATAGGCTTTTCAAGGTATTTTCGCCATATTGTGCTTTATCGTTCCCGTGCTGTTCGTCTTCTACTATTAGTTTGCCTATTTTCCAATAGCTTTCGAGCAAAGCGGAATTTGCAATTCTATAAACCTGTAGCCGGGCATGAGTAATAACCTCCTTTACCGCAATTAATAAATTATTGCTTTGTTCTTTCATGTTCATTTATTCTACTGCCTCATTTATTTCTTTTATAACAATGCCTTCTACAATGGCAATTTCATCCGGGGTTAAATCATAAAGTTTGTAAACTAAAACATCTATTTGCTGCTCTAAATCCTTAGTTTGCTGTCCTTGTTTCTTACCAAGCATGATTTCATTAACTATTGAACCTATTAAATTTTGGCTTTTTAAATCAGAGTTGTGAATAGGAACTTGGTTTAAAACATTGGATGAATATGAATAGTAACCTCCAGCTTTTAATGAGGCGCGACTTTGAATGAAAAATTTAATTAGATTAGAATTCAATAGGCCTAAAACATATTTCAAATTAAGTTTTTCTTCATCAACTGTAATAGCGAATACCCTTGCGCAACTGAACGCCGATTGTGAATAGTCGATGCAGAATTTATGTTCTTTTACTTCGCCAGGGGAAACAATTTTAATTTTATTATAAATGTTTTTTTGGCCAAATCTTGTTAAGGAAAACCAGTTGCTCTTATTGTCAAAAGATTTTCGACTATCTTTTCTTTTTGCTAACTCCTGTTTATGTTTTAATAAGTAATTGTATGTAATAGGAAAATTTATTTTTAATTCAGACTCCTCCAGCAAAACTGTTTTCCCATCTTGATATTTATACGGATAAATAACATATTTATTGGGCTGACTACAATTAAATTTCGAGCAATTCTGCG
>DHXK01000231.1:1905-2535 GCA_002413665.1 Legionellales bacterium UBA5158 | reverse complement strand
ATTAAATTTCGAGCAATTCTGCGCCCTAACTACTGGTAAAATTATTCCTTCTTCAAATCCAATCCGTTCAATGTCATGTTTGTCAAACATTAAATATTCGTCCTTTCCGGTAAACAATCCTGCCCAAGACTTGCCAAAATTATCTAACGTGGGATAACTTTTTAACTTTTCTATTATCGCCAAACTTGCATCTGAACTTAATATCCAGTTATCATAAGAAAGCCCGGAAAGCTGAATTTGTCGAGTATAATAAACTCCACTCTCTGCCTCCTGCATATCATTAACCTTATAATATTCAAAATTTTCAGGCTTTAAATTTTGGAAGATAAATATACTGACATAAGTTAATGCAGATTGAAAAATTGGCAAATCACCAAAATCTATCATTTTTAACAACCTGTAATCATCTCTTAAAAATTTTCTAATTGAAGCACCATATTCCGTAGTTAAAAATTGATTTGAAGTTATAAACGCAGCATGACCACTACTTTTTAAAATTTTCTTTGATAACTCTAAAAACATTATTGAAATGTCAATACGCTTAAGTGCAACTTTAAAATTGGCTTTATAAAAATCAATAAGCTCATACTTTAATTCTTGTACTTTAATGTAAGGTGGGTTACCAATAAT
>DHXK01000231.1:0-1832 GCA_002413665.1 Legionellales bacterium UBA5158 | reverse complement strand
AAATCGCCGTTGTTATTTAAAACTTCAGGAAACTCAAAACGCCATTCAAAGGCATTTTTATAAATGGCGTTATTTTTTATCTCGTCAATTTGGGTTGTCCATTTATTTATATCAACTTCTAATTTTTCTTTCCGAAGTTTATTAGCTTTTTTTGTTTTTGCATCCTCTTCAAATATTTTAACTTGTGATAATAGGTTATAAAGTTCGCCACTTGCTTTATTTAACTTTATTAACAAGGGGTCATTTTTAGCAATCTCCGTTCTAAAATCGGCCTTTATCTTGTCTATAATCAATTGTAATCCCCGCTTAACTTCTCGGTCTTTACAGTTTTTATAATCGTTTACAAAGCCCCTGTATGCGTTTACATCGTACTTAATGCTTTTAAGTGCTTTACTTAAATCGGCATCTAAAGAAAATCGGCTTAATAGACTGTTACCGCATTTTATATTTATATCAATATTCGGTAGTGTTTCTAAATGGCTGTCCGGCTTGTAATAGGCATTTTTCAGTAATTCAATCCATAAACGCAAGCGGCATATTTTAACGCTGTTAGGGTTTATATCAACCCCAAAAAGGCAGTTTTCAATAATGGTTTGCTTTTCGATAAATAAGGTTTGCTGTATTAACTGGCTTTGCGCGTTTTGAGGGTTGTAAACAAACAGGTCGTTATCTTCATCCGTTATTATCAACTCGTCATTTACAACGTCTATACTATATTCCTTTAAGCGTTTACCGTTAACGTCTTGTAATATTTTAAGTTCGCTCTTTATTGCTATAATTTCATTTAATGCCGATACCAAAAAATGTCCGCTGCCTACCGCCGGATCGCAAAGCTTTAAATCATTTATCAGTTCATTGGCGTTGCTACGGGCTTCGGCTTGTTGATATTCTATATAATTATCTAAGTCGGCAAAATCTTTGCAAGCCCAGCCGTAGGCATCATTAAATTTCTGTACTACTGCCAGCCGTATGCTTTGGCGGCTCATATACATGGTAATAAAACCGGGGGTATAAATTGAACCGTCTTTATAGCCGTTTATCTTTTCAAAAACCTTTCCTAATACCGAAGCATTAATAAGGGTTTTATTATCTTCCTGGGTATCGCCTGTTCCCTCGCTTGCAAAATCGTAAGCGTCTAAAAATTGAAACAAGTAATCTAAAGTATTTAATTTCTCATTTTTCTTTTTCTGTTCCTTTAGTATAGTGCCATTGCCTACGTATTCCAGTATATCATTGCTATCAATAGCGTTTATTTTAATGGTTACATCTTCAAGATCGCTTATTTCAAAAAGAGAACTGTTAAGGTAGGGAACACGGCTATACTTTTGCTGTATAGTTGCGTTCCTGTTAGGAACGTCTATTGCTAAAACTTTATGGAACAATTTAAACAGTTCGTCAAAATCATTTATAAAACCACTATGTAAAAAACGATATTGCTGATCGCCTTTATGGTAATTTATTAGCTGCCCTTCTAATAGCTTTAAAAATAAGATCCTATTGATCCAGGTTATACATAACTCCAGGGCTATGTTAAAATATTGCTCTTCAATAATATCACCGTAACTTTTTTGGTCGGGTACTTTATGTAACCCCTCCGTTTTAAGTTCATCAATAGCTTTTTCAATGAGCGAACCAACATTTCGGTTTTCTATTTTCCTGCGAATAATATTTTTACCGCCTTCTTTTGCCTCTTCAAGTCCTATGATGTGCAGTAATTCTTTATAGAATTTTTCATCCAGTTCATTACTATCATTAGCAAACGGGACTTTTAATAAATGGTAAGGTGATAGGATTTTAAAAAGGGCGTTTAATTCCTTATTGCTGTAATCTTC
>DHXK01000012.1 GCA_002413665.1 Legionellales bacterium UBA5158 | reverse complement strand
GGACTTAATAGATGTTCAGGACAGGCGTTTTATTTCAAATAAAGGAACTATTGTAATGAAAGGATTGGATGATGAAGAAAAGGCAAAAGGCGTTGAGGGTATTCATTATGTTTTATTAGATGAGTTGAACCAATTTACACAGGGTGAATATGATGCTTTTGAAATGTCGCTCCGTGGAGTGCCTGGGCAAAAGATTTTCGGAACGTGGAACCCGATAGATGAAAAAAGTTGGGTAAAAGCAGATTTAATTGATAGGATAGAATGGATAGACCAGCCATGCTCACTGCCTTGTAAAGATAGTTGGATAAAGCGTTCTAAAGACGGTTTGACCGTATTAATCAAAACAACCTACGAAGATAACTACTGGATAGCAGGAAGCCCGGATGGATCGTTTGGTTATCGTGATGAGAATCTAATTGCGAAATACGATGCAATGAAGTTGAAAAATTACAACCGGTACAGAGTAGAGGTACTGGGAGAATGGGGTAAAATCGTATTTGGAGGGGAGTTTTTAAAGAAGTGGAATAGTTCTATCCACGTTGGAAAGTACCCATACGACCCGACACAGGCCATCTATTTATCATTTGACGAAAACGTAAACCCTTATTTTCCGTGTGGATTCTTTCAGGTTGGACGGGACCAGAAAAGCCCTCGCATGATACACGAGATTGCTTTAAAAAATCCAGACAATACAGTTAAGGCAATGGCTCGTGAAATTACCCGTAAATTGCACGAATGGAAGCATAAAGAGAACTTATACATTGGTGGTGATGCAACCAGCAAAAAGGACGATGTAAAGCAAGAAAAAGGGCATGACTTATTCCGTTTACTTATGAATGAATTAGATGAATTTAAGCCAACACGAAGGGTGATAAATTCAAATCCGTCAGTTAGAATGTCCGCGGACTTTGTAAATTCACTTTTGGATGGTCAAGTAGAAGGTATGACATTTGGTGTTGATTCCAGTTGCAAGACCGCTATTTTAGATTTTGAAAATACCAAAGAAGATAAGAACGGAGGAGTTGACAAGAAAACAGTTACAGATCCATTAACAAAGGTATCTTACCAACCCTGGGGTCATTACGTAGATATTTTACGCTACATGATAATTGGCACTTTTGCAGAGGAATATCAGTTTTATCAAAATGGCGCACCTTCGCATCATTTCTCAGGCGGTAAAAATAGAAGCGCAAACGGGTGGTAAAATATTTGTCTCCGCACGGTGGCACTATATGAGTTTTCGTAATGAAATCAGCCCTTTCAAAAAAATCATTTTTCCCAAATAGTTTTATGCTTATACCCCGCTTTTTCGAGTAATTTAAAAACAGTTGTCAGGCTAATTGTGCCATCTTTGAAGTGCCTTTTGTGGCTTCGTGCTGTGTTTACGTTCATTCCTACTATCTTATACCAACCCTTAGTAGATGTTAGCTGTGTGAACGCTTCTTTTGTTGTTAAGCCCATAATTTTATAGCCAGTTTTAATTTCTTTTCAATTTCGTTAATTTCTTTTTTTGCATAAGTCAAAGAATATCCGTGGCTTTTTTCGATAGTTCCGTTTTTTAACCCTTCGTGCTTTGCTTTTGCTTTTTCAAGTTCAAATCCATAGAACTCTAAACTTTCCGGCATTGACAAATTGATAGTATTTGCTTTTGATTTCCAATATTCAGCACGTTCATCATATCCCTTTGATTTATCGCTAAATTCTACACATTTACCCATATTATTATGTGCCTGTTCAATGATTTTTCTGTGTCCTTTTTCGCTATGATGTCCGACTTTTATCGGTTCGGAAAGGCTCAAAAAACCCCTATCTTTATTAGATTTTTTATAATATTCATCGCTTTTTTTATCAGCATTTAAAGAAGCTGTTTGTAATTTTTCGGCACGTCTCTTTGCCCATTCTTGAGTATTGAACCCGTCCGCCCGGACAATAGAATAATAAAAACGACCTTCCTTAGCTACAATTTCATTGAAAACAATACAATCGTTTTCTTTGCCATATTTAGTTGTTACGGCTATTGTATCGCCTTTTTCGTGCTTTTCGGTACACAATGCGACAAAAACATTAGGGCAAAATTTTACATAAGTGTTCATGGTTTTTGGTTTAAAGGTTATTTATTAAAGTGATTTATTTCATTTTCCGGAATCAAATCGGGGCCAGCTTCATTATTTAGCCGTGCTAATTTTGCTCTGTAAAATTGTAGGCTTAAATTTTCAAGTCGAATAATATTTAAGCTGTAATCAATTTTTTGCTGAATAAGTTGTTTTTCTTTCATGTGATTATATAGTGTTTAAAATGTTTTTTGTATTTGATAAAATTAGTTCGTACCGTTGAGTTTGTTGCATCAAATTATTTATTATCCACGTTGGCTTTAAAAATAATTCGTTTTTATTCAATGCCGGATTGGAGGCGTAGCCGGTGCGCCCTCGATTATCTCACTAACGAGATTTTGTCATATAATCAATGTGCGAAAAGCATTGAGTAATATTTTCGTGAAAGCAACCTGGGAAGTAATCTGATTGGTGATCGTTTTCGGTTCTCTCTTCTTTTGTTGTATAAAAATTAGTAGATTCAACATTTTCAGCCATTCTTCCGTTGGGGTAAAAAGAAACTGAATAACC